>NZ_JBFUIH010000073.1:0-23677 GCF_056401975.1 Pseudomonas sp. P4_C8 | reverse complement strand
GTTCTTCATAAAGCACCTGGCCCAGAGCGTCTTCGCCTGCGACCTGAAAGACCTGCTTGGCAAGATCGACCGCCACTGTCGTACAGGCCGACACATCGGTTGAAGACAGGGACTGTTTAAGCGTCGTATTCTTTTTCATGGACTCGCCCTCGCTGCCGTTGGCTTCTTAGACTGCCACCGTGGCGCATTGACGCCTCGGCGTGGGCGAGTCCATCCAATTACAGGGGAATGCGGTCAACTGTGGGAGCGGCGGTGCGACGATTCGACTTGCACGCGAAGGCGGTGATGCAGGCGACAATTTTTCGCGCTATCCAGGACCAATCAACTGAACAGCCAAAACGGTAGCTTGAATTATTTTGTTGCTGAATATGCTCAAGATTGATTCGTTTTCTCCTTTGCTTGAGCGGAACATCCGGGGTCGTCTGGTTGCTTTTTGTGAGAAACGTTCGCTGCGAGCGTTCTGGAATAAGCAATAGATCTGGAATTAGATGTTTGATTGTTTGCCGATGGATGATCGCGAAGACGCGTGGCAGTTATGGATCAATAGATAATCTTTCATGGAACTGCACTTACATGCTGTAGGTGCAATCAATCGATAAAGTGGATGTTATCCGCTACCGGGAGGCAAGGATGCACGGCCAAGTTATGGCTAACTATTCTGATCATTTGTGTATTCATCATCTATTCGAGGAGCAGGTTGCTTTAGGCCCTGAGGTATCAGCATCAAATTATAAACTGGAGAAATCATGGCTAATCCCTATCGCGAACTACTGACAACCCCTGGCGTCATGGGGTTAGTCATCGCGAGCTCCATCGCCCGTCTGCCACAGGCAATGATCGGCATCGGCATCATCACCATGTTGGTGCAGCAGACGGGTCTTTATTGGTTGGCTGGCTCGGTCGCAGGTACCTTTACATTAGCGAATGCGTTGATTGGCCCGCAAATATCGAAGCTCGTTGATCAACGGGGGCAGAGTCGGGTTCTGCCCTTTGTTACAGCCTTCAGCATTGGTATGTTGCTGGCGCTGATAATGGCTGTCTATGTGAGGGCTCCGACCTTACTGCTTTTTATTCTGGCGGCACTGGCGGGCACGATGCCGAGCATGCCCGCCATGATAAGAGCACGCTGGACACAGCTTTTCCGTGGCAAGCCGCAATTACACACGGCTTTCTCCCTGGACACTGTTCTAACTGAACTCGCCTTTATTATTGGCCCACCACTCGCCATTGGTCTGAGCATCAGCTACTTCGCCGAAGCCGGGCCTCTTGTTGCCGTCGTGCTTCTGGTCATCGGCGTAACGGCTTTTCTTCTGCAACGGCAGACAGAGCCAAAAGTGGTTGTGGGCAGCAGGCGGAACGCAAGTTCGACTTTGCTTATCCCCGGTGTTCGCACCATCGTTCTGGCGCTTCTAGCGATGGGTGTGATTGGCGGATCCATCGATGTGGCTGTTGTTGCCTTCGCCAATGCACAAGGTTGGCCAACGTCCGCCAGCTTTATCCTGGCAGCTTATGCGCTCGGCTCGATGATCGCTGGTCTGACTTTTGGTGCGCTAAGGGTTTCCTTGCCGATTGAAAAGCAGTTCTTTATTGGAGTACTGGTAACAGCAGTAACAGCGGTGTTGCCTATTCTTTCACCGGACGTCTACATCCTTGCCGGAATGCTCTTTGTGGCAGGAATATCATTCGCGCCGACGATGGTCATCGTCATGAATCTCGGCACGATCATTGTTCCACCGTCGAGGATCACCGAAGGACTGACGTGGATGACGACAGGCATCAGCATCGGCGTAGCACTCGGTGGAGTGCTTTCGGGCTTGATCATTGACGTCTATGGTGCGCGGGCAGGGTTCGGTGTAGCCATTGGCGCGGGGCTTGTAATGGTGGTGATCGTGCTTTTGGGGTTGCGTGTACTTCGTACTACATCAGCGACTTGCGCCGAGCCAACCTTCCAGTGATTGGGTAGCTACTGAAACCCTGTGGCGAGGGCGCGTGCTCCCTCGCCACAAAAGCGCTCACACCCTTCAGATCCGAAAACTCCCCACCAACTGATTCAACCGATCCGCCTGCCTTTCGAGCTCAGTACAAGCCCGCAATGTCGATTGCAGATTCTCCACCCCTTGCTGATTCAGGGTGTTGATCTCGGTGATGTCGACATTCAACGCCTCAACCACCGACGTCTGTTCCTCAGTCGCCGCCGCCACCGACTGATTCACGTTGTCGATCTCGCCAATCCGCTGCGTCACGCTGCTCAAGCGTTTCCCGGCGAGGTTGGCGATGTTCACGCTTTCCTCACTGTGCTGCTGGCTTTCGGTCATGGTCGTCACCGATTCGCGCGCGCCGATTTGCAGCTCTTCAATCATTTGCTGAATCTCCGCTGCTGACGTTTGCGTGCGCCCGGCGAGGCTGCGCACTTCGTCGGCGACTACCGCAAACCCACAGCCTGCTTCACCGGCGCGGGCGGCTTCGATGGCGGCGTTGAGCGCCAGCAGGTTGGTCTGCTGCGAGATGCCTTTGATCACTTCGAGGATGTGCCCGATGTTCACGGTTTTGTCATTGAGCACTTCGATGTTGGCGCACGAGGTGCTGATTTTGCCGGACAGTTCGTTCATCACCTGGATCGTGCGCTCCACCACCTGGCGCCCGTCTTCGGCTTGTTGCCGTGCCGCGCTGGCCTGTTGTGAAGCATCGCAAGCGTTATGCGCGATTTCCTGGGCGGCGGCGCCCAATTGGTTGATCGCGGCGGCGACGCTGTGGGTGCGGATCGATTGTTCGCCGAAGTTGCTCATCGATGAGTTCGATGCCAGTAGCACTCGCTTGGCGCCTTCGTTGACACCGAGTGCCGCCGAAGACACTTCGCGGATCGAGTGATGAATACGCTCGACGAAACGGTTGAATGCGGTCGCCAGTTGGCTGATTTCATCCCGCGATTGCACCGACAGACGCCGAGTCAAGTCGCCGTCACCCAGGGAGATATCCTCCATGACCCGCGTGAGCATTTGCAGCGGACGGGTGATGCGAAACGCCGCGTACCAGATCAGCATCAACCCGAGCAGGGCCGAGCCTGCGCCCGACAACAGTTCCAGCGCGGTGCTTTTTACCCCTTGTGCGTCGAGTTCGTTTTGCAGCGTGGTCACCGGTGCCAGCAACACGTCCTGCGGCACGCCCACCAGCACACCCCACGGAGCGGCGCCGGCAATCGGTGCCAGTGGTTCGAGGACGTTGATCCGCTGCTGATCGACAAATACCTTCGCTTGGCCTTGGCGCAAGGCGTGCATGACCGAAGCATTCTCCAACGGTTGCCCGAGGCGGCTGACGTCCTGGCTGTTCGCTGAGATCACCCCGCGCGGGCTGACGATGCTGATCTGCCCAAGGCCATCGAACAATTGATGGGCGCTGGTTTCGCTGTTGTGTTGCAGGGCGGCGAGGTTGATGTCGAGGCCGACCACGGCGATGACTTTGCCGTTGTCCATCAGCGGGAACGCAATACTGGTCACCAGTTTGCGGCTGCCGGAGGCCTCGTCGAAATAGGGCTCCAGCACGCAAGCTTGCCGGGTATCGAGAGCGCAGGTGTAGAAGGCGTTGTACGGCGCGCCGCTGGGGCCCGGCGAGGTGTTGGCGAGCAGTGCTTCGTCGCCGATCACCGCTTGCAGTTCACCGGGTTTGCTTTGCACCCAATACAGGGAAAAACGCCCGGTCTCGTTGCTGCCCATGGCCGCTTGGTCAGCGAAACCGGCGTCGGCGCCATCGAGGGCGTCGGGTTCGAAAATGACATAAAGCCCGAGCAGGTCGGGCTTGTCGATCAGGGCCTGGTGAAGCTGATTGCTCAGGGCCTGGCGCAGTTGCGGGCGGGTCAGATGGCCCTGCTGTTGCAGCTGCCTGAGGTAGAGCAAATACCGTGATAACCCTTGGCCGTATTCGTGAGTCTGGGTGAAGGTGCGTTGCACCTGCATCGCCTGCACGGTGCCCAGCGCCTGCATGTGCTCCTTGGCGGCGTTGGCGAGCATGTCGCCGCTGGATTGGGCGACTTGCTGGCTGCTTTGAAGGGTTTGATACAGCGACAAGCCCATCAACAAACTCACCACCAACAGCAGGCAGAGGCCGGCGAGCAGGGCGATTTTGCTCTGGATCGTCAGAAATTTCGGGTGCATTGGAAAGGCCTTTTTCCTTGAGACGCAATGACGCGGCAAACGCAATCTGTGTCGATTGATACACCGCTATCGCGAGCAAGCTCGGCTCCTACAGGGGGGGATCGCCGTTGCTACAAGATTTGCGTCGGACAAAACTTAGAACGTGGTGGCAAACACCACTTGGCTGTAGAGGTTGTTGTCGGTGTTGCCCAACTGGGTGCCACCCTGGGCGGCGCTCTTGTCCGGCTGGTAAAGACCGAGCAGCGGCATGACGGTCAGGTGATCGTTGACGTGCCATTCGGCGTACAAATCAACCTCTTGGCCATCGGTGTTGCCCAGGTTGCGGTCGATGGTGTCGAAGTTGAATAACAACACGCCGACGTTGAGGTTTTGCAGTGGCGAGACTTTCAGCGAGACGTTCTGGATACGGGAGTTGGTGTTGAACGGACCGGCATAGTTACCGGCCACTTCACCCTGGAACCAGGTGCCGTAACCGCGACTGAAGCCGTAGAACAACGTGTCGTAATTTTCCGAGAAACGGCTGTAGCGGTAGCCGACATACGGTGTCCAGATCGCGTCGGAAAAGGTCCAGCCAGCTTCCAGGTACCAGGCGTCTTCGCTGCTGGTGTGCGGTTTATCCTCTTTGGCGTATTCACCGGACAGGAACAGGTCTTTCACCCCGGCGTTGCCCGTCGCACGCAAGGCGTAGGTCTTCATGCCATCGCGCTCAAGCTGCAACGGCGAGGCAAACTGCTTGTCGACATCGTTGGTGTCGATGTAGGTCAGACCGACCGTGCCTGCGTCGGCGACGTGTTCGAGGGTGCCGACGTACATTTCGGTTTTGGCCTGGCCTCGGTTATCCGACTTCAGCCACATCAAGTCGCTGCGCCAGCCTTGCTTGCCACCGAGGCGCAAAACGGCGGTTTCGTCGAAGGCTTTACGGGCGGCGAGGTAGTAGGCGCCGCCGCGATTGAACTCGCCGTCGGCCAGGCCTTTGCCCAGGTTCAGCGCGTCGCCATCGATCAGGAAACCGTCGCCGACCACGATGTTCTGGCGACCGAAAGACAGGTCGACACCGTCATCCCCCAGCGCTTCAAACAGCTTGCCCGAGCGCCAGCCGAGGTAAGCGTCTTCGTACTTGGTGGTGCGTTCCGTACCGTCGGTGAAACCGGCGGCATCGCCGTCACCCCAGGTGCCGGAACTGAGCATATTGCCAGCGCCGTAAGCGGTGCCGAAGTCGGCCAGGCCTTTGTCGAAGCTCAGGCCGTATTTGATGTAGCCCTCGCGCCACGACGAGGAACCTTCGTCGAGACGGCCGGACAACGCGTAGTTTTCCTGGCTGTGGAACATGCCGAATACCGCTTCCAGCGTGGCGTTCAGGTGAGTGTCGTCATTGGCATAAAGTTCGTAGGCGTTGGCCTGGGCGGCACTGATCATCAGCGCGAGCGTCGAGAGACGAAGCAAGGGGGACTTGAGCATGGTGTGGCATCCATTCTTGTTCATGACCACAGGGTTGAGGTCTTTTTCGATACTAAGGCCCGGAACTTTTTCGCCCTTTTGTGTGGTTGCCAAAGAGTTGCCTGTGCTTGCCAAAATGCCCGGTTTGGCAGCCCCGCCAACACGACTGGCACGCAGGGCAAAACCTGCGCGTCACTGACCGCTGACAATCCGTATCAACCCTGCTGTTGCTTCCCCTCACGGATTCTCAAGGTCGCATTCTTATGTTCACTTCACAGAAATTCTCCCTCATGGGTTTGCTGTCACTGGTGTTGGCACAAACCGTGGTTGCCGCCGACTGCGCGCCCGACCAGGGCCACGGCGCCCAGGTGTTCGCCAATGAGTGCGGGGTCTGCCACTCCGTGAGCAAAGGCATGGCCGGGATGATGGGGCCGAACCTGTCGGGCGTGGTCGGGCGCAAGTCCGGCTCGCTCGAAGGCTTCAGCTACTCCCAGGCGATGCGCAGCAAAGACGTGACCTGGCAAGCCGAAACCATCAGCCAATTGATCACCCAACCCCAGGCCTATGTGCCCGGGACCTACATGCCCTACATGGGGCTGGCCTCCGCCGACGACCGTCAGGCGGTCGTTTGCTATCTCAAAGAACAACGCTAATCAGCCGGACTTCCAGGCTGAACCCCACGTTCGAACGACAGGTGAATTATGAGCAACGTTGAAATTCTGCCGCAGGTTGCTGCCTTCCTTGAGCGCCGCCATGGCTGCTTCATTGACGGGCAATGGGTGTTGGCGGATGGCCCGACTATCTCCGTGGTCAACCCGGCCACCGGGCAAACCCTTTGCGAAACCCTGGACGCGCCGCTGGACGTGGTCGAGCGCGCTGTGCAGTCGTCCCACGCCGCGTTCAAATCCGGCGTGTGGTCCGGTTTGCGTCCGGCCGACCGCGAACGCATTCTGCTGAACTTCACCGCACTGGTGGAGGCGCACGCCGAAGAGCTGGCGCAACTGGAAACCTTGAGTCAGGGCAAGTCGATCAACATGGCCCGCGCCCTCGACTTGAACGCCACCGTGGAGTTCATGCGCTACATGTCCGGCTGGGCGACCAAGATCGAAGGCCAGACCTTCGACGTGTCGATCCCGCTGCCACCGGGCGCCAAATTCACTGCGTTCACCAAGCGTGAGCCGGTGGGCGTGGTGGTCGGGATTGTGCCGTGGAACTTCCCGCTATTGATCGCCGCCTGGAAGCTGATGCCGGCGCTGGCCACCGGTTGCACCGTGATCATCAAACCGGCGATGGAAACCCCGTTGACCGCCATGCGCCTCGCTGAACTGGCGTTGGAAGCGGGTATTCCGGCCGGCGTGTTCAACGTCGTCACTGGTGGCGGCGCCTCGGTCGGTGGCGTGCTGACGGCGCATCCGTTGGTGAGCAAAGTGTCGTTCACCGGCTCCACCGCCGTGGGCAAAAGTGTCGGCGTGGCGTGCATGGAAAACATGACGCGCTTCTCGCTGGAACTGGGCGGCAAAAACCCGATGATCGTGTTGGCCGATGCCGACATCGAAAAAGCCGTTCAAGGCGCGATCCTCGGCGGCCTGCTGAACAACGGCCAGGTCTGCGCGGCAGCTTCGCGCTTCTATGTGCACCGTTCGATCCACGACCAATTCGTCGAAGCGCTAGCGGCGGCGGTATCCGCCATGCCTATCGGTGCCGGCATGAACTGCAATGCCGCGATCAATCCGCTGGTGTCGCGCAAGCAACAACAAAGCGTGCTCAAACACATCGAACTGGCTCGCAGCGAAGGCGCGCGAGTGGTGTCGGGCGGTGAGTTGGTGGAAGGCGAGGGCTTCTACGTGCAGCCGACCATTCTGGCCGACATCGACCACAGCATGGCCGTGGCCCGTGAAGAAGTGTTCGGCCCGGTGCTGGGCGTGATGCCGTTCGACGACGAAGACGCCGTGATCGCGCTGGCCAACGACAACCGCTACGGCCTGGCCGCCAGCCTGTGGACCAACGACCTTGGCAAAGCCATGAACCTGGTGCCGCGTATCGAGGCCGGCACGGTGTGGGTCAACGCCCACGTGTTGCTGGACCCGGCGATGCCGTTTGGTGGCGTTAAGCAATCGGGCATGGGCCGTGAGTTTGGTCGCGCGGTGATCGAGGCGTATACCGAGCTGAAATCGGTGTGCATCGCGCATTGATTGAGTGATTTGCAACGGCCCCTGCAACGGGGGCCGTTGGCTTGACTGACAAATGGAGACACGGGCGACGTGGAATCCATTGCTTCCAGTTAATAGGAAGCATTACTATTCGCACCCCGTCTCCACAGCACACCGCAATGACCCCCAAGCTGCCCCGCAGACATGGCTTTTTCGAGTATTACGAAGAGTTGGTTGGCACCTGGACCCGTCGCCTGAGAAATCGTCAGCAGGCCGAGGACCTGGCCCACGACACCTTCGTGCGGGTGCTTGAGTCGAATTCGGCGGGGGTGGAACAACCTCGGGCGTATCTGCACCAGACCGCGCGCAACATCGCGGTGGACGGTTATCGGCGTGAGGATCGGCGGGGCGCCATGGAGTCGGAGGCGATTGATCTCAGTGTGTCGTCGTCCGGCGACCCGGAGCACTACATGCAGGCGATCCAGTTGGCTGATTCCATCGAACGGGCGCTCACCGAGTTGCCGGTCAATTGCCGCAAGGTGTTTGTATGGCAAAAGATCGAAGGCCTGACCCAGGCTGAAATCGCCGAACACCTGGGTCTGTCCAAGAACATGGTGGAAAAGTATATGATCCGCACCCTGCGGCATCTGCGTGACCGCCTCGACGGATCGCAACCATGAGCGGCCGCGCCTTCTCACCCCCAGCCAAGCAGGAACTTCCATGATGGATACTCGTGATTGTGCGTGCGGGCAAACAACGGTTCGCGACGATGCTGCGCGGTGGTTTGTGCGTTTGCAGGAACCGTCCGTGGACGTTGGGGAGTATCGGCGCTTCGAGGCCTGGCTGAACGAACATCCTCAACATCAAGACGAATACGAAATGCTTCAGGGCTTGTGGATGGCGGCTGACCTGGTGCCGGCCGCGCGCCTGCAAGCCTTGTGTGAAACCGCGCCGACTCACCGCGCACGTCAGCCGTGGGCGCGGTATGCGGTGGCGGCCAGTGTGGTGGCCGTGGCGCTGGGCGTGGGATGGTTCAGCGGATTGCATCGACCGGCGCCTTTTACCGCCGAATATTCCACGGAGCTGGGTGAACGTCGCCATGTGGTATTGCCGGACGGTTCGTTGGTAGACATGAACAGCCGTAGCCGTATTCAGGTGCGCTTTGAAAAAGACCGGCGTGGCATCGAGCTGACTGAGGGCGAAGCGATGTTCAGCGTCGAGCACGACACCAGCCGACCGTTTGTGGTCGAAGCGGGCAACGGCCAGGTGACGGTCACCGGCACGCGCTTCGATGTGCGCCGCGATCCGTCGCAAACCCGGGTGGCAGTGGAGCAGGGTACGGTCAAGGTTCGGGGGCAGGGCGCCGATGTCATTAGTCTCACTGCCGGCCTCGGCACTCGCATCGATGCCCAAGGGGTTGTCGCGGCGGCTTATGCGGTCAACCCGGCCGAGCTGGCCGCGTGGCGTAGCGGCAAACTGGTGTTCAACAACGCCAGCCTCAGCGAGGTGGCTGCCGAAGTGTCGCGTTACCGCGAGAAACCGCTCACCGTCGGCAACGACAAAGTCGGCAATCTGCGCATGACCAGCGTATCCAATTCCGACAACACCGACGCACTCATCAAGGCCTTGCCGAGCATCCTGCCGGTGGCCGTACGCACCCTCGATGACGGCAGTCAGGAAATAATTTCAAAATAAATTCAGGTTTTTTTCGAGTTCATCGTCTTCTTGTCCAACTGCAACTGGTTTGCATTAACAAACGCATGCGCTTGCGATCCACAGGACACTGTTCGACGTGAAAAACACCTCTGCCAACCCCAAACAATCCCATTGGTTGCCGCTGGCGCTCGCCTTGACGGTCAGCGCCGCGCTGCCCCAGGCGTTCGCCGCCGGTGGTATCCATATTCAGGCACAGCCGTTGGGCCAGGCCCTGAGCCAGTTGGGCCAGCAAACGTCGTTGCAGGTTTTTTTCAATCCTGAACTGGTCGCCGGCAAACAAGCCCCAGCTGTCGACGGCGACATCTCGCCGGAACAGGCCTTGCGCCAATTGCTGCAAGGTAGCGGTCTGCAATACCAGATCGATCAAGGCTCGGTCACGTTGACGCCCGCGCCGACGTCCGCTTCGAACGGGCCGCTGGAGTTGGACGTGACCGATATCAAAGTGGTCGGCGACTGGCTCGGCGATGCCGACGTGGCCTTGGTGCAGAACCATCCCGGCGCGCGTACGGTGGTTCGCCGCGAAGCGATGGTCGAGCAAGGCGCGATGAACGTTGGCGAGGTGCTCAAGCGCGTCCCCGGCGTGCAAGTGCAGGACGCCAACGGCACCGGTGGCAGCGATATTTCCCTGAACGTCGGGGTGCGCGGCCTGACCTCGCGCCTGTCGCCACGCTCCACCGTATTGATCGACGGCGTGCCGGCCGCGTTTGCGCCGTATGGTCAACCGCAGCTGTCGATGGCACCGATTTCCTCGGGCAACCTTGACAGCATCGACGTGGTGCGTGGCGCCGGATCTGTGCGTTACGGGCCACAAAACGTCGGTGGCGTGATCAACTTCGTGACGCGCGCGATCCCGCAAGAAGCCACCGGTGAAATTGGCACCACCCTGGAAACTTCGCAGTACGGTGGCTGGAAACACCTCGACACCGCGTTCCTCGGCGGCACTGCGGATAACGGCATCGGCATGGCGTTGTTGTATTCCGGGGTGAACGGCAACGGTTACCGCGAAAGCAACAACGGCAACGACATCTCCGATGTGCTCCTCAAGACCCAGTGGGCACCGACCGATGTCGACTATTTCAGCCTCAACTTTCACTACTACGACGCCAACGCCGACATGCCCGGCGGCCTGACGCAACAGCAGTACGACGCTGACCCGTTCCAGTCCGTGCGCGACAACGACAACTTCAGCGGCCGCCGCAAGGACGTGTCGTTCCGGTGGGCACGGCAGATCGACGACCGTACCCAAGCCGAAGTACTGACGTACTACACCGACAGTTTTCGTGGCAGCAACATCGCTGCCCGCGACCAGAAAACCCTGAGTTCTTACCCGCGCACTTACTACACCTTTGGCATCGAACCACGGGTGTCCCATGTGTTTGAGGCGGGCCCGACCACTCAGGAAGTCAGCGTCGGCTATCGCTACCTCAAAGAAGCCATGCACGAAGAGACGAGCCGTGTCGCCCTGGTGAACAATCAGCCGGTGCTGACCCCGACCTCTGACGGCCACGTGTTCCAGGACCGTACCGGCGGCACCGAAGCCAACTCGGTGTACCTCGACAATAAAATCGACGTCGGCAACTGGACCGTGACCCCGGGCATTCGCTTCGAACACATCAGCACGGACTGGCATGACCGCCCGGTGCTCGACACTGCCGGCAAGCGCGTGCCGGAGAAGAACCGCAGCATCGAAAGCAACGAACCGCTGCCGGCCCTGAGCGTGATGTATCACCTGTCCGAAGAGTGGAAGCTGTTCGCCAACTACGAAACCTCGTTCGGCAGCCTGCAATATTTCCAGCTCGGCCAGGGCGGTATAGGTGACAGCACCGCCAATGGCCTGGAGCCGGAAAAAGCCAAGACTTACGAGGTCGGCACGCGCTACAACGATGAAGTATGGGGCGGGGAAGTGACGCTGTTCTACATCGACTTCGATGACGAGCTGCAATACATCAGCAACGACGTGGGCTGGACCAACCTCGGCGCGACCAAGCACCAGGGCCTGGAAGCGTCGGTGCATTACGACCTGTCCGCGCTCAACCCGATGCTCGACGGCCTGACTGCCTACAGCGGTTTCACCTACACCCGTGCGACTTATGAAGGCGATATTCCAGGCTTCAAGGGCCGGGATTTGCCGTTCTATTCGCGTCAGGTGGCCACCGCCGGGCTGCGTTACGATATCAATCGCTGGACCTACAACCTCGATGCGTATGCCCAGTCCAAGCAGCGTTCGCCGGGCACAGGCGTGAACGCAGATGGCAGCTTCAACGGCAATTACATTACCGAAGGATCAGCGGACGGCCAGTTTGGCGACATTCCGGGTTACATGACCTGGAACGTGCGCGGTGGGTATGACTTCGGTTCGCAGCTGTCAAACCTGAAGCTCGGCGCCGGGGTGAAAAACATCTTCGACAAGCAATACTTCACCCGGTCCAGCGACAACAACTCGGGGATGTATGTGGGTGCACCGCGTACGTTCTTTGTGCAGGCCAGTGTGGGGTTCTAAAAGACCGAGGTGACCCCATCGCCAGCAGGCTGGCTCCCACATTGATCTCCTTCATACACAGATATTGTGTTTGCTGAAGATCCCCTGTGGGAGCCAGCCTGCTGGCGATTGCTTTATCAGGCTTTCAACACCTTGCCGCCAATGGCCACCGCCACCAGCAGCAACGCCATCAACCCAAAAGCAAAACTCAAACTGCTGCCATGGGCGACAAACCCGATCACCGCCGGGCCGGCGAGGATGCCGGCGTAGCCCAGCGTGGTGATGGCCGGCACGGCGATGTGCTCGGGCATGACAGTCTGTTTGCCGACGGCGGTGTACAGCACCGGCACAATGTTCGAACACCCCGCGCCCAGTAGTGCATAACCCGCCAGCGCCGCCTCCCAGGCCGGTGCGAACGTGGCCAGCGCCAGGCCCGCTGCGGCCGTCAGCCCACCGAACACAATTACCCGCGTAGCACCCAGACGCCGGACAATCCGGTCACCGGTCAAGCGCCCGGCTGTCATGGTCAACGCAAAGGCCGCATACCCCAGGCCCGCATACGCCGTGTCGATCCCGCGCTCTTGTGCCAGGAACACCGCGCTCCAGTCGAGCGCTGCGCCTTCGGCCAGGAACACGATGAAGCACATCCCGCCAATAAACAGCACGATGCCATGGGGCACGGCAAACACCGGCCCAGTGCTTTCGCTGGCGTAAGGCAACAGGTGCGGCGCAGCTTTCAGCAAGGCCAGCACCAGCACCGTAATCACTACCAACATCGCGCCCAGCGGTGACATTCCAAAGCCGAGCAGGCCGCTGACGCCCGCCGCACCGACGATCCCGCCCAGGCTGAACATCCCGTGAAAGCCGGACATCATGTTCTTGCCACTGGCCCGTTCGACGATCACCGCTTGCAGGTTGACCGTCGAATCCACCGTGCCCAGCCCGGCGCCGAACATGAACAGCGTGGCGATCAACGCCGGCACGGTCGACACCGTCGCCAGCAACGGCAAGGCCGCGCAAATCAGCAACGTTCCGCCCGCCGTCACGCGCCGGCAACCGAACCGCGCGGCCAACATCCCGGCTAACGGCATCGCCAGAATCGACCCCACCCCGAGGCACAACAGCAACACACCGAGCGTCCCTTCATCCAGCCCGGCCCGCGCCTTGGCATAAGGCACCAGCGGCGCCCAGGCGGCGATGCCGAGACCGGCAATGAAGAACGCCACGCGGGTGGACATCTGCTCCAGTCGGCCGGGAACCAGTGGGGTTTGGGTGTGGAAATGGGTCATATCAATCCTTGGCAAAAAACGTCGCATCCCCAAGGGACACTGACTGATCCCGCGGGTTCGATCAGTGTCCGCAGCAGTTCGCGGCCCGACAGGTCCACATCCTTGCACAGGCTGTCGCTGTTTCGCGATATCGTCGATAAATTGAGTGTTCAGACAGGAGGCGACATGACGCAGATGTACGATGCACGGGGCAATATTTATATCGTCGTGGCACCTGATGCCGTGCGTGATAGCGGAATCGATCTGCCCGAACAGGCCGACTTTGCCGCGCAAACCCGAGAGAACTGGGCGTTGGCGGCCATCGAGGCGTTTTGTGGTTGGGCCTCCGGCACTCAGCCGCCCGGCAGCAAAGACCATCGCAGTGACGGCTTGCTGGTCGGGCCGTTTCAATCGGTGCCGCCTTATGACTTGCTGATCGTCAACACCGACGGCACGTTAGCCGAACGCAGTGGCAATGGGCTGACGATTTTTTCTCAGGCGCTTAGTGAGCACGGATTGATGCCGATGGAGGATGGGTGCCTGTTGCGGGTTCATCACGACAAGACGGACGCGGTTTCGCCGGGGGAGACGTCAGTCAAACCGGCCGAGGTCGATGGTGTGCAAGGATTCTGGCTGGATTTGGGGAAACCTTCGTTAGGGCCACAAGCGGTGGGCGCGCAAGGGGTTGAAAGCGTGCTGTTGAATGAGCGAGAAGTCAGCCATGTGCGGCCATTGTCCGCGCTTGAACCAGCCTGGAATCGCAGCCAGTTTGTGCGCATCGGCAATCCGCATTGCGTGACGCTGGTGGCGGATGCTGCTGCGTTGCCGAGCAATGAGCAAATGCGTGAATCACCGTTGGCAGAAGGATTGATGCGGATTGCTTATGCCATGCCGACCGGAGCCGGTGAACCGTGTCCGGCAGGGGTGAATGTGCAGTGGGCGATGCTTGAATCTGAAGGCCAGGTCGTAGCGCGGGTGTTTGAGCGCGGGGAAGGGCCGACGGCGTCGTCGGGCACCAGCGCCAGTGCCGTGGCTTGCGCGGCGTGGCGGGTGGGTTGGGTGGCGGCAGGTGAAGTGAAAGTGGTGATGCCGGGCGGCACGGCGCCGATTTTGCTGGAAGAAGTGGAAGGGGAATTGAATCGGGTCAGGCTGTTTGGCACGGCTCGGTTGATGGGGTGAAGTCAAGAAAGCAATCGCCAGCAGGCTGGCTCCCACATTGGTTCTGTGTCGTTCACACATCCCTGTGGGAGCCAGCCTGCTGGCGATGGGGCCCTGGCATTCAGCGAAAATTCAAAACTGATTTGGCCATTCCACCACCGGCATCGTCCGCTTCATCAGCAACTTGCCCCCGCGAACTGAATACAGCGGCAAGCCCTGGCTGCGAATTACCTCATAGTCACTGTCCGCCGACAGCACCAGCAAATTCGCCGGCCGTCCCGCTTCCAGGCCATATCGCTCGCCGAGGTTCATCGCCTTGGCGCTGTTGTCCGTCACCAGGTCCAGCGCGCTTTGCAGGTTCCGATACCCAAGCATGTGGCAGATGTGCAACCCGGCTTCGAGCACCCGCAGGATGTTGCCATTGCCCAGCGGATACCATGGGTCAACGATCGAGTCCTGGCCGAAACACACGTTCATCCCCGCTTCGAGCAACTCGTTGACGCGGGTCACGCCACGGCGTTTCGGGAAATTGTCGAAGCGTCCTTGCAGGTGAATGCTTTCAGTGGGGCAGGAGACAAAACTGATCCCCGAATGCCCGAGCAGGCGGAAGAGTTTGGCGCAGTAAGCGTTGTCGTAAGAGCCCATCGCCGTGGTGTGACTGGCGGTGACCCGCGAACCCATGTCGCGACTGCGGGCCTCTTCGGCAAGCACTTCGAGGAAGCGCGAATGCGGGTCGTCGGTTTCGTCGCAGTGCACGTCTACCAGACAACCGGTGCGCTCGGCCAGGTCCATCAGGAACTTCACCGAACTGACACCCTGATCGCGGGTGTACTCGAAGTGCGGAATGCCGCCGACCACATCGGCGCCCATGCGGATCGCTTCCTCCATCAGCTCCCGGCCATTGCGGTACGACTCGATGCCTTCCTGCGGGAACGCGACGATTTGCAGGTCGATCAGGTGACGGCTTTCCTCGCGCACCTCCAGCATCGCCTTGAGCGCGGTGAGCTGCGGGTCGGTGACGTCGACATGGGTGCGCACATGCTGGATGCCGTGGGCGGCGAGGGTCTGGATGGTCTTCTTGGCGCGGGTTTTGGTGTCTTCCTCGGTGATCGTCACCTTGCGCTCGCCCCAGCACTCGATGCCTTCGAACAGCGTGCCGCTCATGTTCCAGCGCGGCTGGCCGGCGGTCAGCGTAGCGTCGAGGTGAATGTGTGGCTCGACGAAGGGAGGCACCACCAGGTTGCCGCCGGCGTCCAGGTCGTCGGGACCCAGGGTCGGGGCTTCGGTCTGCCGGGCGATGGTGCGGATCAGGCCGTTTTCCAGGTGCAACTCATGCAGGCCTTCTTGGTTGCGCAGGCGGGCGTTGATGATGTGCATCAGGCGAGTCCTTTTATAATTCTTGCTGGGGGGCATGGACGGTTCGAACACCGAGCACGGCGGTCAATAACATATACGTTAGCGCGGCAGCGGCAATCCCTACCAGCGGCGCGACCCATGGCGAACTGAAAGCGGCCACGGTGCCGACGGCATAGGCCGTCAAACCCGACCAGTTGAATGCGGGCAACCGTGCGTTGGCCAACTTGGGATAATGACCTCGATAGCGAAAGAAAAAGTCCGCCATGATCACGCCACCTATTGGCGGAATCACCGTTCCCAGCAGAATCAGGTACGGCACCAGCATGTCGTACATGCCCAGTAGTGCCAGCAGCGTGCCGATAACCGCGCCGCCCAAGGTCACGGTTTTGCGCCGGCCGGTGCGCAGCAGGTTGCATCCTGCGACGGCGAAGTTGTAGATGGTGTTGTCCTGGGTGCTCCAGATGTTGATCAGCAACATCGCCATCGCGGCCATCGCAAAACCTTGCAATAGCAGCACCTCGACCACGTCCGGTTGTTGGTAGACGATGGCCCCGTAGGCGCCGATCACCACCATCAATCCGTTACCGAAGAAGAACCCGATCAGGCTCGCCAGCACCGCGACCCGTGCCGAGCGCGAGAAGCGCGTCCAGTTGGTGGCCTGGGTCGCACCGCTGACAAACGTGCCGAACACCAGGGTCACGGCGGTCGACCAGTCCAGAGATCCCGTCGGCACTACGGCGAGCAAACCATCGAGCCCGCCGACCTTTACCGTCGCCACCCACATCGATAGCGTCAGCAGCACCATCATTGCCGGAACAGCGATGTAAGAGAGAATTTCCAGCCCGCGATAACCGACATAGGCGGTCGCGCAAAATATCATCCCGAACAGCACCATTAGCCCGAGGACCGTGCCCTCGCTCAATTCGAAATATTTGCCCAACACCACGGCGGCAGTGGCCGTGCCCCAGGCGTACCAGCCGATTTGGGTAAAACCGAGGATCAGGTCACTCAGCTTGCTGCCCACTTCACCGAAGCAGAAACGGCCCATCAGCACCGAGTTGAGTCCGCTCTTGAACGCAATAAAGCCCAGCGCGGCAGCATAAATGCCCAGTAACAGATTGCCGACGATGATCACCGCCATCATCTCGGCGAAACCGAACGCCACACCGAGCTTGCCACCGGCAAACATGGTGGCGGTGAAGAAGGTGAAACCCAGCAGCACCATCGCCGTGGAGGCGAGCCCTTTGCGGGCATGCATCGGGACTTCGCTGAGGGGGTAGTCGTTGCCCGGATCGTTCTGCGTCATGTGGCGTTCCTTGCGAAATTGGGGGACGCGGTGAGGGTTGCAGTGGTCGTGCCAAGGGTGGGAGTGTAGTTATTTATAGCCGAACGCCAGAGTTTGGCCGGGAATGTGGCCCGAAAGCGGTGCACCTGAAGCAACACTCCCGCTCAATCTCATCCGCTACCACTTTCAGCTTGCCGCTGATCAGGATTTCATCCGGCGCATCCAAATAAACCCCCGGTAAATCTTCACCATCCGTCGCTACTGTCAGATCTGACAGTAGCCAGCCCACTGCCAATCGATGTGTGATGGCTCCGACCGTTGCGCCGACAACCCGGCCAGCCACGTCTGATGCAGGAGCATCGTCATGACTATCGAATCCAGCCCGCCACCCGTTACCACTTCGTCTGATTGCACCGTACTGGCACTGTTTCCGCCAATACTCCCCGAAGCAAAACGCCTGACTGAATTCGCGGATTACGGCGTGTCCTTGCGTATTCATGACCAGGCAGAAAACGGCGCGACAGTTATATTTGGCCCGTACTTGAATCAGGAGCCGAATGAAACCGTCTGGCTCAATTGCAACAGTGAATTGGGCATCTACAGTGTGCAGACCAAATCCCACGATGATGCAGTTACGCTATTTATTCCGCACGGTAAATTGCTCGCCGATCTCATCAACACACTCACCTGCACCGTCGAGCGCAACAGTGGGAACAAAGAGACTTCTGAGCCGCCGCTGAGGTTGCTGTACAACAAAATCCGCCCCGGTTTTAAAGATGCCTATCCTGATATTGATGGCCACTCCGAACTGAAGTTATTGCTGCCTGATGAGATCAGGAATGGGGTCGGCCCGGACTTTGTTTCGGCCTCGATCTGTGTGAACTACCCGTACTGCCGTGCCAACGACCGTATTCGACTGAAGTGTAACGGGGTGGAGGTGTTCCGCGATGTGACTGCCCAGGAAGGGGCGGTACCGCCGGATCCGGGCTCGATCACGCCGACCCAAGTGTGTTTTGTCGTCATCCGCGAGTTTCTGGAAAGCGCCATAAATGTTTATCACACCTTGAGCTTTTCCTACTCGGTCACCGACTATTGCGGCAACCCCCCCGACCTTGATGCCATTTGGTCAGCGTCGCAAACCGTGGACGAGGACCTGGCCGGCGCGCGCTTGCCCGCGCCAATCCTGCGGGAAATCCAGAACGATCCGACCGACGATCCAGGCATCATCGACCTGGAAAAACTGGGCACTAACCCGCTACTGCTGATCGTATTGACCAACGACCCACGCTTCGAAACAGGCAACTCCATCAGTGCGACCTACACCGCAAAAGTCGTCGGCCAGCCAGATGTGGTGGTGACAGTATCCGGCGATGTCGAAACCGATGAGTTCGGGCAAAAGAAACCTTGTGTGTTGCAAGTGGCCAACGACAAGGTCATTGCCGGCAGTGTGGTGACCGTGACGTATCAGTTGCTCAAAAATGGCACGCCGGCCGGCACTTCCAAAGTGGCCACGGCGCGGGTGGTAGGTGAAAGTACGATTGAATTGAGTCCACCTACCTTGCCATCCACCCCCAACCCCTTCGACCCACTGAACTACCCCCAAGGCGTGAGCGTGCGCGTCGACCATGCGGCGGCCGTGCCCGGTGACAAAGCCCGACTGTTTCTGCTGAATCCATTGCCGGAGTCGCCCGCGTTTGTCGATCTACCGCTGGACCAGAAATTTGCCCTGTTCACCCTCGATCCCACTTTCCTCGGGCTGTGGCACGGCAAGGTGCCGCAGCTGGCCTGGAAGTTGATTAAGGGCGAGCAGCCAGTTGCCGAATCGGCGCCACTGGTGTTGACCGTGAACCGGATTGCGAATGATGACCCGCGGTTGAGCAAGCCGACGATTGACGGCGCAACGGGGGACGGCGTGCTGGACGTGGCGCAGATGCAGGACTCGGCTCAATTGAGGGTGGCTGCGTGGTTGCTGCAGGTGTCGGGGCACGGTGTCTGGTTGCGTTATGACGGCTTCGACAAAGCGGGCCTTGCGACGGAGTTGGTGGTATGGGCGGGAGCGGCGCATTCCTCCACTTCGGGGCTGGTCACGGCAGCGGCCATTGCGTGGCTGCGAACACTCAAGGACGATTCGACGTTGGCCCTTACCTTTGGCGTGAACTTCGAGAAGAAGGCTGACGCCGCGACGATGGTCAGGTTTCCGGTGCAGGTCTACACAATCAAGGCTGTAGCCGATGTAAAACCTGCGATCACCTTGGCGACCGATTCTAAAGGCATTGAAATTATCCACGGTCATACCTCCGCAGACAGGTACGTGACTTTAGAAGGTACAGCGAGCAAAGGTCAGAGCATCCAGATCCGCGATGGAGGTACGGCTATAGGACTGCCCGTCGACGTTAATCTCGATAACGGTATATGGCGTTCTCCTTTACCGGGTTTAAGCGACGGCTTTCACAGCTTTACCGCCAAGGCACTTTATGGCACTGGTTTGATCTCCGAAGCGCGAACCCTGACGATTAGGCCAGTCATTACTCAGGAGAATTTTGATACTCAACCGTCGTTGACTCTTAATCCTGGCGGCTCGCGTGATATTGGCAGTATGGCAATCACTAATTCAGGCTCTGGACGAATTTTAATTGGTCCTATTTTTCGTCCACATCCGGGAAAAGTAGAAAAACAAACTCTAGTTATTGATGGTGAAAACAATGTTCTTAAACTCAGCCTGAAGCTACCATGTTCTGAAGTTAGTTTTTGGTATACCGATGTAAATAAACCCACAAGAGTGGCTTTTTACGGATTGGAGTCAAAATTGGGTGAAGTGGATCTTTTGAGTTCAGAGCCTCTACAATCGTACCAACTTATATTTAAAGGCGAGGGGATAGTGCGAATAGAGATTCTTTGCTTGTTATCGGATGTTATCTATTTCGACAACTTTATTTTTAAGGGGTAGAAGGGCGGATAAAAATAAAGTCAACCTGTCTATTTGACAGGGCGAAGACGGGATGCATTTATTTATCGGCCCGATTTTCGTCCCCAGTAGTTGAACAAGTAGTTAAACGGAGATGTTTAAACGACATCTCCAGACACTCACTCAGGCTACACATCCTTGCGCCGTTGCCTACGACTGCGCCAGAATCCGCCGGCTTGTGCGCCTATGGGGCGGGCTCTATTGTTTCCGGGTCGCTGACCAATCAGCGATCGGGTTTAGCAGCTCGGAGACATCAAGGTGCATCAGTATCGCCTCTGATCAATCGACAGTTTCGTCTATTGGTCTGCGTTATGGCGGCTATGCGTGGGGCACTTCGGTGCGCCGGGTTCCTTGATGCCCTGGTCTGCTAACCCGCGTACAGCCGCCACCCCTCTTCGTTTAGCAGCGATGGGTGAAGGCTCCAATCATCAAGGAGTTTCACCATGTTCAAAATCACACCCAACCCACCAGAAACCGACGACGTTTCCCCCTACGAAACCGCCGACTCCAAAAAACTCAACAACGCCGCCGACCGTGCCCTCGATTACTACCTCAAACCGGTCATTCCCAAAGACACGCCGCGTAAACCCAGCACCATCTACTTCGTCGGCCCCGAGACTGATAACGAAACCTTGCTGGCCAGTGCCTGTGAGTCGTTGGCGTCAGCGAGTGTCATGTTGAGCGATTTCGCAGGACAACTGAGCGGCCCGCAGCGCCACACCGTGCTGGGCATTCAACAGTCCGTCATGTTGGGTGAGTTGGCGGTGAACCGGATGCTGGATAATTTTGATCCGCAGGGTTAACGCGGATCCGCGGTGATGCCTGACCTGTGGTGGGGAGGAAGCCTCCTCGCCACAGTTGTTGCGTCAGTGAGTGTGTTGTAGCGGCAAGAATTTCAGCAACGCGGCAACAATCGCTTCCGGTGCATCTTCCTGAACCAGATGCCCGGCATTGGGGACCGGGTGAAATTGCGAGCCGGCAATCATCTGGTGCAACGCCCGTCCGCGTTCGATGGGGATCCACTGATCGTCCTCGCCCCACAGAATCTGTACCGGGCACCGAATGCTCGGGTACAAACCTTCAGCCTCGCGGGTATAGCGCTCGTCCATCTGCGCAATCTGCCGGTAGAACGCCGCTTGCCCCGGCTCCCCCAGCCACGGCTGCACGTACGGTGCGAGTTCTTCATCGGGGATGTCGCGTTTGATCGCCCCGCGAATGTAGGCCGGCACGATGGCTCGCTGGATGTAATCCGGCACGCCACTGAACGCGGCTTCATGCTGGCGCACATGCTGCACGAACGGTGAACCCCAAGGCGTCAGCGCCACCGGGTCGATCAATGTCAGGCTGCGGTAATCCTTGCCGTTCAACAGGTGAGTACGCAGGGCGGTGGCGCCACCGAAATCGTGAGCCACCACGTCTGGCCGCTCGATTGCCCAGTGTTCGAGCAAATGCGCCAGCAACTCGTTCTGCACACCCAGCGAAACGTCGCCGTCGATTTTCTCCGATTGGCCATAGCCCAGCAGGTCGAAGTAATGCACCCGGTGCGTGGCAATGAAGTGCGGGGCGATGCGGTGCCACACATAAGAAGAGAAGGGCGTGCCATGCACGAACACCAGTGGCGGACCTTCGCCGTGCACGGCGTAGTGAATCCGGTGCCCGTTGAAGCGGTATTGGCGGTCCAGCAGCCAGTCAGCCATTTGCGTGTCCTCTTGGCGGGGTGCGAGGCAAAAAGCATAGGCATAAAAAAGCCACCGCTGAGGGTGGCTTGATTATTCACTGACGAAACGCAGTCTTCATTGTAGGAGCTGGCTTGCCAGCGAAAGCGGTGTGTCAGTCGACATCATCGTTACCTGACACGCCGCCTTCGCTGGCAAGTCGGATCGCCGCACCGCAGCTCCTACAAGGGCGGGTTACTCGCCGTGATAGATGCAGCCGCTGGTGCACGTCTCGTGGATACGGATCGCGCTGAGTTCCGGCAGCAGGGGCTTCAGTTCATTCCAGATGAATTTGGCCAGCACTTCACTGGTCGGGTTTTCCAGGCCGGGAATGTCGTTCAGGTAGTTGTGGTCCAGACGCTCGTAAAGCGGCTTGAAGATCGCCTTGATTTCCGAGAAGTCACGGATCCAGCCGGTGTGCGGATCTAGGTCGCCGCTCAAGTGGATTGCCACTTTGAATGAGTGCCCGTGCAGGCGGCCGCACTTGTGGCCTTCCGGTACGTGGGGCAGGCGGTGGGCGGATTCGAACGTAAACTCTTTGAAGATTTCCACAGTGATTTCAGCTCTGTCAGGTGGCGATCGCCGCGGCGATGTGGGCAGGGGGCGAGTTTAACAGAGCTGCGGGCGAAACACTGACTAAAGGGTCAGCAAGCGCTCGCCGAGGCGACCATTGGCGGCCAGTTCGAGGAATTCGTCACCGAGGCGACGGCTTTCATCCATCGTGGCGCGCCAGTATTTCTGCCGGGCCGGCGCGTCCCCCATGAAGCGCTTGAAATCGTTACGGTCCGGCAGCTTGCCGTAGGGCAAGCGCGCCAGATACTCCTTGGACGGCGCCAGCAGCAGCACATCCTGCAAGCGCGCGGGGCAGGCCCGGCGCCATGGCAGGGCCTTGTCGAACCAGCCGGGAATCACCCGGTCGGTGAAATGCGGATACAGCACGATGTCGTCGCCGCTGTAGGGCAGATCCAGGTGATAGTCGAGCAAACCGCCATCGCGGAACGTTCCCGCGCCCGCACCGGGCAAGTCGCGCACGCCTTCCATCACCATCGGGATCGAGCCCGAAGCCAGCAGCGCCTGGCGCAGATTGCCGGCGTTCAGCGCGACGAAGCGCGAGGGGAAGTCATTCAGCGCATTGACCGGCGGCGCCAGGCGCGGGTCGTGGATGATCAGCCGTTCGAAATGCCGCGACAGCCGAGCGCGCCCGCGCAGGTTGTCGGCGATCACGGATCCCAGCGCCAGCCCGAGTCGGCCGCGATGGTCGTGCGCCAACAGGCCGTGGCTTTTGACCACCATGATGTTCAGTCGGTAATGCACGTTGCTCAAGATCGAGGCATCGCGACCGTTCAGCAGTTCATCGAGCATGCGCTGCGAGCTCTGGCTGATCTGCGCCATGGTCACGCCCTTGGCGAAATTCTGCTCCGTGTACAAATGCCCGAGGCGCCGGATGCCTTCGGCGGCGTCCGGCAGGCAGGCACTGGCGAAGCGCCAGGAACCGACCGAGGCGCCAATCAGTGAACGCTCGCGCGGTGCGGCCGGCAGCCATTCGCCAAACAACGCCAAGTCCAGACCTTGAATCCCCAGGGCCTTCGGCCCGCCGGCGGCACCCGGCAGCGTCCCGACATCGGCGGCGCTCAAGCCATCTTTACGGATGCGCGCGAACGCACGCGGGCCGGCCTTGAGGGTCAGGGAAGGGAACTTGATGTGGATAGCGGTCATACCAGTCTCGATGTTTGGCAAGCGCAAGATTATAAACATGCAACACGGTCATTGTAGGAGTGAGCCTGATCTGGCCTAATGAAATTGGACACATCAATAGGGCGCTATGATGGCGCCCAAATCTAAGGTGTGCATGATGATGCGAAAGTCCTATTCCAGCGAGTTCAAGCTCAATGCTGCAAGCATGGTGCTTGATGAAGACCAGCCCATTCTTGAGGTCTGCGCCAACTTCGATATCGGCCCTACTGCGTTGCGCCGCTGGGTCGAGCAGGTCAGGAAAGAAC
>NZ_JBFUIH010000072.1:0-20118 GCF_056401975.1 Pseudomonas sp. P4_C8 | reverse complement strand
CCGCAAACAATGATGCTGAGGTTGAAGCTGTCATAGACGCACACGCTGCCCAGTTAGAGGCGAAAGACGCTGCCACCGATGCAGAATTGAAAAACCAAGGGAATCAGGTTTTTCTCGAACAGCAACTCAAAAAACAGCGCATAACCACTGATATCAAGCAAGAAATCAAACGCACCGAGAAGGCTGTAACTGAGGCCTGTGATTAGCGTTCGCTCCAAGTTTCGCCCGCCCCTCTAGCCAAATATGCTCAAAAACGTTTTCACGCAGCTCGGGGCGTTTGTGGCCCTTCCTGACAGGCAGAAATCGGCAAATAACTGCCGTTGGCGACCGGTTGAATTCACAGCCAATAGCAGCCAATCCACTTCCACCACAAAACTGTTCGGGCTTTAGCAGGGATTTTATCTCGGCAAGTTCAATCCACAGAGAGCCTCATTCATGAAGCTTGTAGCTCAGCTCATTCAATGCATTAGTCCCCCAATACATCACATTCGCCACATGCAAAGAACAAAACCGCACTAGACTTCTTCGTGGGCCTTAAACCCGTGCACGGTCATGCAATCGAGGGATGTGATTCTGTACGCAGTACCAAGGCTATTTACTCTGTAGTTATGCACCAAGGGTCAACGTTGCTGTGCGCTCAACACCTGAGCGGTTGACAACATCGATCAACGACTGAGAAAGGAAACCTGGTATGAAAAAGCTTTCGGATCACTTCAAGCTTTCCATCGCCTTTACCGTGCTGATGACAATCAACGGTTTTGTCCAGGTTGCACTTCGTCTTACAACTGTGACTCAAAAGTCAAAACTCTCAAATCCGAGAAAAGAGGTGGCGATGAACAAAGGCTTTCAACTTGCTCCTTTAATTACCCTGGCGCTGGTCTGGCCCGAAATTGGCCTCGCCGTCGATAGCCAGGCAGAACTGGCCAAGCAGTCCCTGAACCCGGTCGCTGCGCTGTACAGCCTGCCGATTCAATACAACTGGAACCAAAATCTTGGCCCCACCAACAACGGTATTCAGACTGTCACCAATATTCAGCCGGTCCTGCCTTTCACTATCAACGACGAATGGAACCTGATTTCCCGCACCATTCTGCCGATCATCGACCAGCATGGCCTGGTGTCCGGCGGGATTGCCGACAAGTCGGGTGTGGGTGACACCACCCAGAGCTTCTTCTTTTCACCCAAGCAGCCTACCGCCAGCGGCTGGATATGGGGGGTGGGGCCGGCCATTTTGCTGCCCACCGGCAGCAACAAACTGCTCAGCAATGAACAATGGGGGCTGGGCCCCACGGTGGTCCTGCTCAAGCAACACGATGGTTGGACCCGTGGCATTCTGGCCAATCACATCTGGTCGCTGGAAAACAGCCCGCCCGATGACAAGGAAAAGGTCAACCAGACCTTCCTGCAACCCTTCTTCAGCTACACCACCCATACCTACACCACCTTCGGCATCAATACCGAGTCCACCTACGACTGGCAGACCAAGGAGTGGTCTGCGCCGATCAACCTTTTTGTGACCCAGTTGTTCAAGGTGGGCCACCAACCCATGACCCTGCAATTTGGTCCCCGCTATTGGGTCGACAGCCCGGAGAATGGCGCCGAGGGCTGGGGGTTTCGGGTGGCGTATACGCTGCTGTTTCCCAAGTAAGCGTCGCGGCGGTAATTCAGACGCACCGCGTTGCCTGTATCGCTGGCAAGTCGGATCGCCGCACCGCAACTCCCTCATAGACTACCGTGCCCACCACGGCAGGATTACGTCTTGCGCTTGTGGAGTAGCCAGGCGCCAATCGCCAGTGCCGGGTCAATAATTGCAGACGCTCCCAACGTAGGGGAAAAACACCGGCTATAAACGCGGGGTCCATGAAGATTATCTGTACCACACCCGGGCGATTCAGACCGTCGAGTTTGCCTGTGCCAAACAAGTACTTTTGATCTCCGCGGACTTAACGTCGTCTAGACTCAACCATCCACGAACTGACGTTCGCAGCACCGTAAGGCTGGAGGGTCATCATTACCAATTTTCGCATTTCGAGTGAAGTGCAGCGGTAGTCAGATGTAGCTGTACGCCTATATCAATCGATAGAGGAACACGCTATGAGACTTAAACAGATGATGCTGGTGGGGTTGGCCACCAGTGGCATGATTCTGGGAGCGTCTTTACCAACGCTTACCCAGGCGGCCGATAAGAAACCCAATATTCTGTTCATCATGGGAGATGACATCGGCTGGATGCAGGTGGGTGCTTATCAGAACGGGCTGGGTTTTGACACCACACCCAACATTGACCGGATTGCCAATGAAGGCGCCAAGTTCATGACCTACTATGCCGAGCAAAGTTGCACGGCAGGCCGCAACGCCTTCTTCACTGGCATGACCCCGTTGCGCACAGGCATGATCCCGCCGCAACTGCCTGGCAGCCCTTCCTACCTGCAGCCCGGTACACCGGCGATTGCCAAGTTCCTATACGATCAGGGCTACAACACTGGCGAGTTCGGCAAGAATCACCTGGGCGATCACCCGGATGCACTGCCAACCGCGCACGGCTTCCAGGAGTTCTGGGGCTACCTCTATCACCTGGATGCCATGCAGCAGGTGAGCTTTCCGGACATCAACAAGAGCCCTACCCAGCAAGGCTTTGCTCCTCCCTGCAAAGTGGAACCGATCCCCGGGGTGCCGCCGATGCCGGGATCGGTGGACCCGAAGACTACCACTTGCTTGACGCCGCCGCGGCCGATTTTGGCCTGTACTTCCAAAGATGGCTCGTCGCAGAACCAGAATTGCAAGGATGAGGGGCCGCTCACGCTGGAGCGCTCGAAGACCGTGGACGAAGAAATTTCGGCCAAGGTTATCGACTTCCTCGACCGCAACGATCCAAAGACTACCGACAAGCCGTTCTTTATCTGGTACAACCCGGCGCGCATGCATATAACCACCGTTTTCTCACCCAAGTATGAGGCCATGCTGGGAGAGCAAGGTGGTAACGACTGGGGCATCCAGGAAGTCGGCATGAAGCAGATGGACGACAATATTGGCCTGGTGCTCAAGAAACTCGAGAACATGGGGCAACTGGACAACACCATTGTGGTCTTCACCACTGACAACGGCGCGGAAAGCCAGACATTCCCCGATGGCGGCATGACGCCCTTCAAGGCCGGCAAGTTGACGACCTGGGAAGGCGGCATGCGTGTTCCGATGGTGGCCCGCTGGCCGGGCCACATCAAGCCAGGCACAGTCAAGGACGATATCTTTGCTTCGTACGATTGGCTGCCAACACTGGTGGAAATCGCTGGTGGTGCCAAGGGTAATGAACTCAACGGGCAGATCATGGCCGGCAAGTATCCCGGTATCGTCAAGACCAAGCTGCAAGGGGTCAATCAACTCGACTACCTGACTGGCAAATCTGACAAGTCGGCGCGTGACACCTTCCTGTACTACACCGGCGCCACACCATCGGCCGTACGTTACAAAAACTGGAAGATCTATTTCACCATGGAAGGTTCGTCCGGCGCTTCAGCACTGGCAGGTCCACAGCAATACGGTTGGGCGCAGGTGCAAAATATCCGCAGGGATCCGTTCGAACAGGCGGTAGGCGATGACCAGAAGTCGGTGCTGTCTATCGGCGGTGCAATAGCCTCGCCGAGCACGGCCTACCTCTACAACTGGAACATGCTTCCGGTAGGCCAGCAGTTGTGGCTGCAGGAGCTTGAGTCCTTTGCAGAGTTCCCACCGCTGCAGTCGCCGGCATCCTACAACCTCACGCAGGTCCTGGAGCAAGTCAAGGCCATGAACAAGAAGGTTCCAGGCCAATAACAGCGTGCACTGAAGAAGCCAGGGTTCTAACCTTGGCTTTCTTCGCTGTACTTGACCTAATACATCCAGATTGTGTTAGGGATGTGATGGAATAGTGGGAGAAGCAAGGACCTGCTGATCAAAATCCCCGCCCCGACAGCTAGCCAGGCTTGTGCATTGCACAGGACTCCCAAGAACCAGTAACAGTGCAGAAGCATGCCGTCTTCCACCGAAGAATGCCGCCGGGTCAGCAACTGTCCCGCGGGGGCATCGATACTCGTCCGATGCAGCAACATAGATGAAGTCCTGCTTACCAAATCGGCCTTCGGCTTTGCTGCCTGATGTCAGGGGTTTCGATACGAAGGTGGTGATACCCGCCTGCTCGCAAGCAAGGATTTCCAACCCTTTTTAATAGCCTCGGTCGGCTACTACCGTCAGCGACTCAGCGCCGATCTCTTCACGCGCCTGGTTCGCCATATTGCTCAGTTGCGCCCGGTCATTACCAACGTTGGTCACCTCATGGGCAATGATCAGATGTGCTTGTCGTCGACGGCTGTTTGCAAGGTGACTTGCGTCCGAGCCTCACCTTCAATAAATCGCTTCATGATCGCCCCCGCTACGATCTCGACGATCTCGACGATCTCGACGATCAGAAGATTAGACAATTGCAGGTGTTTTCACACAGCCTGGGCCAAAAGCGGCCCCTCACAGAAGTGAGAACTTTCTGTTTTCGGCCTGGTGGCAAAGTTCAATCAATAATGGCCGGCCCGATCCGTGTTGATCGAGCCTGCCCTTGGTATCAGCAGTCGCGTATTGTCTGATACGCGACCCGCTCACAACCGTACTTAACGCAACTGAAACCAGGTGGTTTTCAGTTGTGTGTATTTATCAAACGAATGCAGTGATAGATCGCGACCGAAGCCTGACTGCTTGCCTCCGCCAAACGGCACCGACACATCCAGCGCGTCGATGGTGTTGACCGAGACAGTACCGGCATTCAAGGCACGGGCCACACGGTGCGCGCGGTTCAGATCATCGCTCCACACCGACGCAGCCAGTCCGTAGATGCTGTCATTGGCTTGCTGCACCGCCTCTTCCTCAGTGTCAAAAGCGCTGACCGCCAGAACCGGACCGAACACTTCATCCCGTGAAATGCGCATGCCGCTGGTCACGTCACCAAAGATCGTCGGCTGAATGAAGTTTGAAGAACCATTGATGCTCAATTG
Organism: Pseudomonas sp. P4_C8; assembly: GCF_056401975.1. NCBI lineage: Bacteria > Pseudomonadati > Pseudomonadota > Gammaproteobacteria > Pseudomonadales > Pseudomonadaceae > Pseudomonas > Pseudomonas sp. P4_C8. The sequence goes on along the minus strand of NZ_JBFUIH010000072.1, from coordinate 15,103 downwards.
CTCGCCACCGGACAGCAGCGTGGCCCCGTCAATACGTGCCTCTGCGACCGCTTTCATAATTCGGCTGGTTTGTTCACTGTCGACGATTGCCCCAGCAGCGCTCCCAGGGTTCAGTGGATCACCGGGCATCCACGCACGCGACTTGCTGATCAGCCGTTCGACAAATTCGTCATGGATGGAACGTTGCACGTACAGGCGGGAATTGGCCGAGCACACTTCACCCTGGTTGAAGAAAATACCGAAGGCGGCCTTCTCCGCAGCCAGGTCCAGATCCTGACAGTCTTCAAACACCAGGTTCGGGCTCTTTCCGCCGCACTCCAGCCAGACCTGCTTGAGGTTGGACTGCGCCGAGTACTGCATAAAGTACTTGCCTACCTGAGTGGAGCCGGTGAACACCAGACAATCCACGTCCGGATGCAACCCCAGTGCCTTGCCGGCGCTCTCGCCCAGGCCCGGTACCACGTTCAGCACGCCCTCTGGAATGCCTGCTTCCAAGGCAAGCTGAGCCAGACGCAGGGCCGAAAATGGCGATTGCTCGGCGGGCTTGAGTACCACGCTGTTGCCGGCCGCCAATGCAGGCGCCAGTTTCCACGCAGCCATGTCCAGCGGGAAGTTCCACGGCACTACTGCGGCAACTACCCCCAAGGCTTCCCGCGTGATGGTGGCCAACGCATTCCGGGCGGTAGGCGCGACCTGATCGTAAACCTTGTCGAGCGCTTCGCCGTACCAAGCGAAGACGTGGGCGGCGCCGGGCACATCCACGTTGTAGGCATCCATCACCGGCTTGCCCATGTTCAGCGAATCGAGCAGCGCCAGCTCTTCGCGGTGCACCATCAGCAACTCGGAAAGTTTGATCAGGATTTTCTTGCGCTCGCCGGGGGACATACGCCGCCAAGGGCCTGCATTGAAAGCCCGGCGTGCGGAGCGCACTGCCAGGTTGACGTCTTCTTCGCCGCATGCGGCAACACGCGCGAGCAATTGATTGGTCGCAGGGTTGATGGCGTCGAATGTCGCTCCGGATATCGACGACACTGGCTGGCCGCCGATCAAGGCGGTGTCGATGAAGGATTGGCGGGCAACACGCTGCTGCCAGTAGTTAAGGTCGAACACGTAGTACTCCCACATTGACCGTCTACACGGTCAGTTGTTATTGATCTGGATGGATGGTGCGCAACTATCGAGGCAGGAGGTACAGGTCATCGCAGCCGACTCAAACCGCAATGACCTGCTGTCAAAACCTGCGTGTGTTGGGATGTATCACTCCGCCATCTGCAAGTCCGGCATCTTCACCCTGAACCCACGCGTGACACCCAACAAACAAATCAGCCCCAAGCCCATCCAGCACAGACCAATCGTGAACGCCATACCGGAAAGGCTCGTCCACAGCCAAATGGTGCTGAGAAACCCCAGGGCCGGCAGCGCCGCGTACATCAGGTAGTTGCGTGTGCCGCGCAGTTTCTGGTCGACCAGGTAGTGCTTGATCACCGCCAGGTTCACCGCCGAGAACGCGAAGAGCGCGCCGAAGCTGATCATGTTGGCGACGGTATCCAGGGTGATAAACAAGGCAATCAGCGAGAACAGGCTGACCAGCATGATCGCGGTGGCCGGCACGCGCTTTTTCGTGACCAGCTTGCCGAACACGCTTGGCAATGCTCCATCACGCCCCATCGCGAACAGCACGCGCGAGACACTCGCCTGGGAGACCATTGCCGAAGCGAAACAGCCCGCTACATAGGTCGCGGTAAATGCGGTCACCAGCAGTTCACCGCCGACGCGGCGCATCACGTCCACTGAGGCTGAATCAGGGTCGACGAAACTGTTCCATTCCGGAAACACCATCTGGGCGAAATACGAAACCAGCAGAAACAACAGCCCCCCGAACAACGACACCACCATAATGGCGAGCGGAATGGTTTTTCGCGGGTTGGGTGTTTCCTCGGCCATGGTCGACACGGCATCGAAGCCAAGAAACGACAGGCAGAGTACCGCAGCGCCCGCCATGATCAGCGGGACGCTGAAACCTTCATGATGGAAAGGTGCGAGCAGCGAAACCGGGGCGGAATGCCCACTCAGGTTGTGAAGCGATAACGCGACGAACACAACGATGAAGACCAACTGGGCAACCACGAGTATCCAGTTGACCCGAGTGATGGACTCGATGCCGACCAGATTTAGAACGGTGACCAGCGCAATTGAACCGAGCACCCACACGGCGGTAGGCACAGCGGGAAAATATTCCGACATGTAGATGCCGATCAGCAGATAACTGAGCAACGGCAAGAAGATGTAATCCAGTAACAAGGTCCAACCGGCAATAAAGCCGAAATACGCGCCAAATGCCTTGCGCGTATAGGTATAAACCGATCCTGAATAGGGGTGCGCCTGGACCATGCGTCCATAGCTGTAAGCGGTCAACAACATGGCCGCAAGGGTCAGCAGGTAGGCGGTGGGCAAGTGCCCTTTGGTCATCTGGGTGACGAGACCATAGGTTGTAAACACCGCCAGCGGGACCATGTATGCCAGACCGAAAAGTACCAGTCCGACGAGCCCCAGGGGCTGTCGAAACCTACGCGATGAAGTGGGTTGCGATGGGGAATGATGGGAGGGAGTATCGGCCACGTTTGTTATTGTATTCATTGCTGACTCCTGGAAATGGGCATGCAGGACGCCGCGGTATCCGATGAAATCGATACCGTTATCCGTTGAAAAGTGGGCTGCCCTATGTGCACGCAGGGCAATGTAACGATGCGGTTCTCCACCCCTTGCGCGGGGGTGGAAAACCGCTCACTTCACAGCTTTCCCGCGATCCGTGCGGTGCGGTCTACCGCGATACGGGTCTTGTCCACCAGTTCGTCGAGTTCCGCGCGCGTTGCTACCAGTGCCGGCGCCATGATCATGCGGCCGAGTGTCGAGCGAATGATCACACCCTCTTCAAAACCAAAGGTGCGGCACTGCCAGGCAAGGTCATTTTCATTGTCGAAGCGCTTGCGTGTGTCTTTGTCCTCGGCGAACTGCATGGCCGCGAGCAGACCGGTTCCCTGGATCTCGCCGATCATCGGATGGTTGCCAAACACTTCACGCAGGATCTGCTGCAAGTACGGCCCGGTATCTTCCTTCACCGTGCGAACAATGCCTTCATCACGCAACGCCTTGAGGTTGGCGAGTGCAACCGCCGCCGCGACCGGGTGCCCTGAATAGGTCAGGCCGTGGGCGAACACGCCGCCCCGCTCCACCAGCGCATCCGCAATGCGTTTGCTCAGCACCAGGCCGCCCATGGGGATATAGCCGGAGGTCAGGCCCTTGGCGATCGACAGGGTGTCGGGTTCGAAGCCGAAATACTCGTGGGCAAACCACTCGCCCGTGCGACCAAAACCGCCAATCACCTCATCGGCGCACAGCAGCACATCGTATTGACGGCAGATGCGCTGGATTTCCGGCCAGTAGCTTTGCGGCGGGAAAATCATCCCGCCTGCGCCCTGGAAGGGTTCGGCGATAAAGCCCGCAACATTTTCGGCGCCCAGTTCGAGAATCTTCTCTTCCAGTTGCAAGGCGCAGCGACGACCGAACTCGGCCGGAGTCAAGTCGCCGCCCTGTGCGTACCAGTAGGGCTCATCGATGTGCGCCACGTCAGGAATCATGCCGCCCATCTCGTGCATGAACTTCATGCCGCCCAGCGCAGAAGCCGCCAGGGTGGAGCCGTGATAGCCATTCCAGCGACCGATCATGATCTTTTTCTTGGGTTGGCCGACCACTTGCCAGTAGCGGCGAACGGTACGGATCAACACCTCGTTGGCTTCGGAGCCGGAGTTGGTATAGATCACGTGACTGTAGTGGCCCGGCAGCAGGCTGAACAGCAGCTCGGACAGCTCAATCACCGCCGGATGAGTGGTGTGGAAGAACATGTTGTAGTACGCCAACTGGTCCATCTGCGCGGCGGCGGCGGCGGTCAGGTCCTTTCGCCCATAACCGAGCTGGGTGCACCACAGACCCGACATGCCGTCCAGGTAGCGCTTACCTTCACTGTCCCACAGATACAGGCCCTCACCACGCACCATCACGCGTGGGCCTTCGGCATTCAGCGCCTTTTGATCCAGAAACGCATGGATGTGGTGGGCCGCGTCGGACTTCTGATAGTCCTGGGTCTGGCGTTTGGGTTCGAATGGCAGGTTCATGTTTTCTCTCTCTTGTTAGTCGTCATCCGCTCAGCGGATCTTGTTCATGTAGCTTTCAAGGGGGTCCTTGCTCAGCACGCCCTGTGCCTCGGCCAACGAATCGATGAACAGCGAAAACAGTTCCGATTGCGCACCGATATCGAGCTTGCTGTAGATGTTTTTGCGGTGGGATTTGATGGTGTCTTCCGATACACCCAGGCGCTCGGCAAGCGAGCGGGTGGAGTGCCCACGCAGGATCAATTGGGCGATACGACATTCGCGCTCGGTCAGGATCGACGAGCCAAAATTGTTCAGCGCCGAGTGAATACGCTGCTCCAGCAGGCTTTCAAAGCGCGAACCCTGCGCTTCCAGACCCACGAAGTGTTTGCCCAACACCGCCAGCACCCAGGGCGCTATACGCTTGAATTGTTGGGTGGTGGCCGCGTCCAGCTTCTGCGTAAATGCCAGTGATACCGCCAGACTCAACCCGTTGTTGGACTGCAGGATGTAGTTCAACTCATCCTCCAGGTGCGAATGTCGGTAAAACGACTGGAAGTACTCGCTGAGCTCGAAATGATCGGGGGCGACATCGGCAAGGTCGTAACACCCGGAGCCGATGCCCTCTACGCACGCGCCGTAAAACGGATCGAGCAAATAGAAGCCCGACAGGTACTGACGCACATTACCCTGCGGCAGCCATGGGCCTTCCAATTCAAACAATGCGCTGGGCATGCCACCGTGCGGATACAGGTAGAGCGTGGTGGCCTGGATCGGGCAGATACAACCGAGGGCCTCGAACAAAGTAGCGGCGAAGCCCGCTTGCCCGATGCTCTCGGTTACCTTGGCGATCTGTTCAAACCATTGCGCAGAAGAAAGCCGGTCGTTTTCCACTTTGAAGACTCGCTGTAAGAACGTTAGAGATGGTCCCACACCCGGGAAACCATCGAAATCACCCGATAGGGTGAGCCTGCATCCGATATTTATGCTCACTTCCCAGCTTAATAATATTTTATTAATAGCCCCCCTCCCCCTAGCCTTGAAGTCATGCACGAACTGAATCCAACTGCATTACGCAAGGACAGACACATGACTGAAGCAATAACAAAAACAGACACCCTGGTAGTGGGAGCCGGTCAGGCTGGCGTGGCCATGAGTGAGCACCTGAGCAAACAAGACGTGCCGCATCTGGTGCTGGAGCGCAGCCGCATTGCCGAGCGCTGGCGCACCGGGCGCTGGGATTCGTTGGTGGCTAACGGTCCGGCCTGGCATGACCGTTTTCCAGGCCTGGAATTCGATGACGTCGCCGCCGATGGCTTCGCCCCCAAAGAACGCGTCGCCGATTACTTTGAAGCTTATGCCCGCAAGTTCAATGCGCCGATCCGTACCGGCGTGGATGTACTCTCGGTGGTGCGTAATGTCGGCCGCCCAGGCTTTACCGTGCACACCAGCGAAGGCGTGATCGAAGCCAACCGCGTAGTGGCAGCCACCGGGCCGTTCCAGAAACCGGTGATTCCGCCGATTGCACCTGAAGACTGCGCGCTGCATCAGATCCACTCTGCCGATTATCGCAACCCTGCCCAACTGCCGGCCGGTGCCGTGCTAGTGGTAGGTGCAGGCTCTTCCGGTGTGCAGATCGCCGATGAGTTGCAACGTTCCGGACGCCAGGTGTACCTGTCGGTCGGCGCCCACGACCGCCCGCCCCGCGCCTATCGCAACCGGGATTTCTGCTGGTGGCTGGGGGTGTTGGGCGAGTGGGACCAAGCGGCGATGAAACCCGGCCGTGAGCACGTAACCATTGCAGTGAGCGGCGCACACGGCGGCAAGACAATCGATTTCCGTGAGCTGGCCCAGCAAGGCATGACCCTGGTTGGCCTCACGCAATCCTTCAGCGGCAACCTCGCCAGCTTCCAGCCCAACCTGGTGGAAAACCTGGCGCGTGGCGATGAAAACTACCTGGCCTTGCTGGATGCGGCCGACGCCTACGTGGAGCGCAACGGCCTGGACTTGCCGCTGGAGCCTGAAGCCCGTCGTGTGTTTCCCGACGCCGACTGTATCAAGAACCCGATTCTGGAACTGGACCTCGACAAAGCCGGCATCACCTCGATCATTTGGGCCACTGGGTTTGCCGTGGACTACAGCTGGCTGAAGGTCGATGCGTTTGACGCCGCCGGCAAGCCCCAGCATCAACGCGGCGTCTCCAGCGAATCCGGGATCTATTTCCTCGGTTTGCCGTGGCAGTCGCGCCGTGGCTCGTCGTTTATCTGGGGCGTGTGGCACGACGCCAAATACGTCGCCGACCATATCGCCATTCAGCGCCAATACCTTGAGTACCGCGACGCCGCCCCGGTGGTTCGTCAGTTCCCTGTCAACGCCTGATCCCTTTTTTCCGGAGTTTTTTTGATGCCTACTCACACTCGTATCCGTATGTTCAACACCAAGGAAACCTACCCTAACCAAACCCTGGACAACGACCTGTGCCAAGCCGTACGCGCCGGCAATACCGTGTATGTGCGCGGCCAGGTGGGCACTGATTTCGAGGGCAACCTGATTGGCCTCGGCGACCCGCGCGCCCAGACCGAACAAGCGATGAAGAACGTCAAGCAACTGCTGGAAGAAGCCGGCAGCGACCTGAGCCATATCGTCAAAACCACCACCTACCTGATTGACCCGCGCTACCGCGAGCCGGTGTACCAGGAAGTCGGCAAATGGCTCAAGGGTGTGTTCCCGATCTCCACCGGGCTGGTGGTGTCGGCCCTGGGTCAGCCGCAGTGGTTGATGGAAATCGATGTAATCGCGGTTATCCCGGAGTAAGGAGGCTTCCCATGACCTTTTCAATCGTGGCCCGGTGTGCGGACACTGGCCAGCTGGGCATTGCCATCAGTTCATCAAGCATCGCCGTGGGTGCCCGTTGCCCATGGCTGCGCCCTGGTGTGGGCGCGGTGTCGACCCAGAACATCACCTTGCCGGCCCTGGGTCCTGACGTACTCGACCTGCTGGAACAGGGCCTCGCCCCGGCCGAAGCGCTCGACAAGGCCCTGACTAGCAATGGCTACAGCCAATACCGACAGCTGACGGCGATTGATCACCTGGGTCGCGCCGTCCATTTCAGCGGCAGCGAAACCCTCGGCACCCATAATGCGGTGTCGGGCGAGCAGTGCGTGGCGGCGGGCAACATGCTCGCTGACCGCGGGGTGATCGAGGCGATGGTCAGCACTTTCGAGCAAGGCGAAGGCCAGTTGGCCGATCGCCTGCTGGCCGCGATGCATGCGGCCATCGCTGCTGGCGGCGAGGCCGGTCCGGTGCACTCTGCTGCGCTGGTGGTGGTCGGTGAGCTGACATGGCCGATCATCAACCTGCGAGTGGATTGGGCCGACGAGAATCCTGTCGGTGACCTTCAAAGACTATGGGACGCCTACCGCCCGCAAGTCCAGGACTACATCGACCGCGCCCTCGCCCCCGATCGCTCCCCGGGCTACGGCGTGGCCGGTGATGACCGATGAGCAGCAGCCGCGAACTGCTGCAGACGCTGGTAGGGTTTGATACCACCAGCCGCGAATCCAACCTGCATCTGATCGAGTTTGTGCATGATTACTTGGCGGGTTTCGGTGTGACCAGCGATCTGGTCTACAACGAGGAGCGAAGCAAGGCCAATCTGTTTGCCAGCATCGGCCCGGTGGAGTTGCCGGGCATCGCACTTTCAGGGCATACCGATGTAGTGCCGGTGGATGGGCAGCCATGGACGGTACCGCCATTCGAGCTAACTGAGCGCGACGGCAAGCTGTTTGGCCGGGGCACGGCAGACATGAAGGGCTATATAGCCTGTGTGCTGGCGCTGGTGCCGGCATTGGTGAAGGTGCCGCTGCGGATCCCGGTGCATATCGCCCTGTCGTACGACGAAGAAGTCGGCTGCCTCGGTGTGCGTTCGTTGCTCAAGGTGCTTGAGCAGCGGCCGGTGAAGCCGATGCTGTGCATTATCGGTGAACCGACCGAGCTCAAGCCGGTGCTCGGCCATAAGGGCAAGTTGGCCATGCGCTGTGATGTGCATGGCGAGGCATGTCACTCGGCCTATGCGCCGTATGGGGTGAACGCCATCGAGCATGCGGCGGAGTTGATTGGTGAATTGGGAAGAATCGGGCAACGCCTGCGGGACACCCAGGATGCGCGTTTCGATCCGCCATTCAGCACGGTGCAGACCGGGGTGATCAGTGGCGGCAAGGCGCTGAATATCGTGCCGGCAGATTGTCGGTTTGATTTTGAGATTCGTGCCTTGCCGTCGCAGGATCCGGGTGAGGTAGCTGAGGAGTTGCAGGCTTATGCCATGCAAAAAGTGCTGCCGCGCATGCAGGCAGTCAGTCGCCAGAGTGCGATTCGTTTTACCGAGTTGTCCGCTTACCCAGGCTTGGTCACCGACGAACGCAGCCAGGCGGCAGAATTGATCGCGGCGTTTTCCGGTTCGCGGGAATTTGGCACGGTAGCGTTTGGTACTGAGGGCGGGTTGTTCGATGCGGCGGGCATTCCCACGGTGGTGTGCGGGCCCGGGAGCATGGACCAGGGGCATAAGCCGGATGAGTTTGTGAGTGTGGCGCAATTAGCGGGGTGTGATGCGATGCTACTGCGGATGCTGGAATCAATCCGCGCCTGAGCCGCCTATCTACCAGACACCAAAAATCAAATGTGGGAGGGGGCTTGTCGGAACGCCGCACCGCCCCGATTGCAGTGGTTCAGTCGATGCATAAGTTGCCTGTCACACTGCTATCGGGAGCAAGCCCCTCCCACATTTTTAATCCTGGGTTTAGCCCAATAGTTGCGCGAGTTCTTCGCTGCAGTAGTCGACAAATAACTGCACCGGTTTGGTCAGGGGCGAACGGCGCAACCACACCGCCGACAAACCTGAACCGGTGACGGTTTCGGCCAATGGCACACAGACGACTTTCTGCCCATCGTAGGTGTACTCGGTGAACGGTTTGGTCACCAATATCGAAAACCCAAACCCCCGCCCTACCATCCCCCGCACCATCTCGATCGACGGCGAGCTGAACACGATATTCGGCGTCAACCCGCGCTCTTCAAAGATGCTTACGAAGTAGGTCCGGCTGGGCAGAACGTCAAGCAAAATCATCSGTTCCAGCACCAGGTCCGCCAGCGACACCTTGGGCTGCTGTGCAAAACGGTGATCCGCCGGCAACAACGCATACGGCTGTTGCGGCGGCATCAATGGCGTGGTTTCAATGGTGCCGCCCAAGTCATGCTCGTACAGCATGGCCACATCGATACTGCCTGCCGTCAGCGCCTGTACCAGTTCCTGTTGCTCGCCATCGCGAATCCGAATCTCCACCCCCGGCCAACGCGTCTTGAAGCCGGCGATCAAGCGCGGCAAGTACAGCGGTGCCACGGTTTCAAAGCAGCCGATATCGATCTGCCCCGCCACCACGTCGTTGTCCGCCAGGGCGTTCTGCTCGAACTCATGGGCCACCCGCAACAGCTCCTGCGCCTTGCGATAAAACCGTGCACCACTGGGCGTCAACGACACGCCTTGAGCGTGATGGCGAATAAACAGCTGCACACCAAAGCTGTCTTCCAACTGCTTGATCGCGGTAGAGACCGACGGCTGCGCGATATACAGCTTGCGCGACGCCTCGGCGACGCTGCCGCACTCGGCCGTGGTAACAAAATATCTGAGTTGGCGCAGGTTGTAGGCAGCCATCGGAACCTCGTTAAACGTGGGATTTCGCCCCAAACACGTGCAAGAAAAAACTGTTTTCTTCAGCGATCACGGTGCATGCAACATACCGGAGCAAAAAGGCCGGCGAGATACTTTTTTTAAGGTCTATAGCAACAAACTTACTAATTTACCTGCCTGCCGCCATTGCAGATGATCACTCCAACAACAAAGCGCCGCGCAGGCGGCGCACTGCGAAGTACGTCCACGTACTCACCTTGCCTTGGAGTTCCTCATGGTCACCACTGCGACATCCTCCGCCCCGCTTATTGAAAAACACACGATTGGATACGTGCCCCCTGAAGATCGCCATGGAAAGGTAAGAGACCTGTTCACCCTGTGGTTCGGCGGCAACATCGCGCCATTGCCGATCGTGACCGGCGCACTGGGAGTGCAACTGTTCCACCTGAACCTGATCTGGGGCATCGTCGCCATCCTCGTCGGCCACCTGGTCGGCGGCGTGTTGATGGCGTTGCACTCGGCCCAGGGCCCGCAGATGGGCATCCCGCAAATGATCCAGAGCCGCGCCCAGTTCGGCTCCCTCGGCGCATTGCTGGTGGTGGTGATCGCCGGCGTCATGTACATCGGCTTCTTTGCCTCCAACATCGTGCTGGCGGGTAAATCCTTGCACGGTGTGGTCGACGCAGTGCCCGTGCCCGTGGGCATCGTGATCGGCGCCATCGGCTCCGGGATCATCGGCATCATCGGTTACCGCTTTATCCATGTGCTCAACCGCATCGGTACCTGGGTACTGGGCGCCGGGATCGTATTGGGGTTTGGCTATATCTTTACCCATATCCAGACCACGGACTTTCTGACCCGCGGTGAATTCAACATTTCCGGCTGGCTGGCTACCGTGTCTCTGGCTGCGCTGTGGCAGATCGCCTTCGCGCCCTACGTGTCGGATTACTCGCGCTACCTGCCGGCTGACGTTCCGGTCGCGTCCACTTTCTGGACCACTTACCTGGGCTCGGCACTGGGCTCCAGTCTGTCGTTCATCTTCGGCGCCGTCGCGGTACTTGCCACCCCGGTCGGCATGGACACGATGGACGCCGTCAAACTTGCCACCGGCTCTATCGGCCCGTTGATGTTGGTGCTGTTCCTGCTCAGCGTGATCAGCCATAACGCCCTCAATTTGTATGGCGCGGTGCTGTCGATCATCACCCTGGTGCAGACCTTTGCGTATCGCTGGATCCCCACCGCGAAAAGCCGAGCGGTGATCTCCATCCTCGTACTGGCAGCATGTGCGATTGCAGCAGTTTTCGCCTCAAAAGACTTTATCGGCCACTTCGTCGATATGGTGCTGGTGTTGTTGGTAGTGCTGGTGCCATGGACGGCAATCAACCTGATCGACTTCTACGCTATCCACAAAGGCAAGTACGACATTGCCTCGATCTTCCGCGTGGATGGCGGGATTTATGGGCGCTACAACCCGCAGGCCTTGCTGGCGTACGCGCTCGGTATTGCGGTGCAGATTCCTTTCATGAACACACCGTTGTATGTGGGCCCGATTTCAGAACACATCAACGGCGCGGACTTGTCCTGGGTGGTCGGGCTGGTGGTGACTTCGCCGTTGTATTTCTGGTTGGCAAATCGGGACAGTGCGTACAAGCGCAGGATGAATGAGGGGAAATTGGTCGGCAGTGTCTGACATTACAACGCCAGCGCTCGATCCTCGATCACTCGTTTCATCACGAGCATCGGGGTCAAGCGCTGAGCATTGGTTTACCGCACGGGTCATTCAGCGCCTGCCCTGGTATGACCCAAGTTACCAGGTTCGTTCAAGGGGCGGCCCAGGATCAGGAACAAACACAACCCCGTCCATTAGCAATCGGGCAGTGCGCATCAATCCGCAACGGGTCAATCGCCCATCCTGGAAGCGCAGTTCCACGGTGAACTCACCAGTAGGATGTTCAACCGAAAGCTGCATCGTGTCGCCCTCTCCCCTACACGCCAACTCTGCTGCCACGCTACCTTGGGGTACGTTGCGCAGGCTGACATCCCCCAGGGTAATACCTACCTGCATGATGTCCGGGCCGCTGCCGCTGTTTAGCTGGGTCAGCTGAGGAAAAGTTCTCAGGGCCAATGAAACCGGTCACTTCCTTACTTTGGAATACCCGGTTTTAACCTGCTTTACACGGTCAGTGGTACAAAAGGTGGTACAAGCTTCATTCCCTCCCTAGATGTCCTGTCTACCGTTCGTCACTTCCCAATACTGCTGCTGCGCTGAAGCCTCCATGGAGGAATCGCGATGCCAAACTCAGACCTGCTCCCTTCCCTGCTATTCAAGATCAACGAAAACCACCTCGCCCTGGAGGATGCCATCATGGAGCTCACGCTTTGGGTTGAGCAGCGCGGAGCGGCCGAGATCGGCGGCAATATCCGCGGCGCCCTTCAAACGATCGACAAGAACGAAGAGTTCATCAAGATGACGCTCGCGGTGATAATGGCGCCGGAATGACCGCGATCGGCGGCCACTCCAACACATCACCTGATCGACTGTTTTGTAGGAGAAAGCAGTCCCCCATGTTCCACTGCCAACATTGACCTGAACTGAGAAGTGATCTCTGAGGATAGCCCGGCACCTTCAAACACTGCGCAGGTGAAGCTAACGGGCGCGGGGCCTGGAGCAGTTATGATGCGGTCTGCAACCACAGCCACTGCACTGCTTCGATAATGTGTGTGCCCTTCATAACCTACGGCATTCTGTTGTAAGAAGTCTGCGCTGTTCGAGGTATGAGGAACCGTGTCGAGAAGCCCCGCCCTCGCAAGTGCCAGCGTTCCCCCACAGATACCGGCAATTGTCGCCCCACTTGAGCGACTGGCATGAAGAAAGTCTCGAATATCCGGTGCTTCTACGCGTTCCCAGCACATTCCACCAATGACGACAACGACGTCCGGTTTCCACTCCAGACATTGCTGCAAACTGCTATCGACAGTGACAGCCAATCCGCCCTGCGAGCGGAACTGCCCCGTAGCAGCAGCGAAGAACCTGACGTCGATCCCGTAAAACGGGGACGCAGTTCCAGCAATGAAAGCATATTCCCAGTCCGCAAAACCGGGTGTCAGTATCAAACCCACACGTGCCATCAGTCAGAATCCTCCATGAATGCCAATAACATATGGCGACAACAAACTGACATCAAGGGTAGTGATGCCGGCTTGCTCGCAGGCAAGGATTTCCAGCCCTTTGTAATAGCCTCGGTCGACCACCACCGTCAGCGATTCAGCCTCGATTTCTGCACGCGCCTGGTCCGCCATATTGCTCAGTTGCCCACGATCATTACCAACGTTGGTCACCTCATGGGCAATGATCAGATGGTGCTTGTCGTCGACCGCTGTTTGGACGTTGTAGCCAACCGTTCCGGTGCCACGACCGCTCGTGGTCATTGAGCATGCATCTGGATCGGTAAGAGAGATTTGTTGGTCTGGACTGTCGTGAAGCTGCGCCCCGATGTCCTTGCGAAAGTCGGCAATGGTTTTGAAGTCTGGAGCCAAACGTCCCGTCAGCCACATCAACTCGACGTTACGCTCGGCCTCACGCTCAAGCCGACCACGCGCACTGGGTTTTCTTCGGCTACGTAATCGTCCAGGCACTCAGGCAGCAACGTGACTTGCGTCCGAGCCTCACCTTCAATGAATCGCTTCATGATCGCCCCCAATACGATCTAGACGACCAGAAGGTTAGACAACCACTGGCGTTTTCACACAGCCTGGGTCGTTTTCTGCTTCTTGCGATGGGCAGTTTTGGATCGGTTGCCGTCCTTCGCGACAGGCAAAAAACGGCCAATACCCGACATTTCTCCCCTGGCTCGATAGCAGGCGTTTTCGGTCCATACACCGTCACAACCACCGCGTGAACATATCTATTTCTTCCCCGATCAATTGGGTGTCGAATTGGGCCAGAACCTGTTTGGCTGCCTACTGTTTTTCCAGTGCCAGGCGGACTTGGGTAATGCAGGCGTTCGCGATCACTCGGCTTCAGCCGACTGAATTGAAGGCACTGATTCACCGTGCGTGACAATCTGTCATGACATGTTATGACCTCCATCAGAATCGGACTTTGGCCAACAAATACGGGGTTTAAAGGACGAATGGTCGAAAGGCGTCAAGCGCGGGGAATTGCCGGGAGTTTGCAGCCACTACAGGCTTTGCAGGCAGGCGCGTTCGTCGCGGTGAAGTGAACTTCACTTTCACCACGTGTCACATTAAGTCCTTGTCAAGCGAACTTCAGTGGAGGTACAGCCTTATGAGCATGGCCACAATTGTCAGTGCCGTGATTTCCAGTCTCGCACCCAGTGTCTTCGACCAGAGCAGCCTGCAAGACCCCGGCGCGCATGTCTCAGCCGTCGAATACCACTACGGGATGGACATCGATGTGAAACGGGTACTGCAGCGCACCGATACATCCGACAAGACCGGCGTGGTACCGGTGACCCTGGTCTACGAAGACAGCGAGGGCGAGGTTCACAAGATCCGTTTCCTCGAATGGGGTGGAAGCCCCGCCGACCCCACCAACATTGCCTGATTCGCTCGTCGATCGGGTTCCGGGCCTCACCGCCCCCCCAGAAGCGGAAGTTAAACCTCCCATGCACTCAGTGCGATTGAGGTTTTTTGTTACCTGAAAATGGACATGATCGAATGACTAAAAGTTCATTCGAGAAACTCACTATTATCTTGGCGGCGTAATGTCGCAAGATTAATTGATAACAATTGCTGGATCTAAATGGCAGTCAGCAACGGTAAATTACAATCAAGCCGTGCCGAGAGCCAAGTTGATTCACTATTGAAACCAAGAGGTCACCATGGAACTTAGTATGTTTTCTTCGTCCACCGTGGAATATGTGCGTTTGGGCGTTGTATATTTTCATCTTATCGCCTGCTGTGTGGCAATCGGGCTGGTTTTGACCAGTGACATTGCAATGGTCAAGCAACTCCTGAAGGGAGATGCGTCAGGCCACCACGATGATGCGCACATGGAAAGCCTTCAAAAAACCGTAGGACTTGCACTTGTAGCGCTTTGGATTACGGGCATTGGTATCGTCGGGATCGATTATGCCGGCAAGGGGATGGAGTATTTCCTCAATCCAAAACTACAAGCCAAAATTGGCATAGTTGTGCTATTGACCTTTAACGGCTTCCTGTTGCATAGCGCTGTAATGCCCGCTCTGAAAAAAGCCGGTTCGTTACTGAAACTCTCCTTCAGCCTGCGCATGCTGGCGCTGTTCTCGGG
>NZ_JBFUIH010000071.1:0-22542 GCF_056401975.1 Pseudomonas sp. P4_C8 | reverse complement strand
AAGGTTCGCCTGGGCCGGATGTGCAAACGAGGCGATGGCTACGTGCGCAGCCTGATGGTGCAGGGGGCTCACGCGGTATTGAGGCAGCTGCGCCCAGATTCGGAACAGCCCGACGATCGTCGCTTGCAACGCTGGCAGAGTCGGCTGGGACGCAAGGAAGCAGCGGTACGGCTGGCGAATCGCAACCTGCGAATCATCTGGGTACTGCTACAGAATGACCAGACTTATCGCCGCCAACCGGCCGATGGCCGGCCGGCGGCGACAAGTTGTTGATCGACAGCGTTCTGCCACCGGGGCGCAGTGCGCTCCAGCCCCTGCTAGAAAACATTGACCCCAGGTCAGACCGTCGCGGATTGATGCCTGCGCTCCTACCGGCCTTCGAGGCCTGAATGTAATCGGCATACCGTGAGCTCAACCAATGTTGGCCAGAAGCCAAAGATGGCTTCCTCGAATAGGCCTTATACATAGATGCAACCGGGTAGCAGTGTTTGAAAAGCAGGTAGACAGTGGGGGCGAGTCCATACATAGGAGCGAGCCTGCTCGCGAAGAACGATGACGCGGTGCTTCAGTGGTTACTCGGGTTGTTCAACTTCAAGCCCTTGGCATATCCATCCTGTAACCCGCCCCCGGCGCCCCTTCATGCATCGCCGCCTGAATGTCCGCGTACAACGCGTTCGCCTCAGCGGTAGTAATTGATCGCGAGCAATCCCGCAGCACTACACGCAAAAGCACATTTTCCTGGCCCGGCAGCAGCCCGAGTCGTTCAATGGCCTGCGCGGGTAACTCCGAGAACGCCCAACGCCCCTTGACTTGCATCTCTTCGATCCAGTCAGAACAATCACCCGCAGCCAGCAACATCCTTTCGGTCAACACTTGTTCACTTAGCCCCGGCGTCACCGCCAACGAAATGTCACGAGCAATTGACGGCAAACGAGATACCGCACTCCATGGATTCAGATCATGCATCTGCGCCTGCACTGGTATGTTCTGATCGCGCAACAAGCGAATATCCGGGATGCCTTTGCGCAACATCGTCAGGCGATCCAGCCCCATTCCGAGCGCCAGCCCTCCATGACGCTGCGGGTCTATCTTCAAGCGCTCCAGCAAAGACCTCGCAATACGACCGCACTCCAGTACTTCGACCGGAGCACGGTCATTCAACACATTCACTTCAATTCCGCCCTCGGTGTAATGATGCGGACTGTCGCTGTAGACCCACTCTTTCTCAGGAACGGCGGACATGAGGATATCGCCGACCAGACGCAATAGATGTTCATGCGTAGCCAGTTCCGGATCACCCAGCACCCAGATATCCATCTGATGCGGTTCGGCACAATGCCAACGATCCCGACTATCACGACGAAAAGTAATACCCGGCGCCGCCAGCAAGATCGTCTGCCCCGGATGCCGTACCTGAGCGGCTCGCTGAAGCGCAGCCGGAATTTGACTGGTGGTTTGCGTACGTAACAGCGAGCACTCATCGACCCAGCGTGTGTGTTCACTCCCGAGCGTGACCTCTGCCGGGTCGTAGCCGAGCAAACCATAATTTTCTTCAGCAGACACAATCCTCGGCCCTGTCTGCAGATGAGCTTGAGGCCAGCCTTTTTCCGCGAGTCCTTGGAGGATTTCATTCAGCAGTAGCCGGACGGCGTGATCGGGATTGTTTGTTTCGGTTAGATCAACCAGTAGCAGGGCTCGTTTAAGCGCACTGTCCGTAACGGTTTTCCTTAAAGATGTGTCCATACACTTTCTCTCGACAATGGGTCCTTGCCGACAAGGTACACAGCTGTTGGGGGGTTAAGTCGCAGAGCGAGGAAAATCAGAAGGGGCTGACAGCAAGGACTTACATAAGGCCGTGCTGTCTCATAATGCGTTGATGCGTCGGGCTAGGCTCACTTTGGACCGAGGTGATGCCATCGCGAGCAGGCTCACTCCTACAGTTTGACCGAGTTGTCCGGACGGACGCAGTCCAATGTGGGAGTGAGCCTGCTCGCGATGAACGATAACGCGGTGCTTGGGTATTACTTCGGCACCTCAACGTTATCCAGCATCCGGTTCGCCGCCAGTTCCGCCAGCATGATGATCTGCTGGATCGCCATGGCCGTATGCCGATGCGGCCCTTCCAGGTACCCCGCGAAATCGCTGGCCATGACACTGGCCTGGGCCAGTGACTCACAGGTGTGGGCCAAGAGGTCTTCGTCTCGGATATCCGGTGCAAGCATGAACATCGTGCTGGGTTTGCGGGTGGCGGGGGATTTGATGACGCCGGGGTTGAGGTAGTTATCGAGGGCGCGTTCGGCGGCTTCGTGGAGTTTTTTTGAATCGAGGGATTCGTAGGGGGATGCCGGATCTGTGTCTGGCGGGTTTGGAGTAACTTTGCACATATTCATTCGTTCCTTTTTTGGCAGCCACGCCTCGCTACTAATACGAGGGGTGGCGGCTGTACGCAGGTTAGTAGACCGGGGAACGAAGGCAAAGCCGGCGCGTCCGAGGACGCCCTGCGCACAGCCACCATCAAATACAGGTATGGAAATACCTGTCTGACAGACGCTTGTGCAGCCTTCAAATCCTCGGGCTACTAAACCCGATCACTGGGAATCAGTGACGGGAATAAAGTTACCGAGGGCGTCCAAAGCGCACAAGCCGGCGGATTCTGGCGTAGTCGTAGGTAATGGCGCAAGGCGTTGTAGCTTTCAGGAAGTAACCTTAAACACCTTTAAACAGCACTCCGATTTGAGGCCGCCATCGCGAGCAGGCTCACTCCTACAGTTGACCGAGTTGTTCAGGCGAACGCGGTCCAATGTAGGAGTGAGCCTGCTCGCGATGAACGATAACGCGGTCCAACTACCCTCCCCCCGCCAATTCTGGCATCCACAAACAAGCGGATGGCATACGCACAAACAAGCCCCACCCCCACCCCCGCGTAGTATCAAAACCGATCCCCTTTTCTACCCCCCAAAAACAATAAATCGACCTTAGGGTCGCAGGAGACTTCTGTGCTCAAGAAAAGTGCGTTGGGCTGGCCAAAGATTGCCGGCCTCGGAATTGCGTTGGTGGTGGCCGGGCAGTTCTCCGGCTGGAATTTCGGGCTGATGGCCGGCGGTTGGATGAACATGCTGATCGCCACGGTGTTGATGGCGTTGCTATGTGGCGGGCTGGCGTTGTGTGTCGCCGAACTGTCGACGGCATTGCCGAGTGCCGGTGGCGTTTTCGTCTATGCACAAAGCGCGTTCGGGCCGTTTGTGGGTTACCTGGTCGGCGTCGCCTGTGCGTTGGCGCTGACCATCGGCACTGGCGCGGCGGCGACGTTTATTTGCGCCTACACCGAATCGATTTTCGGCCTCGGCGGTTGGCCGGTGAAAATCGCCTTGTTCGCGGTGATTATCGGCATCCACCTTCGTGGTGTCGGTGAGGCCATGGGCCTGACCATGATCGCGGGCGTCATCGCCGTCGTGGCGCTGCTGACCTTTGGCATGGCCATGGCGCCGCATGTCGAACTGGCGAACCTGTTGAAGATGCCGGCGGCATATGCCGGGCCGGCGGTCAGTCTCGGCGGGATTTTTGCCTGTGTGCCCTTTGCCATTTGGCTGTTCATCACCGTGGAACAAACCGGTTCAGCAGCGGAAGAAGCAAATAACCCCGGCCGCACCATGCCACGGGGAATCCTCGCCGCCATCGGCACCTTGCTGGTGACGGCGCTGGTGGTGTTGGTCTGCGCACCGGGCGCGGGTGGTGTCGAGTTGGTCGGTTCGGCGGGGGATCCGCTGTACGCCGCGATGACCAGCACCAACGTCTACGGCGACGCTTCGTGGCTGGCCAAGGTGGTTGGCTGCGGCGCGGTGTTCGGGCTGATCGCCACCTTCTTCTCGCTGATTTACGCCGCTTCTCGCCAGTTGTTCGCCATGGCCCGCGACGGCTTGTTCCCGCAATGGTTGGGCAAGACCGGCAAGCGCGGCACGCCATTCCCGGCCCTGCTGCTGATCGGTGTGATCGGCCTGCCGATGTCCGCCGTCGATCCGGCCACGGTGATGCTCGCGGTCGTGCTGCTGCTCAACGTCTGCTACCTGTTCATTTTCGGCGCGTACCTGCGCATCAAACGCAGCCAGCCTGATCTGCCGCGCCCGTTCCGTCTGGCCGGCGGCACCGTGGTTGCCTGGCTGGGCCTGGCCTTGACGCTGGTGGTGATCGCCGCCTGTTTCCAACTCGACATGATGATGCTGATCGCCCTGGCGGTGACCTTCGTCCTGTGCATTTTCAACTTCCTGCTGCGCGCCCGCAGCGCCAACCTTGAGGTTCCAGACCATGCCTGAAGACACGCTCCTGCAACGCCGCCATCGCGTCCTTGGCAGCGCTTCGCCGTTGTTCTACGACAAGCCGTTGCACCTGGTGCGCGGTGAAGGCGTCTGGCTGTACGACGTCGACGGCCAACGCTACCTCGACGTCTACAACAACGTGCCCTGCGTCGGCCATTGCAACCCGCACGTGGTGGAAGCCATGCACCGCCAGGCGACGACGCTGAACATCCACACCCGCTACCTCGATGAGCAAGTGGTGCGTTATGCCGAACGCCTGACCGCGACCTTCGCCGAGCCGCTCGACACCGCGATGTTCACCTGCACCGGCAGCGAAGCCAATGAGCTGGCGTTGCGCCTGGCGCGGTTTGCCAGCGGCGGCACCGGCATCATCGTCAGCGATTACAACTACCACGGTAACTCGGCGTCGCTGGCCGAAGTCACCACCGCACTGCCGTCGCCGGAGCCGTTCGCCACCCATGCTCGTGCTGTGCCGATTCCGTGCCTGTACCACGCGCCGACAGGCACCAGCGAAGCGCAATTGGCGGAGGAATATGCCGCCAATATCAAAGCCGCCATCGCCTCGATGCAAGCTCAAGGCATACGCCCGGCAGCCTTGCTGATCGACACCTTGTTTGCCAACGAAGGCTTGCCACGGGTGCCGGCCAGTTTCGTCAACAAAGCGGCCGAACTGATTCGTGCTGCGGGCGGTTTGTTCATCGCCGACGAAGTGCAATCCGGGTTCGGCCGCACCGGCGATCACCTGTGGGGCCATCAGGCCCACTTCGTAGTGCCGGACATCGTCACCCTCGGCAAACCGATGGGCAACGGCTATCCACTGGCCGGGCTGATCACCAGCAAAGTATTGGTCGAGGCCTTTGGGCGTAGCGCCATGTACTTCAACACCTTCGGCGGCTCACCGGTCGCGGCAGCGGTCGGCATGGCGGTGCTGGATGTGATTGAAGAGCAACAGCTGCTGCACAACGCGCAATCCGTCGGCGCGTATGTGCAGCAGCGTTTGCAAGTGCTCGCTGGCAAACACTCGATCATTGGCGATGTGCGTGGCAAAGGTCTGTTCTTCGCCATGGAACTGGTGCGCGATCACGCGAGCAAGGAGCCCGCCGGAGCCGAAGCGCGCAAGGTGGTGAACGACATGCGCGACAACGGCGTGCTGATCAGCAAGATCGGCGCGGGCGACAACATTCTCAAACTGCGGCCGCCGCTGGTGTTCAACCGCGACCACGCCGACCTCTTCGTTGACACGCTGGACCGCGCCCTGAGCGCCCTTTGAGGCTTAGTCATGACCGAATTCCACACCCTGAGTCACGACCAGCAAGTCGCCAAACTGCACGACCTCGCCCGCCATGCCCTGCAACACTGGGACGGCGAGTTTGGCGAGATCGAACTGGTGAAATTCCGCGAGAACGCAGTGTTCTCCGCCCGGCGCGAGGACGGCCAGCGCGTCGCCCTGCGCATCCACCGCAACGGCTATCACTGCGAAGCGGCGCTACGTTCCGAGCTGCAATGGATGGAAGCGCTGGCCACGGCCGGCATCACCGTGCCGCAGATTATCCGGGCGAGCAACCACCGGCATTTGGTCGAGGTGCTGCATGCCGACATCGGCGAACCGCGCCATGTCGACATGCTCGCCTGGCTGCCGGGCGCAACGGCGGGCACCTCTGAAGCCGGGGTGCAGGCGGATACTGAAATCGATTTTCTGTTTGCCGAAGCGGGGGCGATTGCCGCACGCATTCACTTGCACGCGGCGGATTGGCAGCAGCCGGACGAGTTTGTGCGGCATGCCTGGGATGAGGACGGTTTGATCGGCGCCAATCCGTTCTGGGGGCGGTTCTGGGAGTTGGAGCAGCTCACCAACGAGCAGCGTGAGCTATTGCAACAGGCACGTCGCCAAGCGCGGGGCGATCTGCGTCGTTACGGTCGGCGCCTTGACAACTTCGGCATGATTCACGCGGACCTGGTACCGGAGAATCTTCTGATTGAAGGACCACAGTTGAGGCTGATCGACTTTGACGATGCCGGTTTTGGCTGGCACATGTTCGAGCTGGCGACGGCGTTGTATTTCTGTCTGGATGATCCGCGGTATGAGCAGATCAAAGTCGCATTGTTGGCCGGTTACGACGCGATTAAACCGCTGACTGAGGCTGATCGTGCAACGCTGCCGCTGTTTCTGATGCTGCGTGGCACCACGTACCTGGGCTGGATTCATACCCGCAAAGGCACGCCGACGGCGATTGAAATGGCGCCGATGTTGATTGAGCGGGCTTGCCATTTAGCCAGGGAATATCTGCAACAGTAATTTGCCTGTTACACCGCCATCGCGGGCAAGCCTTGCTCCTACAGTTGACCGCGTCCATCTGGACAACTCGGTCAACTGTAGGAGCAAGGCTTGCCCGCGATGAACGATAACGCGGTCTACCTGCCAGACTCAGCAAACCGCCGCAGCATGCTCAAGCCGATGAAACAACCGGTTGAAATACACCAGGCTATCTCTCTCTGGGCGCACACCAATCTTCGACAACTCAACAAACATCACCGAATGCGATCCGACTTCCTTGCACTCGGTAATCCGCCCTTCCAGCTGCACCAGTGCATCGCGCAGCAACGGCACGCCGGTGTCGCCTTCGTCCCACAAATCCCAGGCAAAACGTTCGGCCATCGACACTTTGGTCATGCCGGCGAAGTGGCGGGCCAGGTCTTCCTGTTCGCCGCACAGTACGTTGACGCACAGATGGCCGTTGGTGCGGAACACATCGTGGGTCGCGCTGTTACGGTTCACACAGACCAGCACGGTGGGCGGCGAGTCGGTGACCGAGCACACGGCGCTGGCGGTGATGCCGCATTGGCCGCCGGGGCCGTTGGTGGTGATGATGTTCACCGCAGCAGGCAGCTGCGCCATGGCGTTGCGAAAGTCGATTTGCTGCTGGCTCAGGTCGGCCATGTCGGTGCCCCTTCCTTCAGGAGGACCGTCGTTGCGCGGCCCTTGGTTATGGAACAAGACTAAGGCCCGGCGCTGCCCGCAGCCATTCTGACGATCCCCATGATGAGGTGGGCTTTCCGCTAGTCGACTAGGTGGTTTCTTTATCGTCAGGGCGCTTCGCAGTGGGTATCCTGCTTTGAGGCGCCAACATAGGCGCAAGTCCGCCGCAACGTGCACGCGTGCGATAACAATAAATAGAATTTCTCGTGGCAGTCCCTGATGGAAACCCGCAAACCGATTGTTTATATCGTTGATGACGACAAAGACCTGCGAACCTCGCTCGCCTGGCTTCTGGAGTCGGTCAGTGTGCAGGCGCAATGCTTTGCCGGCGCTGAAGAGTTCCTGAGCCAGTACGATCCCAAGCAGCCGGCTTGTCTGGTGCTGGATGTGCGCATGCCGGAAACCAGCGGCTTTCAGTTGCAGGAAATCCTCAACCAGCGCGGCAGCACCCTGCCGACGATTTTCGTCTCTGCCCATGGCGACATTCCGATGTCGGTCACGGCGATGAAGAACGGTGCACTGGATTTCGTCGAGAAGCCGTATAACCCGCAGCAAATGATCGACCGCATTCAGGCG
The DNA here is from genome assembly GCF_056401975.1 of Pseudomonas sp. P4_C8. NCBI lineage: Bacteria > Pseudomonadati > Pseudomonadota > Gammaproteobacteria > Pseudomonadales > Pseudomonadaceae > Pseudomonas > Pseudomonas sp. P4_C8. The sequence goes on along the minus strand of NZ_JBFUIH010000071.1, from coordinate 14,676 downwards.
GCGCTGAAGACCGCCGTGCATGCCCAGGCCGATCAGCAGCAACGTCAGAACCTGCAAGGCAAGCTCGCGCTGCTGACCAGCCGGGAACGGGAAGTGTTGATGCTGGTGATCGATGGCAAGGCCAGCAAGGTCATCGCCCGCGAGCTGAACATCAGCGTGAAAACCGTTGATGTGCACCGGACCAAGATCAAGGAAAAGATGGGCGTGAGCAGCATTGCCATGCTTGTGCGCGAGGTGTTGCATTTACCGGTGGATGAGCCTGCTCGGCACTGAGCCTTATTCTTCGGCGGTATTGAGGGCCTCATCGCGAGCAGGCTCACTCCTACAGGGTTTTATGGCGTTCACAAGTTTTGTGTACACCACTGCCCCCTGTAGGAGTGAGCCTGCTCGCGATGAGGCCGTCACATTCAAAATCAATGCGACTGACACTCCGTCTTCGCGAGCAGGCTCGCTCCCACACGCGGTCAGTGGCTGTAGCGCTTGCGGTATTCGCCCGGCGAGACGCCGAAGCGTGATTTGAACGCCGAGGAAAAATAGCTGGAATCCGAGAACCCCCAGGCGTAGCACAGCGCCGAGAGCTTCTGCTCGACATCGGAGCGGCGCAGGTTTTCGGCGCAGAAATCCAGGCGACGATGCTTGATGTATTGCGCCACCACCAGGCCGCGCTTGGAAAACATCCGGTACAGACCGCGCACTGACATTCCCACTTCCCGGGCAATCAGCTCGGGGCACAGTTCTTCGGCGCTGATGTGCTCGTCGATGTAGGCGATGGTTTTGCGAAATTGCCGCTCATGGGCATCCACGCTAGCGTCACGCGCGCTGATCCCCGGCAACAACAGACTGACCAATGCGTCGAGTACGGCTTCGCTTTCCTGCATCTCCAGCCCTTCCTGGCGCTGGGTCTCCAGCACCATGCGGTTGGCCAGCGCGGCCAGCGGTGTGCTGGCCGAAATGCGCGTGGCGCAGTTGACGGCGTTGAAATGCGAACCGCGCTCCACCACCTGACGCGGCAGGATCAGCGACAGCTGCCGGGAATCTTCGTTATAGGTCATGTCGCTGGGACGGCAGGCGTCGATCAGGGCGATGTCGCCACAGCCCAACAGGGCGCGGTTGTCGCCCTGTTCAAGTTGCGAACTGCCGCGCAGTTGGAACACTGCGTAGTAGTGGCCGTCGCTGCTGGTGCTGACGTCTTTGCTGGTGCGATACAGATGCACATGGGCCATGTCGACCACACTGAGGTTGATCGCGCCGTTGCGAAATTCTGTCAGTTCACCGTAAAAATTCGCGTCCAGTGCGCGGGCGTCGAAACGCCCACAGGCCTGATTGACCTGGCTTAACCAACTTTCGAATGCATCGTTGCGCACCGCCGAAGTAGTACTCATGACCGCAGGGCCTCACATCAGTTTTATTGTTATTTTTCGACCGCTTCGCCGAGCAGTTCGATTAATTCCGGGTACGTGACCGTCGCCTCCTTAGACGGTCGTGGGGCGCCGATTTAATCGACTCCCACGCAATGTTTCCAGGGGTTTTGCCGGTTAAAGGTCCAATACCAGACGAGCGGAAAGCGCTCGCGAAACGCAGGCGCAAATTTGCTTGTTGCCGGCCTTCTCTTTGCTCGACAAACAGTTGTCGCGGTGTTCCGGAACCCCGTCTAGCACCTCGACGATGCAGGTGCCGCAGATACCTTCGCGGCACTCGGTGTCGATGTCGCAGCCGTGGGCCTGCAGCACGTCGACCAGGCTGGTATTGGCAGGCACCTGAAGCACCACACCGGAGCTGGACAGTTGCACTTCAAAACCACCGCTAGGGCCGGCATTCGCGGCGGGATCGGCCTGGAAATGCTCCAGGTGAATCGCATCTTCACTACGGCTGCGGGCGGCCACTTCCACCACTTTGTTCATAAACGGCGCGGGGCCGCAGGTGTAGACGTGGGCGGCGCTGCCGGCCTGGTTCAGGCTTTGGGTCAATGCCGCATCCATGTCACCGGGCTCGACGCCGTAATGGAACTGCACATGATCGGCAAAGGTTGTGGCCAACAGCTCGGAAAAGGCCGCGTACTCCGGCGAACGGGCAAAGTAGTGCAGGCGATACGGTTGGCCACTTTCCGCCAGTCGATAGGCCATGCTCAGTAGCGGCGTGACGCCAATGCCGGCGGCGAACAGCACATGTTCGGTGGCGGTCGGGTCGAGGCGGAACAGGTTGCGCGGAGCCCCCATTTCCAGCTCCATGCCCTCTTCCACCTGCTCGTGCAGCGCCAGCGAGCCACCGCGCGACTGCGCTTCTTTCTTCACCGCCACCAGATAGGCGCGGCGATCCTGCGGTGGACTGCACAGCGAATACTGGCGGGTCACCCCGGTCGGCCCGGTCAGGTCGACATGCGCCCCCGGTTCATAACTGTCGAGCGGCTGACCGTCACTGCGCACGAGGCGAAAGGAACGGATATCCAGCGCTTCGTCGACGATCCTTTCGATCCTCACCTTCATCATTGCATCACCTGAAATACGGTTGATTTTGTTTAATAAGCAGCCTGTAGCAGCTGTCGAGCACCGCGAGGCTGCGTTCGGCTTCGAACCTGAACTCACGATCTTCCTGAAACACCACATCGCCTGATTTCACGACTGCTTCGCAGCCGAACGCAGGCTTCGCCAGCTGCTACCTAAGCTGCGTTGAACGCTTTTTTTCAGCGCACGAACAAGTCGAGCACCGCGAGGCTGCGTTCGCTCGTAGCAGCTGTCGAGCCTGCGAGGCTGCGTTCGGTTGCGCAGCAGTCGTAAAACCTGAACACACGATCTTCCTGAAACACCGCATCGCCTGATTTCACCACTGCTTTGCAGCCGAACGCTGCCTCGCGCTGCTCGACAGCTGCTACACGAGCTGCGTTGAACGCTTTTTTCAGCGCATGAACAAGCCGCCGTTGATGTCCCAGCACGCACCCGTTACCGAAGCAGCGTGTTCGGCAATCAGCAGCAATACGCTGTCGGCGATGTACTCCGGGGCGCCGAGGGTGCCGGCCGGGATCATCTTCAAAATCTGCTCCAGTCGCTCCGGGGCCACGGTTTCGCGCACGATCGGCAAGTCCAGCGGACCCGGCGAGATGCTGTTGACCGTCACACCTTGTGGCGCCAGTTCACGGGCGAAGACCTTGGTCAGCGTCGCCACGCCGCCCTTGGCCGCCGCGTAATGCGCGCCAGTGGCAGTGCCGCCGTTCTGGCCGGCGAGCGAGGCGATGTTGACGATGCGACCAAAACCGCGCTCGGCAAAGTGCGCGCCGAACACCTGGCAGGCCACGAACGTGCCGCGCAGGTTTATCGCCATCGACTCGTCGAATTCTTCCGGGGTGATGTCCATCAGCGCGGCCACTTTCGATTGACCGGCGTTGTTCACCAAAATGTCAGTACCGCCCCAACGCTCGGCGAGCAGGTCGCGGGCACGGACAAAATCGGCCTTGTTACGCACATCCAGCTCGATGGCGACGGCAGTCGCGCCGTTGCCATCGAGTTCCGCTGCCAACTGTTGCACGCCATCGAGGCGCACATCGGCCAGGGCCACGCGATAGCCCGCCGCGTGCAAGCGACGGGCGATGCATTTGCCGAGACCGCGCGAAGCGCCGGTCACCAGGGCTACTCGATTCATGGTGTTGGCCCTCACAGCAGGAAGCCGAGCGCGCTCAGGCTGTCGGTTGAGTTAATCAGGCGCACGACTTTGCGTTCCAGCTTTACCACACCGTCGACGAAGCGAATGCGGTGGTTGAGGTCAGCCACGAACGGCGTGTGCACGCCGCGTTTGTAGGCGTACAGCACCTGCGCGGAATTGACTTCAACGAGGTCGCCGGCGGCTTCCACCAGACGGAAACGCGAGACCGTGCGGATGGTTTTTGCCGCGTCCACCGCCGACGGCGAATAGCCGGCGGTCAGGCGCTCGATGCGCAAGTCACGCATACGCGCATCGTCGTAGGCGTAGTTGAGCGTGGCTTCAAAGTCTTCGGTGTCCGGATCGATCGGCACGATGTACTTGCCGCTGTCGCTCCACAAAGTCGCCCATTCGGCGTAGTTCTTGTGGTCGAGCAGTTCGGCTTCGCGCCAGATGAATTCGATGGCCTGGGCCAGCGGGCCGGAAAAACCATTCAGGGTGTCGTGATTGTTCATTGGCTCATCATCCTTTTCCACATGTCATAAGCACCGCGCATGCCGCCTTCGTCGGTGGCGTGGGACACCTTGTCGCCGTTCTCGGCGGTGATTTCGCGATTGAGGCCGCGGTTGACCAGGATTGGTGCATCGACGCCGGCGTACGAGCCGCGCTGCACACGGTCCCAGGCCTCGGCATCATCCGGGCTGCCGAAACCGAACGGGCCCTGGAAGTGTTCGTGAATGCGCATGCGTTCGCGGTTGGCGATTTCCGGGCCGCCGTCCATGCCGAGGGCGACGTGGCGGATCTCGGTTTCGGTGACCGAGACCGGGCGTAGCACGCGGAAGAACGACATCGACATCGCCACGTTCGGGAACAGGTTCAGGTTAAAACCGGCGCCGTGCAGCGAACGCACGATGCGGCGCACTTGATCCGTCGGCAGGGTTTTCGACAGTTCTTCGGTGACGTGGGCGAAGCGCTCCTGCAACTGTTCGGTGCCGTCGTCGTGATCAAGGTCAACGTGTTCCGGCACCATCACCATCACGCTGTGGCCGTTGCCCAGCGAGTGGGTAACCGCTTGTTCGTCGGTCATGAACGAGAGCATTTCCGAGGTTTCTTCATCCACCGACGACATGAACGACTTGTGCACGATCGGGAAGTGATAACCGTCGGTGGTGTTTTCCAGCTGGATCTTCCAGTTGCCCTTGAAGCTGAACTTGTGTTCGCCCTGGGTCTTGATCGGGTAGCCGGCGCCCTGTTTCATGAACAGGTCCATCCAGTGCTTGGCGCCACCGAGGAAATCTTCCAGCGGTTCAATCTCGTCGTTGTAGCTGGCGAAGACCATGCCGGCGTAGCTTTCCACACGCAGGCTGGTGAGCGGCAGTTCGGACTTTTCCAGAATGCCTTCGTAACCGTCCGGGTACGGCAGCGCACGCAGTTTGCCGTCCAGGCCATACGACCAGCTGTGGTACGGGCAGGTGAAACCGGTGGCGTTGCCTTTGTGCTTCTCGCACACGGTGGCGCCACGGTGGCGGCAGCGGTTTTCCAGGACGTTGATGTTGTTCTTCTTGTCGCGAACAACGATCACCGGGCGACGGCCGATGGTGGCGGTTTTGAAGTCGCCGCAATTGCGCACTTCGCTTTCGTGGGCAACCCACACCCAGGTGCGGTAGAAAATCTTGTCCAGCTCGGCTTCGAACAACGCAGGATCGTTGTACAGCGAGACGTCAACGCGGTCGTGACTGACCAGTTCGTCGGGGCTTTTCGATGATGCGATCAGCCGGTATTCATGAGTGCTCATGCGGTTCTCCTCATGGCGTGTTCTTATGATTTCGATTTAGAGCCAGACCGTTCACCGGCCATGCTCTGTTGCAGCTGCGCACCAAAGGCGCAGACCAATTCGTCCTGATCTTTACGGCCGACAATCTGCAGGCCGACCTTCAGCCCGCCGCAATCCAGTTCCACCGGCACCGTCAGTGCCGGATGGCCGCTGAGGTTGAAAGGCCGGACCAGCGGGGTCATGCCGGCCACGGCTTTGCTCGCGCTGCGGGCTTCGACCAGCGTTGGCGGCAGGCTCGGCATCGTCGGCAACAGCAGCACTGCGAACTGTTCGAGCGCGGCGTCCACTTGCTGACTGAAACGCGCACGGACTTTTTCCGCTTGCGCTAGGTCCGCGGCGCTGGTGCGGCTGGCGGCCAGCAGGCGTTGCTCGACATCCGCACCGATCAAGCCTTTGCCGGTGAGGTGGCCGTACGCGGCCCAGTTTTCAAAATTGATCACGGTCAAACCGGCAGCGAACGCCGCTTCGAATTCGCTCAGGTGCAGATTGCTACGGCGCCAGCCGGCGCGGTCGGCGGCAGCGCCGAGGCTCGCTTGCAAATGCGGATCGCAGTCGACTTCGAGGAAGCCGACAGAGGCATTGCTCGACGGCAAACCTTGAACCTGAAAACCAGGGCAAATCACTTGCATCGCGGCGATCAGGTCCGCCATGTCGGCAGCGAACGGCCCGACGCAATCGAGGCTGGACTCCGCCGGATGCGCGCCGACCCGGCTGACGCGGCCGTAAGTCGGTTTCAACCCGGCAATGCCGCAGCACGCCGCCGGCACCCGCACCGAGCCGCCGGTGTCGGTGCCGATGGCGATGTCCGCCAAACCGGCCGCGACCGCTGCGGCCGAACCGCTGGAGGAACCACCCGGAACGCGATCCGGCGCTTGCGGGTTGATCGGTGTGCCGGTCCAGTCGTTGATGCCGGTGACGCCAAACGCCAGTTCGTGCATGTTGGTTTTGCCAACGATCTGCCAGCCCGCGTCGAGGATCGCATCGACGACGTCGGCATTGCGGGCAGCCGGCGCGGCATCGGCAAACGCACGGCTGCCCGAACGGGTCGCATGCCCGGCAATGTCGATGGAGTCTTTGATCGCGACCCGTTTGCCGCTGCCACCGATCAAGAATTCGCTGATAAACGTGCTCATGCGCCCAACCCCGTGTTGAACAAGCGTTGCGTACGCAAATGCGCGATCAGCCAGACGCCGTCGACACAGCGGAAATCGATGTTCAGGCGTGTGCCAAACAATTCGCTGTGGCCATCGGCGTAGGTGGAAATCTGCTGCATGATCCACTGCCCTTGGGCCTTGCTGCCGTCGACCACAATCGACTCGCTGGTGAGGTAATGCAGGTTCAGACGAAAGTGATCCGAGGGCGGCAAATAGCCGCCGACGAACGCCGCCACGGCATCACGCCCATGGTGCTGGCCGAAGGTCTGCGCAGTCTGAGTGCCGACGCCCTCCCAGATCGCATCGACGCAGAACAGTTCAGCCAATTCGCGAACATAGGTCGGCGCCCTCGGCACATCGCACAGGTCCATGTAGCGCGCCATCAAGCGGCGCACCTGGCTCTCCCCTTCCAGCGTTGCAAGACGCTGCAGCAAGGCCTCGTTCATGGTTTAAACCTTGGCTGCGTCAGGAATGGTCAGCGGGCGACCGATGCGCGCTTCGACCTTGGCGTAGCGCCACAGGCTGTATTCGTTGACCGGCGTGGTGCGGAACAGGTTGCAGGCATCGATCACCGATTGGTGGCAGTCAACGTCGGCCATGATGTAGACGGTCCACGGCGAAGTGGTGGACGGGCCGACCATCAAGCGGTCATCGTCCATTGCGCCGAGCACGGTGATACCGGGCATGGCGCCCAGCGAGCCCATCATCTGGCTGAAGCCTTTCCACACGCTCAGGCCTTCGCCGGTCGGCAGGTCGAAAAAGTTCTGGGTGATGCCGATGCAGAAGACGACGCGCAGTGGTTCTTGAGTGGTCTGGGTCATGGGGTTTGATCCTTGAAATAGTGGGTTCAGATGTAGCCAGGGAATGGCGGTACGCCGAGGAACACCGAACCGGCGCCGTCGTACAGGCCTTCACTGAGGAATGCGTGCTGGGTGACCACCAACGAATCGCGCAGGTAACGCTGCAGCGGATGGCGCAGGTAAATCGCGGTGGTGCCGGCGAGGCTGTAAGCGCTCTGCACCACGGCCGCACCGGCCTGGGACACGTGAATCGCGGACAGGCGCAACAGGCTGGTTTGTTCAGGCGTGACCGGGTTGCCAGTAAGAATCGAGTTCCACACCTGCTCGGTCGCGTTGTAGAAGAACCCGCGGGCGGCGGCCAGTTGCGCTTCGGCCTTGGCGATTTCGATACGCACATAAGCGCGGTCGGCCATTTTCGGTGCGCCGGTGATGCCGCTGCCGGCGGCCATGCGACTGACTTCATCAAGCGCAGCGCGGGCCAGACCGAGGTTGACCACGGCCAGCACTTGCGCGGCGTAGGCAATCGACGGGTAGCGGAACAGCGGCTCGTCGATGGTCGCGGCACCGCCACGGATGAAGGTCCAGCGATCTTCGACGTGTTTGTCGGTGACGCGCAGGTCGTGGCTGCCAGTGCCTTTGAGGCCGACCACGTCCCAGTTTTCAATAATGTCGACCTGATTCGCGCGGAACACAGCAGTGCGCGGCTTGCCGCCGGCCGCGCCGATGCCGACACCCAGCAGGTCCGCGCCTTTGCAACCGCTGGCGAATTTCCAGGTGCCGTTGACCTGCCAGCCGCCATCGACTGCTTCAGCAGGTTGCAACGGGAACAGGCCGCCGGCAAACACCAGATCCGGGCTGTCGGCGTAGATTTCAGCCAGGGTTTCTGGCGGCAATGCAGCGAGATAAACGCCGGCGCTGCCGAAGCTCGCAACCCAACCGGCGGAACCGTCGGCTTCGGAGATGCGTTCGATCATCTGCAAGAAAAGCGCTGGCGCCAGCGCATCACCGCCGAAGCATTTCGGCGTGGCGGCGCGGTAGATGCCCACCTGTTTGAAGCGTTCGATCATGTCCCGTGGTACGTGGGAACCGGCGTCGAATTCATCGCGACGTTGGCGCACTTCATCCAGCATCCGCTGAAATTCCTGACGGTGGACGCTGGTGTCGTCGACGCCTGGCAGAGGGTCTTTCTGCGCGGTAGCTGAACGCAGCATGGGCTTGATCTCCGTTGACTTGTTATTAGACGGAGCCTGCCTCGGGGCGTGGCGACCGTTGATGGGTCCAGTGTAAAAACCGCATCCGCTCGCCACTATTGGTGCGTGTAGCCCCCCGACTAAAGAAAACCCCTAGCCCGCCCCCGGTTACCTCTGAGCGCATCGCCGGGCGCAAGCCGGTATAAAACGCCATACTTCGACTTCACCCGTAGTCGACCCCTTCTGCCGCCAAGGGCTGCGCGATGTATCTGCCAAAACCGAACGATTTCTATGCACTGATCGAAGCCATGCCGTTGTGCATCATTCTTCACGATGCCCATAGCAAGGAGATTCTGTGGGCCAACGCCGCGGCCCTGGCGGCGCTGGGCTTTACCCTGGAAGAACTGACGCCGCTCAAAGCCCCGGACATGACCCGCAATGCGCCGCAGTACCGGCGCTCGGTCGGCCTGCGTTGGCTGGAAGGCGCGGCACGAACCGGTCAGCGCGCCATAGAGTGGTGTTATCGCTCCAAGCAAGGCGTGGAAATCCTTTCCGAAGCGGTGGCGACGCTGGTGCACCTGGACGGTCGCGATGTGTTGATGGTGCAGTTCCGCGACATCTCCAAGGAAGACAAGGTCAAACGTGACCTCAAGCGTTTTGAAAGCCGCCTCAAAGCCTTTATGCAGGATTTGGCCGAAGGCGTTGCGGTGCTCGGACCACAAGGCGATATCCGCTTTATCAGCGACTCCGCCGTGCAACTGCTCAACAGCGAAGATCAGCCGCTGATTGGCGAAAACTTCCTCGACTGGTGCGACGAGACTTCACGCCAGCGCCTGCTGCAGCAGTTGTCCTGCGAGCAGCCGGAACACACGCCGTTCAGCGTTCACTATCACTTGCAGCGGCGAGACGGTGAATGGCGCTGGCACCACGCGACGTGCCGCTATATCGAAATTGAAGACGACCTGGTCGGCTACTTGCTGCTGTTTCGCGATGTCACCGAACAAGTGCGCGCCGAAGAAGCGCGACGGGTCAGCGAACAAAAACTGGAATACCTGGCGCGCTACAACGCCATGGGCGAAATGGCCGTGGCGATTGCCCATGAACTGAGTCAGCCGCTGGCCGCCACGCGTAATTTCATCGAAGGCGCGGTGATTCGCCTGGGCAAGGATCAAGGCAACGATCAAGGCGTGGCCTGGGGTTTGCAGAACGCGGTGCGGCAAATCGAGCACGCGTCAGTGATCATCAAAAGCGTGCGTGAGTACGTGGTCAAGCTGGAGCAATCCGCAGAGGTGATCGACCTCAATGAGCTACTGCGCGAAACCCAATACTTCATCAGCCTGCGTGCCGATCCGAGCCTTATAAAAGTCGAAATCGTCACCAGCCCTGAACCGCTGCTGATCAGTTGCGAGAAAGTGTTGATCGGCCAAGTCATCCTCAACCTGGCCTTTAATGCCATCGAAGAGATGTGTGATTTGCCGCTGGATCGACGCGTTCTGCGTATTCACGCGAGCCGTGGTGATCAGGTTGCTTTGGTACGGGTTGAAGATCGCGGACGCGGGATTCAGGCGCTGGAGCAAGACAAACTGTTTGACGGTTTTTTCTCGTCCAAGGTCAGCGGTAATGGCATTGGCCTGGCGCTGTGCAAAAACATCATCGGCCGCCATCGCGGGGATATCTGGGCGCAAAACCTGGAGCCTTGTGGTGCTGTATTTACCTTCTCTCTTCCACTCGCAAAGCCCGTCTGAAGCTCGAAGTTCCCCCGATCCTTTGGACAAAACAAACGTGTTTAACGGTGCGTGTTTAAAGACACTCAGTGTTACGTCCCGAAGGCTACAAAACCTTGCGCCGTTGCCTACGGCTAAGCCAGAATCCGCCGGCTTGTGCGTCGATGGTCCGGGTTTTATCGTTTCCGTGTCGCTGAATAACAGCGATCGGGTTTGGTAGCCCGTATTCCACATGACGCATAGCGTCACCTTTTACAGATGCTTTTTCGGCATTCGTTTTTATGGTGGCCATGCGCAGGGCGTCCTCGGGCGCGCCGGATTTTCCATGTGGGCCGGTCTACCAACCTTCGTATGGCCACCACCTTTCGTTTGGTAGCGAGGGTGATGGCTCCGATAATCCCATATGGAGTTTCATCAATGTTTAAGGTAACGCCCAATCCACCAGACGCCGAATCGCCAGACGCTGATCCGGCCTCCCCATACGAATCCATCGATTCAAAAAAACTCCACGACGCCGCCGAGCGCGCGCTCAACTTCTACCTCAACCCGGCGGCGCTCATGAACAATACCCCTCGTAAACCCAGCACCATCTATATGATTGCCCCAGACGTCGACCATGAAACCTTGCTGGTTCAAACATGTGAGAACCTGGCGTCGGCCAGTGTCATGGCCAGCAACGTGGCGGCGTTGGTAGAGGGCACTCATCGCAGTACCGTGCTGGCGCTGCAGCAGGTCATCATGCTGGGGGAGCTGGCGGTGAATCGAATGCTGGATAACTTCGTTCCACCAAGGTAATCCGCGCGACACGTTGGCGGTGGAGCTTGCTCCTTCGTCAACGGTTGATCGTTAAATTTTTCTCCTCCAAGGTCAGCGGCAACGGCATTGGCCTGACGCTGTGCAAAAACATCATCGGCCGCCATCGCGGGGATATCTGGGTGCAAAACCTGGAGCCTTGTGGTGCTGTTTTTACCTTCTCTCTTCCTCTCGCAAATCCTATCTAAAAGCCACCCACAGACCTGTAGCAGCTGCCGAAGGCTGCGTCCGGCTGCGCAGCAGTCGTAAAACCAGAGTTCTCGGTGTGTCAGGAAGCCCGCGTATGCAGGGTTTACGACTGCTGCGCAGCCGGACGCAGCCTTCGGCAGCTGCTACAGAAGCGCGTTCGCCCAAGTCATTTGAATCGCTTTTGGCGTGTTCCCCACGACTGGCACAGACACACAAACACTTGGCAGCCACAGCAATTCTCGGCGTTTCCCGGCGAGGCAGAATCGAATTGTAAGAATCTGCCCAAGCACCCGCGATCTGCGTGAATAACAATTCAGGGAGTTCCCCTAATGCGAACCAACAGGATCAACGTACAGTCAGCGCTAGGTCTGAGCCTGCTTGTACTCGGCTTGACCAGCGCCCGTGCGGACCTGCCGGCTGACACCATCGGCCAGACCGTTTTGGCCTTTCCGCCGGAAGTCCACCGGGCGTTTATCGTCGACGTCGAATTCGAAAGCTTCGTGGCGGGCCGCGTCACCGTGGTCGACCCCGACAAAAAACGCATCCTCGGCATGGTACCGACCGGTTTTGCCGCACCATCAACGCTCAGCCGCGATAAAAAGACCCTCTACAGCGCCGACATTTTCTACTCGCGCGGCACTCGCGGCACGGTTACCGATGTGCTGACCGCGTGGGACACCTCTACTCTGGCGCCGGCCTGGGAAGTAGTCATTCCACCCAAGCGCGCCGAGTCGCTGACCCAACGCTACGGCTTGAATACCAGTGGCGATGACCGTTTCGTCTACGTCTACAACTTCACGCCATCGACCTCGGTGACCGTGGTCGACACGCAAGCCAAGTCCGTCGCCGCCGAACTGGCGATTCCGGGTTGCGTGCTCAACTACCCGATCGGCAACCGCCGCTTCGCCTCGCTGTGTGGCGATGGCAGCTTGCAGGTGATCACGCTGAACGATCAGGGCCAGGAAGCCGCGCGCAGCCGCACGCCGTTCTTCGACCCGAACGCCGAAAAGCTCGTTGAGCGCGCGGTGAACGTTGGCGATACGTACTACTTCACCACCACCACCGGCACCGTTCGCCCGGTGGATTTTTCTGGCGACGCGCCGAAGATCCTGCCGTCGTGGTCGTTGACCACCGATGAAGAAAAGAAAGCCGGCTGGGCGCCGGGTGGCTGGCAGCTGATGGCCGTGGCGCCGAAGCTCGATCGCTTGTACGTGCTGATGCACGACGGGCATGAACCGTTGAAGTGGGAAGACCCGAGCCCGCTGATTTGGGCGTATGACCTCAAGACCCACAAAAAAGTGGCGACACTGGAAGCGCCGGCGCCGGTGTGGAGCCTGCAAGCGACGGGCGACGACAAGCCGCTGTTGCTGGGCGCCGACGTCGAAGGCGGCTTGCAGATTTTCGATCTCAAGACCAACAAGCTCACCGGCAGCATGCCAAAAGTCGCCAAAACCGCGACTCAGGTCATGAGCTACTAAACGAGGTTCGGCCATGCAACTAGATCCGATCTTCATCATTGCCAGCGCCCTCACCATTGCGGTGTTGCTGGCCAGTGCCGCGACGCACAAGGTGCGCGCGCCGGCACATTTTGCCAGGCAATTGGCGGACTACCAACTGTTGCCCGATGCGTTGGTGCGCCCGGTCGCTCGCGTGACTCCAGTGGTAGAGCTGGTGATCGCGTTCGCGCTGCTGGTGCCGGTCAGCCGGTATTGGGCAGCGTTGACGGCCGCCAGCCTGATCGCGCTGTACGCCGCCGCCATTGGCATCAACCTGTGGCGCGGTCGCCGCGACATCGACTGCGGCTGTGCCGGCCCGGACCAGGCGCAACCGTTGCGCCCGATCCTGTTGCTGCGCAACAGCGTGCTAGTGGGCGTGGCGCTGTTGGCCAGCGTGCTGCCGATGGCCCGCGACCTGGGTTTTTTTGATGGCTTCGTCACCGTTGCCGCCAGCGCCGTAGCGCTGCTTCTGTACGCCGCAGCCGATGGCTTGCTGGCGAACTCCCCTCTTCTGCTCAAACTGATTGGTAGGTGATCAATGGAAGGCTTAATTGTTTCCAACGTTTTGCTCTGGGTTCTGCTCGCGGCCGTGGCGTTTGTCGTCATGGGCCTGGTTCGTCAGATTGGTGTTTTACATGGCCGCCTGGCCCCGGCCGGGGCATTGATGGTCGACAAAGGCGTGTCGGTCAACGAAGCCGCGCCGCAAGTCACCGCGTCCGACCGTAAGGGCCGTCCGGTGAACTTCGGTTATGCCGGGGAAAAGAACCAGCTGCTGTTCTTCCTCTCGCCGACTTGCCCGATCTGCAAATCGCTGTTGCCGGCGATCAAATCCATCGCCAAGGAACAGGCGGATCGTCTGGACGTGGTGTTCATCAGCGACGGCGACATGGACGCCCAACGAGCGCTGATCCGCGAACACAAACTGGAAGACGCGACCTACGTGGTCGGGCCGGAAGTCGGCATGACCTATCAGATCGGCAAGCTGCCTTACGCCGCGCTGATCGACAAAACCGGCACCCTGCGCGCCAAAGGCCTGGTCAATTCCCGCGAGCACCTGGACAGCCTGTTCGAAGTCGAACACCTGAAAAGCGCCACGCTGCAGGAATACCTCAACAGCCAGCCGCATGCACACGACCACAGCCACGGCCATAGCCATTGATTGAGGCAGGGAGATTTTTATGAAACTGCTGGATATTTTGTTCGAGCGCTCGACCCGTCGAGTGGCCGACACCACCTCACGCCGCAAACTGCTGTCGCGCATGGGTTCCTTGATGGTCGCCGGTGCCGCACTGCCGCTGCTGTTGCCACTGGACCGCACCAGCAAAGCCCTGGCTGCCGACAACCCAAAAGCCGGTGACCCGGGTGATCCGAACAGCTGCGACTACTGGCGTTATTGCTCCATCGACGGTTTTCTGTGCAGCTGCTGCGGTGGTTCCGTGACGTCCTGCCCACCGGGCACCGAAGCCTCGCAAGTCACCTGGATCGGCACCTGCCGCAACCCGGCCGATGGCAAGGACTACATCATTTCCTATAACGACTGCTGCGGTAAGCAGAGCTGCGCCCAGTGCGCCTGCACCCGTAACGACAGTGAAGAACCGGCTTATCGCCCGTTCAACAACAACGATGTGAACTGGTGCCTGGCCGCCAAATCGCACATCTATCACTGCACCGTTTCGATCATCCGTGGCGTCGCCGTTTAACGCGCATTGCCGCCGGTTGCTCACGCAATCGGCGGATTTTTTTGTGCCCCAACAATCTCTATGACTATTGGCGAAACCTGTAGGAGTGAGCCTGCTCGCGATAGCGGAGTGTCAGTCGACAGTTGTGTTGCCTGATACACCGCTAT
>NZ_JBFUIH010000070.1:0-23723 GCF_056401975.1 Pseudomonas sp. P4_C8 | reverse complement strand
GCCGGCGATGGCGTACTCGAAATCGCCATCGCCGGCAAGCCGGGCTCCTACAGTGTTTAGAGGTAGCCGTCGGCTCGGAGCAGGGTTTCGAGACAGTGTTCGCTGATGTGGTAGAAATCCTTAAGCTCCTGAATCTTCACCAACAGCTGGGCCGGGTCCACCGGCTCGGCGCGTTTGACCGCCAGGATCATCTTGTTCTTGTTGGTGTGGTCCAACGAGATGAACTCGAACACTTTGGTTTCATAACCGCAGGCTTCGAGGAACAACGCGCGCAAACTGTCGGTGACCATTTCTGCTTGCTGACCCAGATGCAGACCGTATTGCAGCATCGGCTTGAGCAGTGCCGGACTCTGGATTTGCAGGCGGATCTGTTTGTGGCAGCACGGCGAACACATGATGATTGAGGCGCCGGAACGGATGCCGGTGTGGATCGCGTAGTCGGTGGCGATGTCGCAGGCATGCAGCGCGATCATCACATCCAGCTCGCTCGGCGCCACGCTGCGCACGTCACCGCACTTGAACACCAGCCCCGGATGCTCAAGCTTCGCGGCGGCGGCGTTGCACAGGTTGACCATTTCTTCGCGCAGCTCGACGCCCGTTACCACGCCTTCGGCGTTCAAGGTGTTGCGCAGGTAGTCGTGGATGGCGAACGTCAGGTAACCCTTGCCTGAACCGAAATCCGCCACCTGTACCGGCTTGTCCAGCGCCAGCGGTGAGGTGGTTAGCGCATGGCTGAAAACCTCGATGAACTTGTTGATCTGCTTCCACTTGCGCGACATCGCCGGGATCAGCTCGTGCTTGCTATTGGTCACACCGAGGTCGGCGAGGAACGGCCGGCTCAGGTCGAGGAAGCGATTTTTCTCGCGGTTATGCTCGGCGGACGGCACTTCACGCAATTGCTGAGGTTTGCTCTTGAACAGCGAAGACTTGCCCTTTTTGCTGTATTCAAGCTGGGCTTCGTCGGTCAATGACAATAAATGCGCATTTTTGAAYGAGACTGGCAGCAACGCAGCGATGGTCGCGACGCCCTCTTCAAGCGGCAAGTTTTTGGTGATGTCGCGGGTTTTGTAGCGGTAGACGAAGGACAGGCAAGGCTGATCCTTGACCGTCAGTTGCTTGATGATCAGGCGCTGCAAATCCACTTCAGTGCCGACGTACTTGGCCAGCACCAGCTTAATGAAGGCGTTGGCGTCGAGGCTGGTTTGCAGCAGGTCGATGAACTGGGCGTGGTGATCCGGCGCGAGGCTGGCGGGAGTGACGGTGACAGACATGGAAAAAACGGCCTCGGGCGGTGCGGATCGGGGAATGGCGGGTATTTTAGGGGGGATGGCTGTTCGGGACACGCAGTTATTTACCGAACGGTGCGATCTGTAGCAGCTGGCGCAGCCTGCGTCCGGCTGCGCAGCAGTCGTAAAACCGGCATGCTTGGTTTACCTGAAAGACCGCAGCGCCTGAATTCACGACTGCTACGCAGCCGAACGCAGGCTTCGCCAGCTGCTACAGGGAATAAGTTGCGGCTTAGCCCAACACCACCAACCGGTTCGGCAACTCATTCCTCTCCTGCGTTACCGGCACATGCACTTTGAGCAACTCGCCACATGCCTCGATGCAGGTCACGAACCCTTGCAACGTCTGTCCCTGCTTCACCTGCTGGGTAAACGCCGCAACTATCGCGTCCCAGTTCTTGTTGTCCAGCCGTCTGGAAATCCCTTCATCCACCAGGATCTCCACATAGCGCTCCGCCTCGCAGACAAAAATCAGCATCCCGGTGCTGCCGACCGTGTGGTGCAGGTTCTGCTCCAGAAATTGCCGGCGCGCCAGGTTCGAGGCGCGCCAATGCCGCACCGAGCGCGGGACCAGGTGCGTGGTGACTTTTGGAAGGCGGAACACCAGGCACAGCACGATAAAGGTGATCCATTGCACCAGCAGCAAACTGTGCAGGGTCAGCCAGCCGGTCAGGTAATGCACGATCCCCGGCACCATCAGCGCCAGCAGGCTGGCCCACAGCAGCGGGATGTACGCATAGTCGTCGGCGCGGGCGGCAAGCACAGTCACCAGTTCGGCGTCGGTGTCGCGCTCGACCCGGGCAATCGCCTCGGCGACTTTGCGTTGTTCGTGTTCTGTCAGTAACGCCATGTTTAAAAGTGCCTGCTCATTATTGTTATCACCAGCCGCCCGACGAACCGCCGCCCCCGAAACTGCCCCCTCCACCGCTGAAGCCCCCGCCTCCACCGCCACCACCAAAACCGCCGCCGCCAAAACCACCGCTCGAACCGCCCGACCCACCTCGGCCGGCGGGCAGAATCCCGAGCATCTGCAAGACAAAAAACGTCAGGATGAACAGCATCACCAGAAACACAAAAACGCCGGGATGGCGCGCAACGAAGTCGCTGTTTTCATCACCTCGCGGTTCATAGACCGTCGACGGTTCATCCAGCGAACTGCCACCCAACACCACCAGCATCGCCGCGACCCCGTCGCTGATGCCCTTGCTGAAGTTGCCGGCCTTGAACGCGGGGGTGATTACCTGATTGATGATCACCGAACTTTGCGCGTCGGTCAGGCGGTCTTCGAGGCCATACCCGACTTCGATGCGCAATTTACGCTCATCACGCGCGACGATCAGCAGCGCGCCGTTGTTTTTATCTTTCTGACCGATGCCCCAGGCGCGCCCTAATTGGTAGCCAAAATCCGCGATATCGGTGCCTTGCAAGTCCGGCAACGTGACCACCACCAACTGCTCGCCGGTGGCGGTTTCGTGGGCCTTGAGTTGCTGGGTCAGCTGCTCGCGCACCGACGGCTCGATCATCTGGGCGTTATCGACCACCCGGCCGGTCAGCGGCGGAAATTTCAACTCGGCCTGCGCCGTCAGGGCACACACCCAAAGCACCAGCATCAGCCCCACTTTCAACACGCGCATTGGCCACCTCATCCGTGGTGATGCTTCAGCCGATCAAAATTTCACTTCGGGCGCCTTATCGGCATCCGGCGTGGTCGCCTCGAAGGTTTCGCGGATCGGCAAATCGCTGTACATCACGGTGTGCCACAGGCGACCGGGAAAGGTGCGAATTTCAGTGTTGTATTTTTGCACCGCAAGGATGAAATCGCGCCGCGCCACGGCGATGCGGTTCTCGGTGCCTTCAAGTTGCGACTGCAATGCGAGGAAGTTCTGGTTGGCCTTGAGGTCCGGATAACGTTCGGACACCACCATCAAACGGCTCAAGGCTCCGGTCAGTTGATCCTGGGCCTGTTGGAACTGTTTGAGTTTTTCCGGGTTATCCAGCGTCTTGGCGTCCACTTGAATGGACGTCGCCCTGGCCCGTGCCTCGATCACCGCGGTCAGGGTTTCTTCTTCATGTTTGGCGTAGCCTTTGACGGTTTCTACCAGATTGGGGATCAAATCGGCGCGGCGCTGATACTGGTTCTGCACCTGGCCCCACGCGGCTTTGGCCTGCTCGTCGAGGGTCGGAATCGTGTTGATGCCACAGCCCGCTAGCACAGTGGTCAGCAACATCAAGGCTGCAACCTGCAGGCTAGACCGATAGTGGTGTCTTGCATTCATCTGGGTCACTCCCTGGCACATTCCATTGAAAAACAACCTGTACCCTTCTGAGCGGGTACTTGGGGCATAATCTGCCGCCGCCACTGGATTGCATCGAGCCAATGGGCTAAAAGATGCCCCTAGCGCAAAACACTGCGCAAGTGTGCATGCATTTACCTGAACAACAATAGTCGCTCCCTAACTTTTGGCTGACCGGCGCGTATTCACGGCCGTTTAGGCTTTTGAGAAAACCATTCATGAAGAAGCTGTGTTTGCTGGGCCTGTTCGTCAGCCTGGCCAGTCATAACGTATTGGCCGCCACGACACCCGCACCTCTAGAGAACAAGGACGCCTTCATCAGCAACCTGATGAAGCAGATGACCCTCGATGAAAAGATCGGCCAGTTGCGCCTGATCAGCATCGGCCCGGAAATGCCACGCGAACTGATCCGCAAGGAAATCGCAGCCGGCAACATCGGCGGCACGTTCAATTCGATCACCCGTCCGGAAAACCGTCCGATGCAGGACGCGGCCATGCGCAGCCGGTTGAAGATCCCGATGTTCTTCGCCTACGACGTGATCCACGGCCACCGCACCATTTTCCCGATCCCGCTGGCCCTGGCCTCGAGCTGGGACATGGACGCCATTGGCCTGTCCGGGCGCATCGCCGCCAAGGAAGCCTCATCGGACGGCGTCGACCTCACCTTCGCGCCGATGGTCGACATCTCACGCGACCCGCGTTGGGGCCGTACTTCCGAAGGCTTCGGTGAAGACACCTACCTGGTGTCGCGCATTGCCGGCGTCATGGTCAAAGCCTTCCAGGGCACCGGTGCCAACGCGGCCGACAGCATCATGTCCAGCGTCAAACACTTTGCCTTGTATGGCGCGGTCGAGGGCGGTCGCGACTACAACATCGTCGACATGAGCCCGGTCAAGATGTACCAGGATTACCTGCCGCCATACCGCGCCGCGATTGACGCCGGTGCTGGCGGGGTGATGGTTGCGCTGAACTCGATCAACGGCGTGCCGGCCACGGCCAACACCTGGCTGATGAAAGACCTGTTGCGCAAGGAATGGGGCTTCAAAGGCCTGGCCGTCAGCGACCACGGGGCGATTTTCGAGCTAATCAATCACGGCGTCGCCCGTGACGGTCGCGAAGCCGCGAAGCTGGCGATCAAGGCCGGCATCGACATGAGCATGAACGACACCTTGTACAGCAAAGAGCTGCCGGGGCTGTTGAAAGCGGGCGAGATCGAGCAAAGCGACATCGACAACGCCGTGCGTGAAGTGCTGGCGGCCAAGTACGACATGGGTCTGTTCAAGGACCCGTACCTGCGCATCGGCAAGGCCGAGGATGATCCGGCCGACACCAATGCCGACAGCCGCCTGCACCGCGCCGAGGCCCGCGATGTCGCGCGCCGCAGCATGGTGTTGCTGAAGAACCAGAACGAAACCCTGCCGCTGAAGAAAACCGCGAAAATCGCTTTGGTGGGGCCGCTGGCCAAGGCACCGATCGACATGATGGGCAGTTGGGCCGCCAACGGTCGCCCTGCGCAATCGGTCACGCTGTTCGACGGCATGACCGCTGCACTGGGTTCGCAATCGGCGCTGATCTACGCCCGTGGCGCCAACATCACCAGCGACAAGAAGATGCTGGATTACCTGAACTTCCTCAACTTCGACGCCCTGGAAGTGGTGGATGATCCGCGTCCGGCCAACGTGTTGATCGACGAAGCGGTGAAAGCGGCCAAGGACGCTGACATAGTGGTGGCAGCGGTTGGCGAGTCCCGTGGCATGTCGCACGAATCGTCGAGCCGCACGGACATCAACATTCCGCCAAACCAGCGTGAACTGATCCGAGCCTTGAAAGCCACCGGTAAACCGCTGGTGCTGGTGTTGATGAATGGCCGTCCGCTGTCGATTCTCGAAGAGAAAGAACAGGCTGACGCGATTCTGGAAACCTGGTTCACCGGCACCGAAGGCGGCAATGCCATCGCCGACGTGCTGTTTGGCGACTACAACCCATCGGGCAAACTGCCGATCACCATCCCGCGCTCGGTGGGTCAGATTCCGACCTACTACAACCATCTGAGCATTGGCCGGCCCTTCACGCCGGGCAAACCGGGCAACTACACCTCGCAGTATCTCGATGACACCACCGGTCCCCTGTTCCCGTTTGGCTTCGGTCTGAGCTACACCGACTTCAGCCTGAGCGACATGGCCCTGTCGTCGACCACGCTGAACAAGACCGGCAAGCTCGACGCCAGCGTCACGGTGAAAAACACCGGCAAGCGTGACGGCGAAACCGTGGTGCAGTTGTACATCCAGGATGTGACCGGCTCGATGATCCGACCGCTCAAAGAACTGAAGAACTTCCAGAAAGTCATGCTCAAGGCTGGCGAACAGAAAGTCCTGCACTTCACCATCACTGAGGATGACCTGAAGTTCTACAACACCCAGCTCAAGTACGCTGCCGAGCCGGGCAAGTTCAACGTGCAGATCGGCCTCGACTCCCAGGACGTGACACAGCAGAGCTTTGAATTGCTGTAATTATTCAAACATCGCATGAACCTGTGGGAGCGAGCCTGCTCGCGATGAGGCCTTAACATTCAGCATCTTTGTTGACTGTTACACCGCCATCGCGAGCAGGCTCGCTCCCACAATTGATTGGTGTTGCAAACAAATTTTGTGATCGACGCAATATCCATGTGGGAGCGAGCCTGCTCGCGAAAGCGGTCTAACATGTCGCATTTTCGTTGAATGTTATTCCGTCTTCGCGAGCAGCTCGGCTCCCACAATGGTTTTAGGGTGTTGCAGAGTTTGGTATCAACCCCTGAGATTCAGCAGATTCACCACCAACCGATCCACCCATCCCCAGACTCGTTGCTTGACCCGCTTCCACAGCGGTCGGCTTTGCCATGCTTCGAGGCTGACCTCCTGGCTCTGCGCAAAGTCGCGCTCGAAACTCCCCGCCACGGCCCGCGTCAGCCCTGGGTCCAGCGCTTCAAGGTTGGCTTCCAGGTTAAAGCGCAAATTCCAGTGGTCGAAATTGCACGAGCCGATGCTCACCCAGTCATCGATCAAGACCATTTTCAGGTGCAGGAAACACGGCTGGTATTCAAAAATTTTCACCCCGGCCTTGAGCAGTCGTGGGTAGTAGCGATGCCCGGCGTAGCGCACCGATGGGTGATCGGTGCGCGGCCCGGTCAGCAGCAGGCGCACATCGACGCCTCGACTGGCGGCACGACGCAGTGAGCGGCGGACTTTCCAGGTCGGCAGGAAATACGGAGTTGCCAGCCAGACCCGTTGCTGGCCGCTGTTCAACGCGCGAACCAGTGATTGCAAAATGTCGCGATGCTGGCGGGCGTCGGCATAGGCCACCCGGCCCATGCCCTCACCCATTGCCGGCACCCGTGGCAGGCGCGGCAAGCCGAAATGCGCAACCGGTTTCCAGGCACGTCGATGACGGTTGGCGATCCATTGGCGGTCGAACAGCAACTGCCAGTCAATGACCAAAGGCCCGGTGATTTCCACCATCACCTCGTGCCATTCGCTGGTGTCCTCACCCGGCGTCCAGAACTCATCGGTGACGCCCGTGCCACCGACCACCGCCAGGCTTTGATCGACCAGCAACAGTTTGCGGTGATCGCGGTAAAAGTTGCCGATCCAACGGCGCCAGTTCAGGCGATTGTAGAAACGCAATTCGACCCCGGCCGCCGTCAGGCGCTGACGCAAAGTCAACGTAAATGCCAGGCTGCCATAGTCATCGAACAGGCAGCGCACGCGCACACCGCGCTCGGCCGCCGAAACCAATGCTTGCACCATGGCCTCGGCACAAGCACCCGCCTCCACCAGATATAACTCCAGTTCGACCTGTTCTTCGGCGCGGGCAATCGCGACCAGCATGCGTGGGAAGAACTGCGGACCGTCGATCAGCAGTTCAAAATGGTTGCCTTCACGCCAGGGAAAGATTGCGCCGGCCATGTCAGCGCGCCGTGAAAATCAGTACCGCACCCACCGGCACCGACAAACTGATGGCCGACAAACCGGCGACCTTGCGCAATGCTTCCAGCCCAGGTGCCAAATCGAAGTCTTCGGCATTGATGACCAGTGGTTCGAGCGTTACCACCTGAAAGCGTCGATCGTCGAGACGCGTCGCCAGCAGTTCGGCGTTGTATGAGTGTTGCTTGCCATGCAGGTTGACGGTCAGCGGCAAGCGTAACTCTAACTGCGCGCCAGGCGCGAGGTCGTTGATGGGACGCAGATCAATCTGCGTGGTGATCAACGCTTCGGGGAAGGTCTGGATCTCGAACAACTCCTTGCGCATGCGTTCATCGCGCAACGGGATGCCACTGTTGACCGACTCCAGCTCGACTTCCACCTCGGCCAGGCCATTGGCATCGACCTTGCCGTGCAGCACCAGAAAGCGCTGCACTTCGGAAATGTTGGCGTTTTTGGTGCTGATGAACGACAGCCGCGAGGACTCGCCGTCCAGATACCAATCGGCCTGGGCCGACAGCGTGGCGCCGGCCAACAGCAGGAACGTGAGGGTTTTGCGCAGGGAGCGGTTGAACATAGAGACTCGTGGGGCAGATAAACCTGCACGAACCTTAACCGCCCGGCAGCCAATTGCAAAACATGCTACGGAATCAGACGGCATCCTTGGCGTTCGCCGAGCCACGCCGCGCTGTTGCTGCGGCCCATTCCGCTGACGGTCACGCGTTTGCTGGCGGCGTCATCGACAAAGCGGCTGGTGGGCAGCCACTGCTTTACATAGCTGTGGCAATAACCGGCCTCGTTGTTCATCACATACCGGCACGAGCAATACTCCTTGGCGGTGTAGGCGCTGATGATGTCGGGGAAGGCCCACAGCGCCACTCGCTCCTGCCAGCCCCAGCCAAGCAAGGCGATGAGCAGGATCAACAGCAACGTGCTGAACGGCCGGCGACGAAAAAATCCTCGGCGACTCATGGCTGCACCTTTTGCGCAAATGCCTTGAGCGCAAGTTTGAGCAAAACATTGTGCTGGTAGCTGCCGTCGCGATCATCGCCATAGCGCACGATCACCAAACGTTCACTGGGGATCACATACAGCGCCTGGCCCCAATGGCCCAGCGCCGCGAAGGTGTCGGCAGGAGCATCGGGCCAGGGTTGTGTCGCCCCTTCCACCGCGCGGTTGAGCCACCATTGACCACCGGGCACGGCGTCATCCTGATGGGCTTGATAGTGGGCGAACGGTTCGCGATTGAAGGCGACCCAGTCTTTAGGCAGCAACTGACGATCCTGCCAGCGCCCGTCGCGCGCCATCAACAAACCGACTCGCGCCAGATCCCGAGCCGTGAGGTAAGCGTAAGACGAAGCAACGAAAATACCCGTGGCATCAGTTTCCCAAACGGCATGATGGATGCCCAAAGGCTCGAACAGTGCGGTCCATGGATAGTCCGGATAACGCGTCGGACTGACGATGTTTTTCAGCGCGGCGGACAGTAGATTGCTGTCACCGCTGGAGTACCGAAAGGCCTGACCGGGTTTGGCGTACTCGGCGTGATCGGCAGTAAATGCGGCCATGTCCTGATGTCCACGGGTGTAGAGCATGGCCACCACCGAGGACTTTAACGGTGCGTATTCGTAGTCTTCCTGCCAGTCCAGCCCTGAGGCCCAGTGCAACAGGTCAGCCATGGTCACAGCGGGGTGTTTTTTCATCGGTGGATAAAACGTCTGCACCGAATCCTGGAGTTTGAACAGGCCTTCGCCATACGCCACCCCCAGCACCGCGGCCATGAGGCTTTTGCTGATGGACCACGTCAGGTGTGGCGTGTCGGCGGTGGTCGGGCCGGCGTAGCGTTCGTAGATCAACTGGCCGTCGCGGATCACCAGCAAGGCGTCAGTGCGGATGCCTTTGCGGGTGCTGTCGTCGCGGGGTGGGAAGGCGTAGGTTTCCAGGGCTTGTAGCGTGGGCCCGGAGCTTTTCGGGCCGATGGACCATTGCTCGGCCGGCCAGTTTTCGGCGTGGGCCGTGAGGCCGAGCAGCAGCATGACAATCAGGGACAAGCCTTTGAACATGGCGTGGGCTCGGGAGGATTAACGTGCAGAGCCTAGTTGAGGTTGATGACAGTTTTGGAATTTGTGTTGTCAGTCAGGCCGTCTTCGCTGGCAAGCCAGCTCCTACAGGGGAATGCATTTCAAACTGTAGGAGCTGCGGTGCGACGATTCGACTTGCCAGCGAAGGGGCCAGTCAGATCACCGCCAAAGCCTTGACCAATCGCTTCCCCCTGGCCCCTGCCGCCAAATCCATCACCAGCCGATCGCGCTGCCACATCGCCGCCCAATGCGGCGGCCCGTCGGCCAGCGCCTGATCAATCTCGGCCTTGAGCCCCTCGAACTGGGCAAATAACCCACCCAGCAGCACATGCCCGGCGGGATTGTTCGGTGCCTGGCGGCTGACTTCCGCGCACCCGGCCAGCAGCGCCAGTAACCGCAGTTGCAAGGCTTGCGGCCAGTCACTGTCCTGGCCAATGCCATACAGCCACGCGGTCATGGCGCTCAATACGTACACATCTTCAAGGGTGCGGAACGGTTTGACGTAAGCGTCCCAACCGTCCCCCGCCAACAACTCGCACAGGGCGTTGTCGAGAAACAACTTGCCATGACTGATGTCCGGTATCAGCGCAATGGCCGGGAGTTTTTCCAGGCGCACGCCCGGTTCATCGGGGTAGACCACGGCCAGGCTCAGGCGAGCTGCCTCGCCGGGCGCTTCACTGCGGGTGGCGATTAACAGCCACTCGGCGGCATCACCGGCGGTGACGAAATCCTTGCGCCCGCTCAGGCGCAAATCGGTGAGACGGGTTTGCATGTCTGCCGGCCGCAGGCTGCGCTGTTCGGTCGCGCACAACGCGCCGAGGCTCAGCGGCGCGCTGGGCCAGAGCATCCGCAACGCTGCCTGATACCCCACCAGAAACGCCAGCCCCGGCGTGGCCATCAGGTGCGCGCCCGCCACTGCCAACTCGAACGGCGTCACCGTGCCCAATTGATGCAACAAGGTCGCGAAACCTTCCGCCAGGTCCGGGTTGGCAGGCAGGCGTTCGCGGCGCTTCAACAGGGTTTGCCAGGGCATAAGAGGCTCCTCGTGGGCTGTCATATAAGCATCACCAAAGCTTAATGGCGATGACACTGGGGCTACATAGCCTGACCTTGCACAAAACGGCTACATAAAGAAAGTCGATCCGCTGTAACCCACGTCAAGTGAGCAGCCCGCAAGGAGATTTGCAATGACTCAGATCGCCCGCATCAGCGACACCGGCAACGACCGCCGCCTGCAAGCCGAACGACTGATCGGCAGCGAGGCCTTGCAGGAAGCCCAGGCCTTGCGCTTCAACGTGTTCAGCGGCGAATTCAACGCCAGGCTGAAGGGCGCCGAGCTGGGTCTGGACATGGATGACTATGATGTTCACTGCGCCCACATCGGCGTACGTGACTTGAACACCGGACGTCTGGTGGCGACCACCCGTTTGCTCGATCACACGGCGGCCAGCAGCCTGGGCAAGTTCTACAGCGAAGAAGAATTCAGCCTGCATGGCCTGGTGCACCTCAAAGGCCCGATCCTGGAAATCGGCCGTACCTGCGTCGACCCGGCCTACCGTAACGGCGGCACCATCGCCGTACTTTGGGGTGAACTGGCCGAGGTGTTGAACCAGGGCGGCTACAGCTATTTGATGGGGTGCGCGAGCATTCCGATGCAGGACGGCGGCATTCAGGCCCACGCGATCATGCAGCGTCTGCGCGAACGCTACCTGTGCACCGAACACCTGCGCGCCGAGCCGAAAAAGCCGTTGCCGACCCTGGATATCCCCTCCAACGTCATCGCCGAAATGCCGCCACTGCTCAAGGCCTACATGCGCCTCGGTGCGAAGATCTGCGGCGAGCCGTGCTGGGACGAAGACTTCCAGGTCGCCGACGTGTTCATCCTGCTCAAGCGCGACGAGCTCTGCCCGCGTTACGCCAAGCACTTCAAGGCGGCCATGTGATGAACCGCCTGCGGGTGTACGCGCGGATTGCGCGAGTGCTGGTGGTGGTCGCACTGGGTTTGAGCATGGCCAGCGTGTTCGGACTGTTCGAGCGTATGGGCATCGCCCACTCGATGGTCCGCCGCCAGCGTTGGTCGCGATTTTTCATGGCGCGATTGAGCAATGCCCTGCCCTTCCACATCACCGTGCATGGCGAGTTGCCCAAGCAACCGATGCTCTGGGTCAGCAATCATGTGTCCTGGACCGACATCCCACTGCTGGGCATGCTCACGCCGCTGTCATTTCTGTCCAAGGCCGAAGTGCGTACCTGGCCGGTGGCAGGCTGGTTGGCGGCCAAGGCCGGCAGTCTGTTTATCCGTCGTGGGTCGGGTGACAGTCAGCTGATCCGCAAACAAATGGCCCGCCACCTGGAACAGGCCCATCCGCTGCTGATGTTCCCGGAAGGCACCACCACCGATGGCCGTTCGTTGCGTACCTTCCATGGTCGCCTGCTGTCGGCGGCGATTGATTCAGAGGTGCAGCTGCAACCGGTGGCAATTCGTTACCTGCGCGATGGCAAGCTTGATTCGCTGGCACCGTTTATTGGTGACGATGATCTGCTGTCGCACTTGATGCGCTTGTTTGCCAATGACCGGGGGAATGTGGAGATTCACCTGCTCAAGCCGATTGCTTGCGAAGGCCGGGAGCGTGCGGCGCTGGCGTTCGAGGCACAGCAAGCGGTGCAAACAGCGTTGTTTGGTGAAGTGGCGAAACCTGCCGAACCGCGTCGTGCTGGCGAACTGATCGCCGCGTAACCGCTTTTCTGTAGGAGCAAAGCTTGCTCGCGATTGGGGCCCCGCGGTTTAACTGATGACCGCGTTATCGTTCATCGCGAGCAAGCTCTGCTCCTACAAGATTTGTGTCAGCGGTTTTGGGCGAAATCTTGAAGCTGTGGATAGAACAACCGAAAGTCTTCGCTCAACGGTTCATACAACACCCGCAACTCCTGCATCGCCCCCGCCAGTTCCTCAGGCCGGGTCAACCGCCGCGAAATCCCCCGCAGCACCTGCTCCAGCACCTCGAACTCCCGGTAGGAACCCAACCAGTCATTCGCCACCATGTACGGCGCGATCTTTGCCAAACGCTCCGGCAATTGCGGCTCGGCCGTCAGTACCCGGTACACATCTGACGTGAACAATGCCAGTGGCCGGTCGGCGTACAGCGTCCAGTCCCGTGCCAGGCAGTGGTCGAAAAACACGTCGAGCACGATCCCGGCGTAACGCCGGCGCGTCGTGGAGAACCGCGACAACGCCACATCCACCAGCGGATGGCGGTCGGTAAATACGTCGATGCTGCGATGCAGCTGGATGGCCGCCTCAATCTCCGGATCGTATTGCCCTTGCAGCCGTCCTTTGACGAAATCGCCATACAGACTGCCGAGCAATTGTCCGGGACGCTGGCCACCGAGGTGAAGATGTGCGAGATAGTTCATGGGCGCAGCTTAGCACTGCACCATTGTTTCTTTACACCCATGTATCGCTATAACCCGATATACCGATTTATGCGGTCATCAGACCAAAATCATATTTGTATATCGCGAAATACCGATTTAAAGTTCGCCTCATCGCGATATAGCGTTTTACTAATCACGAGCTCCCAAGCCATGAACCTCGACCTCGACGAAATAATAAAAGCCCTGGCACACCCAGTACGGCGAGAAATCCTGCACTGGCTCAAAAACCCGGACGTCGAATTCCCTGACCAGTCCCACAGCAACGAGCACGGCGTTTGCGCCGGGCAGATCGATCAACGTTGCGGCTTGTCGCAGTCCACCGTTTCCGCGCACTTGGCGACCTTGCAGCGCGCCGGCCTGATCAGCAGCCGCAAAGTCGGCCAGTGGCATTTTTTCAAACGTAATGAGGAAACCATTCAGGAGTTCCTCAAGACCTTCAGCAAAGAGCTCTGACCCTTAACGTCAGTCAGCCAACAAGGAATCAACAATGCCCCTCTCGCTCCTCATTCTGGCCTTGAGCGCCTTCGCCATCGGCACCACCGAGTTCGTCATCATGGGCCTGCTGCCCGACGTGGCGGCGGACCTCGGTGTGTCGATCCCAGGCGCCGGCTGGCTGGTGACCGGTTACGCCCTGGGCGTGGCCATCGGGGCACCGTTCATGGCACTGGCCACCGCCCGGCTGCCACGCAAGGCTGCACTGGTTGCGTTGATGGGGATCTTCATCGTCGGCAACTTACTCTGCGCCCTGGCCAGTGACTACAACGTGTTGATGTTTGCACGAGTGGTCACGGCCCTCTGCCACGGTGCCTTCTTCGGTATCGGTTCGGTGGTGGCGGCAGGTCTGGTGCCGGCCAACAAACGCGCTTCGGCCGTGGCCTTGATGTTCACCGGCCTGACCCTTGCCAACGTGCTCGGCGTTCCACTGGGCACCGCGCTCGGTCAACAGGCCGGCTGGCGTTCGACCTTCTGGGCCGTGACCGTGATCGGTGTGATCGCCTTGATCGGTCTGATCCGTTTCCTGCCGGCCAAGCGCGATGAAGAAAAACTCGACATGCGCGCCGAACTGGCCGCACTCAAGGGCGCCGGGATCTGGCTGTCCCTGAGCATGACCGCGCTGTTCGCCGCCTCGGTCTTCACCCTGTTCACCTACGTCGCTCCGATGCTGGGCGAAGTCACCGGTGTCTCGCCACGTGGCGTGACCTGGACCCTGATGCTCATCGGCCTGGGCCTGACTGTCGGCAATATTATCGGCGGCAAACTGGCGGACAAAAGCATGGCCGCAACGCTGATCGGCGTGTTCATCAGCATGGCGGTGGTGTCCACCGTACTGACGTGGACCAGCGTCGCGCTGATCCCGACCGAAATCACCCTGTTCCTCTGGGCCACGGCATGTTTTGCCGCCGTCCCGGCCTTGCAAGTGAACGTGGTGACCTTTGGCAAAGCGGCACCAAACCTGGTGTCGACCCTGAACATCGGCGCTTTCAACATCGGCAACGCACTCGGTGCCTGGGTCGGCGGCAGCGTGATCGCCCACGGCTACGGCCTGACCAGCGTGCCCCTCGCGGCCGCCGCACTGGCGGTGCTCGCCCTGCTGGTGACCCTGATTACTTTCCGTCAGAGCGGCAATCCCGAACTGGCTCCAGCGACTCACTAAACCACTGAGACCTCACGAGGGTGCATTCATGACGACTATTTTCGATCCGATCAAACTGGGCGACATCGAGTTGGCCAACCGCATCATCATGGCGCCGCTGACCCGCTGCCGCGCCGACGAAGGCCGCGTGCCAAACGCGCTGATGGCCGAGTACTACGTCCAGCGCGCCTCCGCTGGCCTGATCCTCAGCGAGGCCACGTCGGTCACGCCGATGGGCGTCGGCTACCCGGACACCCCCGGCATCTGGTCCAACGATCAGGTACGCGGCTGGGCTAACGTGACCAAAGCCATCCACGGCGCAGGCGGCAAGATCTTCCTGCAACTGTGGCACGTCGGCCGGGTTTCTCACACGTCGTACCTGAACGGTGAAGCGCCGGTCGCACCGAGTGCCATCCAGCCAAAAGGGCACGTCAGCCTGGTTCGCCCATTGGCCGATTACCCAACCCCGCGTGCCCTGGAAACCGCTGAAATCGCCGACATCATCGACGCTTACCGCACCGGTGCCGAGAACGCCAAGGCCGCGGGTTTTGACGGCGTGGAAATCCATGGTGCCAACGGTTACCTGCTCGACCAGTTCCTGCAAAGCAGCACCAACCAGCGCACCGACCAATACGGCGGTTCCCTGGAAAACCGTGCGCGCCTGCTGCTGGAAGTGACTGACGCTGCTATCGAAGTCTGGGGCGCCGGCCGCGTCGGTGTGCACCTGGCACCGCGCGCCGATTCCCATGACATGGGCGACGACAACCTGGCCGAAACCTTCACCTACGTCGCTCGGGAACTGGGCAAGCGTGGTATCGCGTTCATTTGCTCGCGTGAAAAAGAAGCCGGCGACAGCCTTGGCCCACAATTGAAAGAAGCGTTCGGCGGCCCGTACATCGCCAACGAACGCTTCACCAAGGACAGCGCCAACGCCTGGCTGGCCAACGGCAAGGCCGATGCGGTCGCCTTCGGTGTGCCGTTCATTGCCAACCCGGACTTGCCTGCACGTTTGAAGGCCGATGCGCCGTTGAACGAAGCGCGTCCAGAACTGTTCTACGGCAAAGGCCCGGTGGGTTACATCGACTACCCGGCGATGTAAGCATTAATCACTGAAATGCAAAAAAGCCCCGACTCGTGAGAGCCGGGGCTTTTTTCGTTTTCAAGTGGCGTGCTCACACGCATTCACACCCAAGACACAAATTCCCTACAAATTACGTAGCTCGCTACCTGTCATCCTGGCGAGTGTGCGTATATAAAAGCACCCCAAAGTAGTTAGACGAGCGCCGAAGGCGTCAGCGCCTGCCTTGACAGCTGACACAAGCGAAACCATTTACGCTTTTTTTGTTTCATTTGCGCAGGCTTGGGCTCAAGCGCAGCATCTCCAGCCCGGTCTCCACCCAACGCTCGGCGTCGGCGTGCAATTGAAAACTGTCGGGTGCCAGCAGCCACTGATACAGGATGCCATCGACATACGCATGCAGACTGATGGCAGCGCGCGCCGTGTCGAGGTCTTCAGGCATTTGCCCCCGATTCACGGCATTACTCAAAGCCAGGGCGATTCGCACATTGCAATCCAGGCTGACCGTTCGACGCTGCTGACGCAGGTCGCACATTTCATCGGTGAATTCGCACTTATGAAACAAAATCTCATTGATACGTCGGGTCTTTGGATCCAGCGCAACTTGATGAAACAAATGAATCAGCAGCTTGCGCATGCAGCCGAGCGGATCGAGCTCATCTTCGCTTTCACTGGCCCTGGCCATCTCATCCAGCGGCTCATGCAAGGTATCCAGCATGGCCTGCACCAGATCAGCCTTATTGCTGAAATGCCAGTAGATAGCACCGCGAGTCACGCCGGCCAAGGTAGCGATGTCCGCCAGTGTCGTGCGCGCCACGCCCCTTTCATAAAAGGCTTTCTCTGCCGCTTCAAGTATCTGGCTGCGGGTTTCTTGGGCTTCCTCTTTGGTGCGACGGACCATGGCAGTAAAACCTCAATCAGGATGCTTCAGCGATGTCTGAACATCAGCTGAATAAAAGTGGAGTGACCGCTCTTGGGCGCCGTCCCCGTCTTACAATTCAAACCTTTGAACGGCTTTTGTAGCGATGTGGGTACACAGCCAAGGTGTTTACAAACAACCATGAACGTAAGTATATTCCTTAGCAAGCTACTTATCCACTCAGCACCCCATTTTTACCCTTCCACCTTTCTCGTGCGCATTCTGCGCGCCTGACCCGAGGATTTTCATGCAATTCAAGCCAGCTGTTACCGCTCTGGTCACTGCCGTCGCCTTGGCATCGCTGCTCAGCGGATGCAAAAAGGAAGAAGCCGCACCAGCCGCACCGCCTCCTCAGGTCGGCGTTGTTACCCTGCAAACTCAAGCCTTCACCCTGACATCCGACCTGCCGGGCCGTACCAGCGCCTACCGCATCGCCGAAGTTCGTCCTCAGGTGAACGGCATCATTCTCAAGCGCATGTTCAAGGAAGGCGGCGACGTCAAGCTTGGCCAGCAGCTGTATCAGATCGATTCGTCGGTGTATGACGCTACGTTGAAAAGTGCAGAAGCCAACCTGCAGCAGACCAAGTCGATCTCCGACCGCTACAAGCAACTGGTCGCCGAACAAGCGGTGAGCCGTCAGGAATACGACACGGCCGTGGCCAACCGGATGCAATCGGAAGCCGCCCTGCAAACCGCCCAGATCAACGTGCGCTACACCAAGGTTTACGCACCGCTGACCGGTCGTATCGGTCGCTCTAACGTGACAGAAGGCGCGCTGGTGACCAGCGGCCAGGCCGATCCGATGGCGGTGATCCAGCAAATCGACCCGATCTATGTCGACGTGACTCAGTCCTCGGTGGAATTGCTGCAACTGCGCCGCGAACTGGAAAGCGGTCGTCTGCAAAAGGCCGGCGACAACTCGGCGACGGTGAAGCTGACCCTCGAAGACGGCAGCCAGTACAAGCTGGACGGCAAACTGGAATTCTCCGAAATCTCGGTTGACCAGACCACCGGTTCCGTCACTCTGCGTGCCGTGTTCCCGAACCCTGAGCACACCCTTCTGCCGGGCATGTTCGTTCACGCCCAGTTGCAGTCCGGTGTAAACGCGGCAGCGATTCTGGCGCCGCAACAAGGCGTAACGCGCGACCTTAAAGGTACGCCGACTGCACTGGTCGTCGGCCCTGACAACAAGGTCGAACTGCGTCAGCTCAAGGCCAACCGCACCGTCGGTAGTCAATGGCTGATCGAGGACGGACTGAAGGCAGGCGATCGCCTGATCACCGAAGGGCTGCAATTCGTCAAGCCTGGCATCGAAGTCAAAGCCACTGAAGCGACTAACGTTGGCGTAAAGAACCCGGCCCCCGCACAGGCAGCTGACAAAGCTTCCAGCGGCAAAGGGGAGTAAACCATGTCGAAATTTTTTATCGACCGTCCGATTTTCGCCTGGGTGATAGCCCTGGTGATCATGTTGGTCGGGGCACTGTCGATCCTCAAGCTGCCGATCAACCAATACCCGAGCATTGCGCCTCCGGCGATCGCCATCTCCGTGGCCTACCCGGGTGCTTCGGCACAAACGGTACAAGACACCGTGGTGCAGGTGATCGAGCAACAGCTCAACGGTATCGACCACTTGCGTTATGTGTCCTCGGAAAGTAACTCCGACGGCACCATGACCATCACCGCGACCTTCGAGCAAGGCACCAACTCCGATACCGCGCAGGTTCAGGTCCAGAACAAACTGAACCTGGCCACCCCGTTGCTGCCGCAAGAAGTGCAGCAGCAAGGTATCCGTGTCACCAAGGCGGTGAAGAACTTCCTGTTGGTGATCGGCGTGGTCTCGCGTGACGGCAGCATGACCAAGGACGACCTGTCGAACTACATTGTGTCGAACATGCAGGACCCGATCTCGCGGACAGCCGGTGTCGGTGACTTCCAGGTATTCGGCTCCCAGTACGCCATGCGTATCTGGCTCGACCCGGCCAAGTTGAACAAATACAACCTGACCCCGATCGATGTCAAAACCGCCATCGCCGCACAGAACGTCCAGGTGTCATCCGGTCAGCTCGGCGGCTTGCCTGCCCTGCCCGACACACAGTTGAACGCCACGATCATCGGCAAGACTCGCCTGCAGACCGCTGAGCAGTTCGAAAAAATCCTGCTCAAAGTCAACAAGGACGGCTCTCAAGTTCGCTTGAAAGATGTCGCTGACGTCGGTCTGGGCGGTGAGAACTACAGCATCAACGCCCAGTTCAACGGCGCTCCGGCGTCCGGCCTGGCCGTGAAGCTGGCCACTGGCGCCAACGCCCTCGACACTGCAAAAGCCTTGCGCACGACCATCGACAGCCTCAAGCCGTTCTTCCCTGAAGGGATGGAAGTGGTGTTCCCATATGACACCACCCCGGTGGTGACCGAATCGATCAAAGGTGTGGTTGAAACCCTGGTCGAAGCAGTCGCACTGGTGTTCCTGGTGATGTTCCTGTTCCTGCAAAACTTCCGCGCCACCATCATCACCACGATGACCGTGCCGGTGGTGTTGCTGGGAACGTTCGGCATCCTCGCGGCAGCTGGTTTCAGCATCAACACCCTGACCATGTTCGGTATGGTCCTGGCCATTGGCTTGCTGGTGGACGACGCCATCGTTGTGGTGGAAAACGTCGAACGGGTGATGAGTGAAGAAGGCCTGTCGCCCAAGGAAGCCACCAAGAAATCCATGGGCCAGATCCAGGGCGCACTCGTCGGTATCGCCCTGGTGCTGTCGGCGGTTCTGCTGCCAATGGCGTTCTTCAGCGGCTCCACCGGCGTGATCTACAAGCAATTTTCGATCACCATCGTTTCGGCCATGGCGCTCTCGGTTCTGGTTGCTCTGATCTTCACCCCGGCGCTTTGCGCCACGATGCTCAAGCCGATTCCGAAAGGCGAGCACGGCACCCCGAAACGCGGTTTCTTCGGCTGGTTCAACCGCAACTTCGACCGGGGCGTCAAAAGCTACGAGCGCGGCGTAGGCAACATGCTCACGCAGAAGGCACCGTACCTGTTGGCCTACCTCATCATCATTGTCGGCATGATCTGGTTGTTCACCCGTATCCCGACGGCGTTCCTGCCTGAAGAAGACCAGGGCGTATTGTTCGCCCAGGTGCAGACACCGGCCGGTTCAACCTCCCAGCGCACCCAGGTGGTCGTGGACGAGATGCGTGAATTCCTGCTGCGTCCGGGCAAGGATGGCGGTGAAGGCGATGCGGTGAACTCGGTGTTTACCGTGACCGGCTTCAACTTCGCGGGTCGTGGCCAGAGCTCGGGTATGGCGTTCATCATGCTCCGGCCATGGGACGAACGTAACGCCGACAACAACGTGTTCAAGGTGGCGGCCCGTGCCCAGCAGCACTTCTTCACCTTCCGTGATGCCATGGTGTTTGCCTTCGCACCACCGGCGGTACTGGAACTGGGTAACGCCACCGGTTTCGACGTGTTCCTTCAGGACCGTGCCGGTATCGGTCACGAAAAACTGATGCAAGCACGCAACCAGTTCCTCGGCATGGCAGCGCAAAGCAAGATTCTGACTCAGGTCCGTCCGAACGGCCTGAACGACGAACCGCAATTCCAACTGGAAATCGATGACGAGAAGGCCAGTGCCTTGGGCATTACCATCGCCGACATCAACAACACCCTGTCGATCGCGCTGGGCAGTAGCTACGTCAACGACTTCATCGACCGTGGTCGAGTGAAGAAGGTTTACGTACAAGGTCAGCCCGGCTCCCGTATGAGCCCTGAAGACCTGCAGAAATGGTATGTGCGCAACAGCGCCGGCACCATGGTTCCGTTCACGGCGTTTGCCAAGGGTGAATGGATTTATGGGTCGCCGAAACTGGCCCGTTACAACGGCGTAGAAGCGATGGAAATCCTCGGCTCCCCGGCGCCGGGCTATTCCACCGGTGAAGCC
The DNA here is from genome assembly GCF_056401975.1 of Pseudomonas sp. P4_C8. Taxonomy (NCBI): domain Bacteria; kingdom Pseudomonadati; phylum Pseudomonadota; class Gammaproteobacteria; order Pseudomonadales; family Pseudomonadaceae; genus Pseudomonas; species Pseudomonas sp. P4_C8. The sequence goes on along the minus strand of NZ_JBFUIH010000070.1, from coordinate 3,101 downwards.
ATGGCCGAAGTCGAAGCCATAGCCGCCAAACTGCCGGCGGGTGTCGGTATTTCCTGGACCGGCCTGTCGTACGAAGAACGGTTGTCCGGTTCGCAAGCGCCAGCGCTGTACGCCCTGTCGCTGCTGATGGTGTTCCTGTGTCTGGCGGCGCTGTATGAAAGCTGGTCGATTCCGATTGCGGTGATGCTGGTGGTGCCTTTGGGGATCATCGGTGCATTGATGGCGACCAGCCTGCGCGGCCTGTCCAACGATGTGTATTTCCAGGTGGGCCTGTTGACGACCATCGGCCTGGCGGCGAAAAACGCCATTTTGATTGTCGAATTTGCAAAGGAACTGCATGAGCAAGGGCGCAGCCTGCGCGATGCAGCGATTGAAGCCAGCCGGATGCGTTTGCGACCGATCATCATGACCTCGCTCGCCTTCGTCCTGGGCGTGGTGCCACTGGCCATTTCCACCGGTGCAGGTTCGGGTAGCCAGCATGCCATCGGCACCGGAGTGATTGGCGGTATGATCACCGCTACCGTTCTGGCGATCTTCTGGGTCCCACTGTTCTTCGTCACTGTGTCGTCCATCGGTCAGCGCAAAATAGTCGACCCGGATGACGCCACTGAAACTCCTAAAGAGGCTGGCCAATGAGCAAGTCGCTACTCTCCCTAGCCGTCGCCGCGTTTGTGCTTGGTGGTTGCTCGCTGATACCCGATTATCAGCAGCCTGAGGCACCAGTGGCGGGCCAATACCCGCAGGGCCCGGCGTATTCGCCGGCCCAGGCGCCGAGCCAGGCTGCGGCGGAGCAAGGCTGGAAGCAGTTTTTCCATGACCCGGCCCTGCAACAGCTGATTCAGGTCGCACTGGAAAACAACCGCGACCTGCGTGTCGCGGCGCTGAACATCGATGCCTTTGCGGCTCAATACCGCATCCAGCGTGCCGACCTGTTCCCGGCCGTCTCGGCCAATGGCAGCGGCAGCCGCCAGCGCGTTCCCAATAACGCTACGCAGAACGGCCAGTCAGGTATCGTCAGTTCCTACTCGGCCACGGTCGGCATCAGTGCCTATGAACTCGACATGTTCGGTCGGGTTCGCAGCCTCAGCGAAGAAGCGCTGCAAAAATACTTCGCCACGGAAGAAGGTCGACGCAGCACGCAGATCAGCCTGGTGGCCAACGTGGCCAACGCCTACCTGACCTGGCAAGCCGACAAGGAACTGTTGAAAGTGACCCTGGACACCCTCGGTGCGTTCGAGGAGAGCTACAAGCTCACCGCGCGCAGTGCCGAAGTCGGTGTGGCGTCGGCACTGGACCTCGCCCAGTCGCGCACCTCGGTGGAAAACGCCCGGGCGCAATTGGCGAAGTACACCCGCCAGGTCGCTCAGGATCAAAACAGTCTGGTGCTGCTGCTCGGCACCAGCATCCCGGCCAACCTGCAAGCCGCCAAGCCGCTGTCTGACGATTTGCTCAGCGACGTGCCGGCCGGCTTGCCATCGGACTTGCTGCAACGTCGTCCGGACATTCTCCAGGCCGAATACAACCTTAAGGCCGCCAACGCCAATATCGGCGCGGCACGGGCTGCGTTCTTCCCGAGCATCAGCCTGACGGCCAACGCCGGCACCCTGAGCCCGGACTTGTCCGGGCTGTTCAAGGGAGGTTCGGGGACCTGGTTGTTCCAGCCGCAGATCAACTTGCCGATCTTCAACGCCGGCAGCCTGCGCGCCAGCCTGGATTACTCGAAGATCCAGAAAGACATCGGCGTGGCGAACTACGAGAAGTCCATTCAAACGGCCTTCCAGGAAGTCGCCGACGGCCTGGCCGCCCGCGAGACCTACACCGCTCAGTTGCAGGCTCAGCGTGACTTTGTCACCGCCAACCAGGACTACTACCGTCTGGCCCAGCGTCGCTACCTCATTGGTGTCGACAGCAACCTGACCTTCCTCGATGCCCAGCGTCAGCTGTTCAACGCCCAACAAGTGTTGATTACCGACCGTCTGGCGCAACTGGTCAGCGCGGTCAACCTGTACAAGGCCTTGGGTGGCGGCTGGAATCAGCAGACCGCCAAGGTCGAACCGCTGAAAGAAGAAGCGCCGAAGATGAAGTTGTTCTGATAGCGCGGTGAAAACAATGAAGCCCACCTTTTGGTGGGCTTTTTGTTGGGTGCGAGAAAAAGTGGGATGACTGGGCGGGCCTCATCGCGAGCAGGCTCGCTCCCACAGTGGATTTTCAGTGAACACACTATTAATGAACAACGGAGATCAATGTGGGAGTGAGCCTGCTCGCGATGAGGCCACAACAGACAACACAAATCCCCGACCCAATCTTGCGTTCGATAATCGCACAAATCCCGCCTTCGCCGATTGAACCATCTAGTACATTCCCCGCACCATTCCTCGCACAAGACCAACAACATCAGGTTCACCCTATGCCCCCGCGCCCTGCCCTGTCCGGCTGATACCACTGCGTTTAATCAATCCGTTCTTTTGACTGCAACCCCACGTTGCGGCAGCGCCCTGTTTCATCCCAAAAAATTAGAGAGACCCGAGCCCATGACGCCTTCTTCCGCGCAGTATTTGTTCCCCGGCCTGATTGCCATTGCTGTGGCCACGGCAGCCCTGCCCGCCCAGGCCGAGGAATCGGGTTTTGTAGAAGGCGCCAAGGTCAACCTGAACCTGCGCAACTTCTACATCAACCGCAATTTCACCAACCCGGCCTTCCCCCAGGGCAAGGCCGAGGAGTGGACGCAGAGCTTCATTTTCGACGCCAAGTCCGGTTTCACCCCAGGCCCGGTGGGGTTCGGCGCGGATATGCTGGGACTGCTGTCGGTCAAGCTCGATGGCGGTAAAGGCACGGGCGGCACCCAACTGCTGCCGATTGGCAGCGACGGTCGCCCCGTCGATGACTTTGGTCGTCTGGCGGTGGCCGGGAAGATGAAAGTGAGTAAAACCGAAGTGAAGGTCGGCGAGTGGATGCCAATACTGCCCATCCTGCGTTCAGACGATGGCCGCTCGCTGCCACAAACCTTCCAGGGTGGCCAGCTGACGTCCACCGAGATCAGCGGCCTGACGATCTACGGCGGCCAGTTCCGCCAGAACAGTCCGCGTAACGATGCGAGCATG
>NZ_JBFUIH010000069.1:0-42756 GCF_056401975.1 Pseudomonas sp. P4_C8 | reverse complement strand
GCTTCACGCGATTTGAGGCGTTCTTCATAAAGCACCTGGCCCAGAGCGTCTTCGCCTGCGACCTGAAAGACCTGCTTGGCAAGATCGACCGCCACTGTCGTACAGGCCGACACATCGGTTGAAGACAGGGACTGTTTAAGCGTCGTATTCTTTTTCATGGACTCGCCCTCGCTGCCGTTGGCTTCTTAGACTGCCACCGTGGCGCATTGACGCCTCGGCGTGGGCGAGTCCATCCAATTACAGGTATGACCGGCACCATTGTAGGAGCAAGGCTTGCCCGCGATGAGGCCCTGTCTGCTTGCACAAAACGGCAAGATCTACACTTTACGGATGACGGTTGCGCACTAAACCCGCAAAATGCAACGATTCCAGAAACTATCAACGACATGGCCCGCGGGCCTTGTCGATAAAAGCCATCGTTCCAATCAGACTGGGCCTGCTGACTCTATGCGAATGCGCCTTATGTTACTGGGCGGCGGAAATGCCCTTGGGCAGGCGCTGATTCGCCTCGGTGCGGAGGAAGACATCGGTTTCCTCGCCCCCCGCCCCCCGCAAGACGGCTGGGATGCCGCGAGCCTGACGCAACTGCTCGACGACACCCGCCCGGACGCGTTGATCAACCTCGCCTACTACTTCGACTGGTTTCAGGCGGAAACAGTCAGCGAGCAACGTCTGGCCGGGCAGGAGCGAGCAATCGAGCGTCTGGCCGAACTGTGCCAGCATCACAACATTGTTCTGCTGCAACCCTCGAGTTATCGCGTGTTCGATGGCTCCCGTGCCACCGCCTACAGCGAGAAGGACGAACCGGTTCCGCTGGGACTGCGCGGTCAGTCGTTGTGGCGCATCGAACAAAGCGTTCGCGCGACTTGCCCGCAGCACGTGTTGCTGCGTTTCGGCTGGTTACTCGATGACAGTCCTGACGGCACGCTCGGGCGTTTCCTCGCGCGGGCCGAGACGCCTGAAGAACTGTTGTTGGCCGACGACCGCCGGGGCAACCCGACACCGGTCGACGATGCGGCCCGTGTGATCATCTCGGTGCTCAAACAACTCGATTGTGCCGCGCCGCTGTGGGGCACCTATCATTACGCCGGCCATGAGGCGACCACGCCGCTGGCACTGGGTCAGGCTATCTTGACCGAAGCACGCAGCCTGCATCCGCTGGCCATTGAAGCGCCGACCGCCCAGGCTCACGCCGCGCGACCGGATGCCGCCGAAGAGCCGCAACACGCGGTGTTGGCCTGCAAGAAAATTTTGCACACGTTCGGGATCAAACCTCGCGCCTGGCGCGCCGCACTCCCGGGCCTACTGGATAGGTTTTATCGCCATGGCTGACGGACCTGTTTTAATCACCGGCGGTGCCGGTTTCATCGGCTCGCACCTGACCGATGCCTTGCTCGCCAAGGGGCATTCGGTGCGCATTCTCGATGATCTGTCCACCGGCAAACGCAGCAACCTGCCGCTGGATAACCCCAACCTCGAATTGATCGTAGGTGATGTCGCCGACGCTGCTTTGGTGGCTCAGGCGATGGTCGGTTGCAGCGCCGTGGCGCACCTGGCCGCGGTGGCCTCGGTACAGGCCTCGGTGGCCGATCCGGTGAAGACTCACCAGAGCAATTTCATCAGTTCACTGAATGTCTGCGAAGCCATGCGCCAGGCCGGCGTCAAACGCGTGCTGTTTGCCTCCAGTGCGGCGGTTTACGGCAACAATGGCGAAGGTGAGTCGATTGACGAAGACACGCCCAAGGCGCCATTGACGCCTTACGCAGTGGACAAGTTGGCGAGCGAACACTACTTCGAATTCTACCGTCGCCAGCATGCGCTGGAGCCGGTGATTTTCCGCTTCTTCAACATCTTCGGCCCGCGTCAGGACCCCTCCTCGCCGTATTCTGGGGTCATCAGCATTTTCAGCGAACGGGCGCGCCAAGGTCTGCCGATTACCGTGTTCGGTGATGGCGAGCAGACGCGCGATTTCGTCTACGTCGAGGATCTGATTGAACTGCTGGTGCAGGCCATCGAAAAGCCGCAAGTTGAAGCCGGTGCGGTGAATGTCGGCTGGAACCAGGCGACCAGTCTCAAGCAATTGCTACAAGCGCTGGAAGCGCTGTTCGGTGAGTTGCCGCCCATCAGCTACGTCCCGGCGCGCTCTGGCGATATCCGCCATTCGCGGGCGAACAACCGGCGTTTGCTGGAGCGCTTTACCTACCCTGCGCAGACACCCATGAGTGTTGGCCTGGCACGGTTGTTGGGGCGCTGAGATTTTCGCGATCACAAAAAAGGCGCCTGTTGAGGCGCCTTTTTTATTGGGTCTGGCTGTGTGCTGTCTGGGCTGACGTCTTCGCGAGCAGGTCGAATCGTCGCACCGTCGCCCCCACAGTGGTTGTGTGTTGATGCACAGATCAAATGTGGGAGCGACGGTGCGACGATTCGACCTGCTCGCGAAGGGGGCTTAGAACTTGTAACCCAAACCAACCATGTAAACGAACGGGTCTACGTCCACATCGACTTTAGCCCGGGTACCCGGCGCAATTGCGTTGTTTTCAACGGTCGCGGTGGTGTCGATGTCGATGTAGCGTACCTGGGCGTTGATCAAGATGTTGTCGGTGATCATGTAGTCAGCACCAACCTGAAACGCCAGGCCCCATGAGTTGTCCGCTTCGAAGTTGCTGAAGCCCTTGGCCTGGGCTTCGCTGCCGACGTTTTCGTCGTAGATCACGGTGTAGTTGATGCCGGCGCCGAGATACGGTTGGAAATCGGACTTCGAGTCCAGCGGGTAGTACACGACACTCAAGGTCGGTGGCAGCTGTTTAATGGTGCCGAGTTTACCGTTGGCGGCTGAGCCCAGGGCAGTGCCTTTGAGCTTCACGTCATGCTCGAACGGGGTGGCTGCCAGCAGTTCGATCCCCCAGTGGCTGGTAAACATGTACGCGAAGTTCAGACCCAGCTGCGTGTCGCTGCTCAGGGTGGCTTCGCCACCCAGGTCTGCACCGGCCAGCGGGCCTTGATCGACCTTGACGCTGGAACTGTCGGCTTTTGGGTCGACGGTGATTGCGCCGGCACGAATAAGGATGTCGCCGGCCTCGAAGGCATGGGCGAGGGGGGCTGCGAGCGCGAGGGCAACCAGCGAGGCGCTGAGCAAAGACTTGTGCATGGGAGGGCTCCAAAGGGCGTTAAAAATTTTTGATGCCCAATGGTACAAATCCGTCTGATGCGGTCTTTTGATTCAGCTCAATGAAAACAGTGATGGGGCTTGTTTCTGTGGTGTAACTGAGGCCCTATCGCGAGCAGGCTCGCTCCCACAGGGATCACCTAAACCCTGTGGGAGCGAGCCTGCTCGCGATAGCTATCTTGTGGGCAACACAGAATTGCCGGATTCACTCCGGCAATTCATACACATAAATCTTGTTCGCCTCCATCTGATATCCGGCATCCGCCAACTCACTGGTTGATGCCTTGACCTGCATCGCCCCCTCGATCCAGTACGGTTGGTACAGCTCATCCAGCTTCACGCCGACTTCGCTTTTCACATGCACGATCTGGTTCGACGGCGGTGGCGGCACGTGGATGCACGCGCCGAAATACGGCACCAGCAGAAACTCCGTGGTACGACCGTCTTCACTCACTTCCAGTGGAACGATGTAGCCCGGCAGGCGAATATTCTGACCATCAAGGCTCTTCACCACCGGCGCATTCGGCATGTCCTGTCTGGCGGCGGGTGCCGACTCGGCAGACAGCGTGCTGCTCATCTGCGACAGGTCGTGCAGGGGCGTCATGTTCGGCACTTCCGGCGCGGCATCCGGCGGGATCATTTGCGACCAGGTCAGGTCTTTCGGCTCGGCTGCCCAAAGGGGCAGGGCGACCAGCATCAGCAGCGCAAGTAAGGCGCGGGGCATGTTCAACGTCCTCATAGTCGGATCGACAGGCCATCGGCCAACGATTGGCGATACGCGCGCCAGGCCGGCACGCTGCCCATCAGCAAGGCGGCGATCAGGATGCCACCGAGCAGCATCCATTCATACTCGCTGGGCCACGCGAGTGGCAGGTACAAGCCGTAATTGGCTTGCACGTAACCTTGGGCGGTGGCGATGCATACATAGAGCAATGCCACGCCGGCAATCACCCCGGACAGCGCCAATGCAAACGCCTCCAACACCAGCAAGGTCGCGATGTGCCACGGCCGGGCTCCCACCGAACGCAGTATCGCCATCTCGCGCCGACGTTCGTTCAGGCTGGTGAGAATCGCCGTGAGCATGCCGATCAACCCGGTCAGCACAACAAACAGCGAGACCACAAACAAGGCTTTTTCCGCCGTGCTCATCAAACTCCAAAGTTCTTGCAGCGCCACGCCGGGCAGGATCGCCAGCATCGGCTCGCCACGGAATTCATTGATTTCGCGTTGCATCGCAAAGGTCGAAATCTTGCTGTTGAGGCCGAGCATGAACGCAGTGATCGCTTGCGGCGTGAGGTCCATGTTGCGCGCCTGATCGGCACTGATCCGGCCGTTGCCTTGCGCTGGCACACCGTTGTGCCAGTCGACGTGAATCGCCTCCATGCCGCCAAGGCTGATGTGCAGCGTGCGGTCCACCGGGGTCCCGGTGCGTTTGAGAATGCCGACCACGGTGAATGGTTTGTCGTCGTGCTTGACCAGGCTGATCACCGCCACACCGTGGGCCAGTACCAGTTTGTCGCCGAGCTTGTAGTGCAATGCATCCGCCACTTCGGCACCGAGCACCACTTCAAACGGATCGGTGGCGAAGGCGCGACCGTCGGCCAGTTCCAGGTGCTGCTGATGGCCGTACTGGTAATGCTCGAAGTAGGCCTCAGTGGTGCCCATTACTCGATAGCCGCGATGGGAGTCGCCGAGGGACATCGGGATCGCCCATTTCACTTTCGGATTGTTGGCGAAGTGTTCGAAGCTGTCCCAGCGGATGTTGTTGGTGGCGTTGCCGATTCGGAACACCGAGTACAGCAACAGGTTCACCGAACCGGAACGCGCGCCGACGATCAGGTCGGTACCGCTGATGGTGCTGGCGAAACTGGCTTTGGCTTCGGTGCGCACTCGTTCCACCGCCAACAGCAGGCACACCGACAGGGCGATGGCGAACGCGGTGAGGAGGGCGGTGAAGCGCCGGTTAGCCAGACTGGCCATGGCTAGACGAAACAAATACATCTCAGACCTCGAACGGGGTGGCGGCGCGATTGAGTTCGGCCAGCGACAGGTGGCGATCGAACAGCGGTGCGAGGCTCTGGTCATGGCTGACAAATAACAGGCTCGACCCGGCTTCACGGCATTCGGCGAACAACAACCGAATGAAGTTTTCTCGCGCGTCGTAGTCCAGGGCCGACGTCGGTTCGTCGGCGATGACCAATTCCGGTTGACCGATCAACGCGCGCGCAGCGGCCACGCGTTGCTGCTGGCCGATAGACAGCGAGTCGGCGCGACGGCTGAGGATGCTTTCATCCTTCAAACCCAAATGAGCGAGCAGGGTGGCCGCTGCCTGATCGACGCTGCCGTGGCGCTGTTTCGCCCGTTCGGCGCGCAGCCTGGAGAAGTGGCAGGGCAGTTCGACGTTCTCGCGCACGGACAGAAACGGCAGCAAATTGAATTGTTGGAAGATGTAACCGGTGTGATCGACGCGGAAACGGTCGCGCGCACCGGCGCCGAGTTCGGTCAGTTCCTGGCCAAGCAGACGAATGCTGCCGCGATCCGGCTTCTGCACGCCACCGAGCAGGCCGAGCAGGGTGGTCTTGCCACTGCCGCTGGGGCCTTTGAGGAACAGGGTTTCACCAGGCTCCAGGCGAAACGCCGGGATGTCCAGCAATGGCGGGTGACCGGGCCAACTGAAGCCCAGGTCGGACAGTTCGATGAGTGCTTGGGTCATGGCGCCGATTTCATGGGTGTTGATAAACCTGTGGGAGCGAGCCTGCTCGCGAAACCGGTCTGACAGTCAACAGATGTGTTGAATGTGATGGCCCCTTCGCGGGCAAGCCCGCTCCTACATTGGATTTTCGGTGGATTCAGAATTTCAGGGCGGCCGCCTTGGCTGTCACTTCAATGCCTTGCTGGCCGCTCGGGCTGATCAGTTGTACCTGAATTTTCTGGGTCGCCGGGAACGTGTTGAAGATGTTCGCCAAGTCCAGGTTTTTCAGGGCGCCGGGAGCTGCGCAGGTGAATTGGTAGTGAGCGTGGATTTCGCTGTGATCGTGATGATGTTCGTTTTTGGCGTCTTCATCGTGGTCATCGGCGTCCGGTTTGTCACCGAACAACGGGCTTTCCAGTTCCTGCATGGCGATCACGCAACCGGCCGCTTTTGGCAGGTTGAACAGCACCAATGGTTTTTCGAGTTGCGCACGAACGGTGGCGACTTTGGCTTTGTCGGCATCCGTGGTGGCGGCGTGTTCGAAGCCCACCAGGTTCATCGCCGGGCTTTCAAGTTCCAGTTCCAGGGTCTGGCCGTCCAGCGCGGCATTCAAGCGACCGACGCCATGTTCGTGGGCGCCGAGGCTGCCGTGCTCATGATCATGTTCGTCAGCGGCGTGGGCGACGGCCAGCGGTAACAAGGCAAACGGCAAAGCGAGCAGCAGACGGCGCATGGCGGGTCCTCGAAAAGTAAAATGAAGTATTTGTTATGTAATCTTATAACGTAAGTGCGAGGAGTTTGACCGGCTACTTGGCGTTGCACAAGTCCCATGGGAGCATGCAGGTCAGAAATGTGCAGGAGCAGACGTATGTTGCGTATACGCGGAAGCATCGGCGACTGGCCGGTGGATTTGACGCTGGAGATGGATGACGGCGACTGGGCACGGCTCGGCGCGCAGTTGCAGGTGAGCCAGCCCGAGGCCAGTGTCGCCCCGGCCAAACCGGTGACTCAGGATGAGGCGTTGTGGCAGATCGCCAGGGACCTGTTGCGCAAGGCCGGGCAATTGAGCGGGCCGGATTTGCTCGATCAGCTGGAAGCTCTGACGGGCAGCGCGGCGTCGGGCAAGCGCTTGTTGGTGCGCTTGCGCCATAGCGCCGATGTGAAGGTGTCGAGCGGCGGCGATACGCCGCTCTACAGCTGGCAAGAGCCCTTGTAGGAGCACAGGCGGCTGGCGATGGCGATCTCAGGGACGCCATCGCCGGCAAGCCGTGCTCCTACAAGGTTGCTTAATACAGCGCAGCAAACAGCTTGCGGCGGTACGTGGTCACCAGCGGGTGGTCATTGCCCAACAATTCGAACACCTGCAGCAAGGTCTTGTGCGGCAAGCCTTCGCTGTAGCTGCGATTGCGGATGAACAGTTTCAGCAACGAGTCCAGCGCCGGCTCGTATTGCTGGCGAGCCAGTTGCTGAATGGCCAGTTGATACACCGCTTCATCATCCTGCGGATTTTTCGCCAGACGCGCTTTCAGGTCTGCCGCATCCGGCAAATCCTTGGCCTGGCCGAGAAACAGGATCTGCGCCTTGGCACCGGCCAGCGCCGCTTTGTGTTCATCGCTCTTGACCGCGTCGAGCACGGTTTGCGCTTCAACCAACTCACCGCGCTCGGTGAGGCAGCGGGCGTAGAGGATCAGCGCTTTGGCGTTGGTGTTGTCTTCGCCCAGCAACACTTTCAGTACGGCTTCGGCGTCGGCGAAACGACTGTCATCGAACAAGGCCTGAGCCTGCTCGAACGGGTCGGCGGCGGCCGGTGGCGGCATTTGTACGTGAGGCTCAAGCATCGCCCGTACGGCGGATTCCGGCTGTGCACCGGCAAAACCGTCGACCGGTTGACCATCTTTAAACAGCACCACGGTCGGCAGGCTGCGAATCCCGAAACGGGCGACGATGTCTTGTTCCAGATCGCAGTTGACCTTGGCCAGCAGCAACTCGCCCCGATAACTCTCGGTAATGGTCTGCAGCAATGGCATCAGCACTTTGCAGGGCGCACACCATTCGGCCCAGAAGTCCACCAGCACCGGTTTGTGGAAGGAGTTCTCGATCACCGACTGGTCGAAATCAGCAGTCGTGGCGTCGAAGATGTACGGCGTTTCCTGACTCATGGGGGATCTCTTGGAAGCGTGAATGGGGCAACTATAAGGCCAGGCGGGGTATGGCTGAAAGCGGGGTGGCAGTTAGTCTTGTGTTGCCGAACACATCGCCATCGCGAGCAGGCTCGCTCCCACAAGTGATCTACGTCACACCGAACATCCCTGCTCGCGAAGCTTTTAGCCGCGCCGCGCGTGGTAAAGGCTCACATGCCGAAACTCTTCAGGTTCGGCCAGATCCGGCAGAGTCATGGCCTCCAGCATTTCGATGCGCTGATACAGCGAATGACGAAAATCCCTGACACGCGAATCGGCCACCAGCGCCTCTTTGCCACGGGTTAAAAATTCATCGAGCAATGGCAGGTTCGCCCGGTCGTAGAGCACATCGGCGACCAGGATCAGATCAAACCGGTCCGCCTCGGCGAAAAAGTCGGTCGAGTAGTTGAGATGGACATCATTGAGTTGCGCGTTTGCCCGGCACGCGGCAATCGCCAGCGGGTCGAGGTCACAGGCCACCACTTCAAGCGCGCCGGCCTTCACTGCAGCGATGCCCGCCACCCCGGAACCGGCACCGAAATCCAGCACCCGTTTGCCTTTGACCCACTCGGGGAATTCGGCGAGGTAGCGCGCCACTGCCAGGCCACTGGCCCAGCAGAAACTCCAGTACGGCGGCTCATGCAGAATCCGCCGGGTTTCTTCCGGGCTGAATGCGCGGTCCATGTTGTCGCCGTCGATCAGCCAGAGTTTCAGGTCGGTCTCGGGTAATGCGACAGGTACAAGCTGCGCATCACCGAGCAGTTCACCCAAGGCCTGTTGCAGGTCGAGCGGTGCAATCATGGCGCTTTGACAAATTGCAGCTGACCCAAAGCCTGCGTGGTTGGCTGCGAGATGACCCGCGACGGCAGATGCAGAATCAACTGGCCGGACTGGCTGGCACGACCGCGCAGTTCAACGCGGGCACCGGAAGGGAACGATTCCGGATTAAAACGCAGGTGAAATGGCAGCACTTGATTGGTGCCGATCAAACTGGAGCTGGCGAGCAATTGTTGCGGGCGATCCTTTTCGTCGATCACCAGCAGCGCCAGTTCGACTTCGGCGCCGGCAGGCACGCCTTGCAAGGTGCCGCTCAATTCACGTTGATACGCCGGCAGCGGTCCGAGGTTGGCCGATTCTTGCGCTTTTTTCTGCGCAGCCTGTGGGGCCGGCCCTGGCGTCGGCGGCTGGGACTTGGGTGCATCGCTGCCGCAGGCCACCAGCAGGCTGAATAGACTGAGCAAAACGAGCGGTCTTAGGGACATTTACGGCTCCAGCAAGGTGAAATCCATGGATCAAACACTATAGCCGTCTGTATACCGCAAACCCTATGGCTTGTCTTGCCACGGGGATGCGCTACCATGGCCCTCCCTTTTTTTGTTGCCTGCCACCATGCACTGTCCCTTCTGCGGTGCCAACGACACCAAGGTCATCGACTCGCGTCTGGTCGCCGAGGGCGAACAGGTGCGCCGCCGGCGTGAATGCCTGGCCTGCGGCGAGCGTTTCACGACGTTCGAGACTGCCGAACTGGTGTTGCCGCGCCTGATCAAAACCGACGGCAGCCGTCAGCCGTTCGACGAAGAAAAACTGCGCGCCGGTATGCAGCGTGCCTTGGAGAAGCGCCCGGTGAGTGTCGAGCGCCTTGAATCGTCGCTGGTGCACATCAAACACAAACTGCGCGCCACCGGCGAGCGCGAGGTCAAATCCCTCGTGGTCGGTGAGCTGGTGATGGCCGAGCTGCAAAAGCTCGACGAAGTCGCCTACATTCGCTTCGCTTCGGTGTATCGCCGCTTCCAGGACCTCAACGAGTTCCGCGAAGAGATCGATCGCCTGGCCCGTGAGCCGGTGAAAGAATGAATACGCCCGCAGAACTTGCCATCCTCGATGCCCATTACATGGCCCGCGCGCTGGAACTGGCGCGAAAAGGCCATTACACGACGCACCCCAACCCTCGGGTGGGCTGTGTGATCGTGCATGACGGGCAGATTGTCGGCGAAGGCTGGCACGTGCGCGCCGGCGAACCACATGCCGAAGTCCACGCCCTGCAAGCCGCCGGCGACAAGGCCCGTGGCGCCACCGCCTACGTGACGCTGGAGCCGTGCAGTCACCACGGCCGCACGCCGCCCTGCGCCGATGCCCTGGTGAATGCCGGTGTCGCCCGTGTGGTCGCGGCCATGCAGGATCCGAACCCGGAAGTCGCCGGTCGCGGTCTGCAACGCCTGGCCCAAGCCGGGATTACCACCGAAAGTGGCGTGCTGGAAGGTGAAGCGCGAAAGCTCAATCAAGGCTTCCTCAAGCGCATGGAACACGGCTTGCCGTTCGTGCGGGTCAAGTTGGCCATGAGCCTGGACGGTCGCACCGCGATGGAAAGCGGCGAAAGCCAATGGATCACAGGCACAGCGGCGCGTTCGGCGGTGCAACGCCTGCGTGCCCAGGCCAGCGTGGTGCTGACCGGCGCCGACACGGTGCTGGCGGACAACGCCCGGCTGACCGTGCGCGCTGACGAATTGGGCCTGGATCCGGAGCAAACCGCTCTGGCCATGAGCCGTCCACCGCTGCGCGTGCTGATCGACGGCCGCCTGCGGGTGCCGTTGAATGCGCCTTTCTTCAAGGCCGGCCCGGCGTTGGTCGCCACCTGCGTGGCGGTAGAGGAGCAATATGCCAATGGCCCGGAATGCCTGATCGTGCCCGGTGTTGACGGTCAGGTCGATCTGCGCCAGTTGCTGGTCGCGCTCGCCGCCCGTGACGTCAACGAGGTGCTGGTCGAAGCCGGCCCGCGTCTGGCCGGCGCTTTCGCGCAGCAAGGCCTGGTGGATGAATTCCAGATTTTCATCGCCGGCAAGTTCCTCGGCTCCTCGGCGCGGCCACTGCTCGACTGGCCGCTCGTGCAAATGAAGGATGCGCCCGAGCTTAAAATCACCGAAATTCGCGCGGTTGGCGATGACTGGCGGGTCACTGCCATTCCTTCGCCAGCCGCCAGCGTATAATTCCTGGCCGCTGCCTAGACGGCTTTGTTCTCGAGGAGGACTCCATGTTTACCGGCATCATCGAATCCATCGGCAGTATTCGTGCATTGACCCCAAAAGGCGGAGATGTGCGGGTCCACGTAGAAACCGGCAAGCTCGACCTGAGCGACGTCAAACTGGGCGACAGCATCGCGGTCAACGGCGTGTGCCTGACCGCAGTTGAACTGCCGGGCAACGGCTTTGCTGCCGACGTCAGCCGCGAAACCCTCGACTGCACCGCCATGAACGACCTCAAAAGCGGCAGTCCGGTGAACCTGGAAAAAGCCCTGACCCCGACCACTCGCCTCGGCGGGCATCTGGTCAGCGGTCACGTCGATGGCGTGGGCGAAGTGGTTGCCCGTACAGAAAACGCGCGTGCCGTGGAATTCCGCATCCGCGCCCCGAAAGAACTGGCCAAGTACATCGCCCATAAAGGCTCGATCACCGTCGACGGCACCAGCCTGACCGTGAACGCGGTCGATGGCGCCGAGTTCCTGCTGACGATCATTCCGCACACTCTGAGCGAAACCATCATGGCGTCGTACCAGCCAGGTCGCCGGGTGAACCTGGAAGTCGACTTGCTGGCGCGTTATCTGGAGCGTCTGTTGCTGGGCGACAAGGCCGCAGAGCCGACTGCCGGCAGCACCATTACCGAAAGCTTTCTGGCCGCCAACGGCTACCTCAAATCCTGACTCAAGGGGGTGCCTTGTGGCGCTCAATAGCATCGAAGAACTGGTTGAAGACATCCGCCAAGGCAAGATGGTCATCCTCATGGATGACGAAGACCGCGAGAACGAAGGCGACCTGATCATGGCCGCCGAGTGCTGCAAGCCCGAGCACATCAACTTCATGGCCAAGCACGCCCGTGGCCTGATTTGCATGCCGATGAGCCGCGAGCGCTGCGAACTGCTGAAGCTCCCATTGATGGCGCCGCGTAACGGTTCCGGCTTCGGCACCAAGTTCACCGTGTCCATCGAGGCGGCCGAAGGCGTGACCACCGGCATCTCCGCTGCCGACCGTGCGCGCACCGTGCAAGCGGCCGCCGCGAAAGACGCCAAGGCTGAAGACATCGTCAGCCCGGGCCACATCTTCCCGCTGATGGCCCAGGCCGGCGGCACGCTGGCCCGCGCTGGCCACACTGAAGCCGCCTGCGACCTGGCGCGCATGGCCGGTTTCGAGCCAAGCGGCGTGATCTGCGAAGTGATGAACGACGACGGCACCATGTCCCGTCGCGCCGAATTGGAAACCTTCGCCGCTGAGCACAACATCAAAATCGGCACCATCGCCGACCTGATCCACTACCGGATGATCCACGAACGTACCGTTCAGCGGATTGCCGAGCAGCCACTGGACAGCGAACTGGGCCAATTCAACCTGGTGACCTATCGTGATTCCGTGGAAGGCGACGTGCACATGGCCCTGACCCTGGGCACTGTCTGCGCCGAAGAACCGACCCTGGTTCGTGTACATAACATGGACCCGTTGCGCGACCTGTTGATGGTCAAGCAGCCGGGCCGCTGGAGCCTGCGCGCCGCCATGGCCGCGGTCGCCGAGGCCGGCAGCGGTGTGGTGCTGTTGCTCGGTCACCCGCTCGATGGCGACGTGTTGCTGGCGCACATTCGCGAAACCGCCGACCAGGCGGCCGTGAAAAAACCGACCACCTACAGCATCGTCGGTGCCGGTTCGCAGATCCTTCGGGACCTGGGCGTACGCAAAATGCGCCTGATGAGTGCGCCAATGAAATTTAATGCGATATCCGGTTTCGATCTGGAAGTTGTAGAATACGTGCCCTCCGAATAATGACCGGTTGTTTCCAGTCCTTGATTCGCGGCTAAAAAATCACTGAGGGGCGCGTAGAAAGCGCGTCCCGGCTCTTTAAGAGATCTAACGAATGACCCTGAAGACCATCGAAGGTACCTTCATCGCCCCTAAAGGCCGCTACGCTTTGGTAGTGGGCCGTTTCAACAGCTTCGTCGTTGAAAGTCTGGTCAGCGGTGCTGTGGATGCCCTGGTTCGCCACGGCGTAAGCGAAAGCGACATCACCATCATCCGCGCTCCTGGCGCCTTCGAAATTCCGCTGGTTGCGCAGAAAGTCGCTCAGAAGGGCGAATACGCGGCAATCATCGCTCTGGGCGCGGTCATTCGTGGCGGTACTCCGCACTTCGAATACGTGGCGGGCGAATGCACCAAGGGCCTGGCCCAGGTGTCCATGGAGTTCGGCGTTCCAGTCGCTTTCGGCGTGCTGACCGTTGATTCCATCGAGCAAGCCATCGAACGTTCCGGCACCAAGGCCGGTAACAAAGGTGCTGAAGCTGCCCTGTCCGCTCTGGAAATGGTCAGCCTGCTGGCGCAGTTGGAGGCCAAGTGATTAGCGACGAAAGCGATCGTTTCAACCCGCGCGATCCAAAGCCTGCGGATGCCGGCAAGCCATCGAAAAGCGTCAAGCGTCGCGAAGCTCGTCAGCTCGCGACTCAGGCGCTGTACCAGTGGCACATGGCCAAGCAGTCTTTGAACGAGATCGAAGCGCAGTTCCGGGTCGATAACGATTTCAGCGATGTTGATGCCGCGTACTTCCACGACATCCTGCATGGCGTTCCGGCGCACCGCACCGAGATCGATACGGCCCTGGCCCCATGCCTGGACATTACGATCGAAGAGCTGGATCCGGTCGAACTGGCCGTTCTGCGCCTGTCGACCTGGGAATTGATCAAGCGCGTCGACGTCCCTTACCGCGTTGTGATCAACGAAGGTATCGAGCTGGCGAAAGTCTTCGGTTCCACCGACGGCCACAAGTTCGTCAACGGTGTACTCGACAAGCTGGCCCCGCGTCTGCGTGAAGCTGAAGTGAAGGCGTTCAAGCGCTGATTCGCGCTTGAGTATGCGATGGGCGAGTTTGAGCTGATCCGCAACTTCTTCGCCGCCGCGCCCTGTGCGCAAGGCGGCGAAGGCGTTGCCCTCGGGATTGGTGATGACTGCGCCTTGCTGGCTGTTCCTCCCGGGGAGCAGTTGGCCATTTCCACCGATACGCTGGTTGCCGGTGTGCATTTCGCAGACCCCTGTGACCCGTTTCTGCTCGGTCAGCGCTCGCTGGCTGTGGCGGTCAGCGATCTGGCTGCCATGGGCGCCACCCCCATTGCCTTTACCCTTGCCCTGACCTTGCCGACGGTGACCGCCGATTGGTTAGAGGCCTATGCCCGTGGTTTGAGCCTCATGGCGCAACGCTGCGGTGTAGCGTTGGTAGGCGGCGATACCACCCGGGGGCCGCTGAGCCTGACCATGACCGTGTTCGGTCGTGTGCCGGCCGGCAAGGCGCTGACCCGTAGTGGCGCGCAAACCGGCGACTTGCTTTGCGTTGGCGGTGAACTGGGCAACGCGGCGGGGGCTTTGCCACTGGTGTTGGGTCAGCGTACCGCTGACGCGGCCATCGCCGATCCGTTGCTGGCGCATTACTGGTCACCGCAGCCGCAATTGGCGTTGGGCCAGGCATTGCGCGGCAAGGCGACCTCGGCGCTGGACATCTCCGACGGCCTGCTCGCCGACTGCGGGCACATAGCGCTGGCGTCGAAGGTCGGTATTCAGGTTGAGCGGAGTAAGCTGCCCGTGTCGGCGGCGTTAGTGGCGTTCCTCGGTCAATCCGGTGCCGAAACGGCTGCCCTGAGTGGCGGCGATGATTATGTGCTGGCCTTCACATTACCGTTCGTCGAGTTGTCTTCATTGCTGGCGGACGGCTGGCCGATACATGTGGTCGGGCGTGTCGTGACGGGGCAGGGCGTGGCGCTGCTGGATGCCGATGGGCAAGACATCACCCCGCAAACCCGGGGCTATCAACATTTTCGGGAGACACCGTGACAGATCATCCCAAACAGGTCCCGGCGGAATTCGTACCGCCATCGGTCTGGCGCAACCCCTGGCATTTCCTGGCGTTCGGCTTCGGCTCGGGCACCCTGCCCAAAGCACCGGGCACCTGGGGTTCGTTAGTGGCGCTACCCTTTATCCCGTTGTGGCAAATGCTGCCCGACTGGGGTTACTGGCTGACGCTCGGTATCACCATGTTGTTCGGCTTCTGGCTGTGCGGCAAAGTGGCCGATGATTTGCGCGTGCACGACCACGAGGGCATTGTCTGGGACGAAATGGTCGGAATGTGGATCACCCTGTGGCTGGTGCCGGAAGGTTGGTACTGGTTGCTGGCGGGATTCCTGATGTTCCGCTTCTTCGACATTCTCAAGCCCTGGCCGATTCACTGGATCGACCGGCATGTGCATGGCGGCGTCGGGATTATGCTCGACGACGTGTTGGCTGGTGTATTTGCGTGGTTGGCAATGCAAGGGCTGGTATGGATTTTCGCCTGACGGGCGAAGCAAGGGGACTAGGATGGCTCGGTGCGGGTTGGCGGTTTTTTTCGCAATGTTTTGCTCACTCGCCCAGGCGGCGGATGCCGCGCCGACGCCGTCAGTGATTCATCTGGCCAGCGAAGAATGGGAAGACTACACCGCCGCTGACGGGCATGGCCTGGGCTGGGACGTGCTGCGGGCTATCTTCGAGCCGGCCGGGGTCAAGCTGGACTTGCGCACCGAACCCTACACCCGCGCCGTGGGCCTGGCCCAACGCGGTGAAGTGGATGCCT
Source organism: Pseudomonas sp. P4_C8 (assembly GCF_056401975.1). Classification (NCBI taxonomy): domain Bacteria; kingdom Pseudomonadati; phylum Pseudomonadota; class Gammaproteobacteria; order Pseudomonadales; family Pseudomonadaceae; genus Pseudomonas; species Pseudomonas sp. P4_C8. The sequence goes on along the minus strand of NZ_JBFUIH010000069.1, from coordinate 27,092 downwards.
GTGTCGGTTCTTACCGTGACGAGGCCAGCGATGTGCTTTATCCACGCTGGAATTACGATACCGATCACATCTACGCGTTGGGCCTGGCCAGTAATCCGGCGCCGAGCCCGGAGACCCTCGGCAACTATCGACTGGCCTGGGTCCGCGGTTACGAGTACCAGAAGTACCTGCCCAACGTGCAGCGCCATAACGAAGTCGTGCGGCGTACCGGCATTTTGTCGATGCTGTCCCACAACCGTGCCGACTTTTACATCGATGCGCTGCCCGAGATCGATTACATCGTCAAGCGGGCCAAGGATCCTTCCCAGTACCGCCGCACGCATATCGCTGAATTGCCGCTGTATCTGTGCTTTGCTAATACGCCCGATGCCCGGACGTTGATGGCGTTGTTCGACCAGCGCATGGATCTGTTAGTGAAAAGCGGCGCACTGAAACCGATCTTCGTGCGCTGGAAACAGCCCTATCCGTTCGATTCGAACTGAACATGAACCCTGTGGCACATGATTAACCCTGTGGGAGCGAGCCTGCTCGCGAAGACGGTATGTCAGTCGACATGACATCAATGGCGCAAGACAGTCCGTCATCGCGAGCAGATTCGCTCCCAAAGGGTGCAGTAGTGGCCTGATATCTAACTTTTTGATCGTTATGCCCCATAATTCAGCCTAAGCGTCTGCAGGAATCGGCTGTTACAATGCCGCGTCTGCGAATCTCCAGCACTATTGATCAGGAGCACACCGGTGCCTGTCGTTTTTGTCGCCGCTTCCAAGCTGCCAACGCCTTTTGCGCAATTCACCATGCATGGCTTTCTCGATGAAGCCACCGGCCGCGAGCACGTGGTGCTGAGCCTGGGTGAGTTTGCCGACGGTGCCCCGGTACTCGGCCGGTTGCACTCCGAATGTCTGACGGGTGATGCCTTGTTCAGCCAGCGCTGTGACTGCGGCTCTCAACTTGAAGCCGCCTTGCAAGCCATCGCCCGTGAAGGCCGTGGCGTGTTGTTGTACTTGCGTCAGGAAGGCCGTGGTATTGGCCTGCTGAACAAGATCCGCGCCTATGAGTTGCAGGATGGCGGTGCTGACACCGTTGAGGCCAACGAGCGCCTGGGCTTCGCTGCCGACCAGCGTGATTACGCCATATGTCTGCCGATGCTTGAGCACTTGGGCGTGAAATCCCTGCGTCTGATGACCAACAACCCGCGCAAGGTCAAAGCCTTGACCGACATGGGCATCTTGGTCGCCGAGCGCGTGCCGCTGCACACCGGCCACAACCCGCACAACAAACTCTACCTGGCGACCAAGGCCAGCAAGCTCGACCACATGATGGGCAACGAGCATCAGGGCGAGGCGGATCGAGCGTGACCCGCGGTCAGGTTAGGCGGCGGCTGTCGTTCAATTGGTGGCAATACCTGGCGCTGGCCTTGTTGCCGCTGTTGGTGATCAATGGCGTATTTGGCCAGGGCGAGGCGATTCTGCCGGTGCTGGCGATGCCGTTGTTCATCGCTGGGGTGGCCTCGATGTTTGTCAGCCTGAAGTTTTTCGGTGGCTACAAGCACGCCCTGATCGCTACGCAAAAAGCCCTCGACACGCCTGAGGAACCCGCCGCCTGGATCGCCCTGGCCGCTAAGCGGCGTACCGCGTTTCTGGCGGCTGCAGTGCCTGCCTGGATTGGTGCGCTGGCGGTGTTCGTCGGCCTCGAAGCCGTGCCGTTGATGCTGCTGGCGCTGTCGACCATGGTGCTGTTTTACCTCTACCGTATTCCGCGTCAACTCGGCTGATGCTTCGAGCCTGGCTGGCGGTTCTGCTGCTGGCCGTCAGCGGCTCGGCGGTTGCCGTCGGGCGGGTCGTCAGTCTGGCGCCGTCCCTCTCTGAAATCGTCGTCGAACTGGGTTCAGCCGACCTGCTGGTCGGTGTGCTGGATGCCGGTGAGCGCCCATCCGGGCTTGAACACCTTCCTTCGGTTGGCCGCTACGGTCAATTGGATATGGAGCGTTTGCTCAGTCTTCAGCCCGACTTACTGCTGCTCTGGCCGGGCAGCGTTGGCCCAGCCCAGCGTGAGCAGCTCAAGCGGTTGAACATCCCCACGTACGTCGCCGAACCTCACACGCTCAACCAACTCGCTGCGCAAATGGAGGCGATCGCTACGCAACTCGGTCGGCCCGAACGGGGCGTAACGTTGGCGGTCGATCTACGCCAAAAACTGGATACCCTGCGTCAGCGTTATCGACGGGATGAGCCGTTGCGGGTGTTTTATCAAGTCTGGGATCGGCCGTTGTACACCGTGGGTGGCGGGCAGATCATCAGTGATGCGCTAGAGGTGTGCGGCGCGCGCAACGTGTTTGCCGACCTGACGTTGCCCGCGCCGCAGGTCAGTGTCGAGGCGGTGTTGCAGCGTAATCCCGAGGTGATTCTGGCCAGTGATCAGGCCCAACTCGACGCATGGAAGACGTGGCCGCAGGTGGCGGCGGTGGGCCACGCTCCCACATTTGGAATGCATTCCACTGTGGGAGCGTGGCTTGCCCGCGATGACGTCCGCCTAGACACAGCTGACTTCAGGTCAGATCTCGGGTGTCCAGGTCACCCCAAACAACCACGCCCGACCTTCCTCTCGATACCCAAACTGACTGCCTTCATGGCTGTACATCGCCCGGCTATAGCTTTTATCCAGCAGGTTATCGAGCTTCAGCTCAAGCGTGATTTCACGATTGAGTTCCCAGCTGCTGCGCAACCCCAACAAGCCGTAGCCACTCAGTGGCTGTTGATTGTTCAAGTCGTCATAGCTGCTGCTGACTGCTTGCCAACTGGCGCCGAGGCCCAGGCGATCAAATTGTCGATCCAGATCCAGGCTCAACGTCCGCCGTGCACGACGGGCGAGGGTGTGGCCGGTATCGCGGTCGCGCGGGTCGATGATCGATATACCAAGGTTGCTCTGCCAGCCGAACAATTCCTGTTTCAATGCCGCTTCGAAGCCATTGATCCGCGCCGAGGCCACGTTCTCTGGCTGAGAGTTACTGCCGAAAATAATCGCGTCTTCAAGATCGATGCGATAAAGCGAAGTTTCCAGGCGACTGGTTTCTGTTAACTGGCTACGCCATTGCAGCTCATAGTTTTTCGACGTTTCAGGTTTCAGGTCCGGGTTGCTGAAATCCGGGTAGTACAAGTCATTGAACGTCGGCGCGCGAAAGCCTTCGCTGTACGTCAGCAGCACAACGTTATCCGGGTTAAGCGGCAGGGTGAAGGTGCCGCTCCAGCTGTTCTGGCCGCCAAACTGTTGGTTCTGGTCACGGCGCAGGCCCAGTTCGGTGGAAAAACTGTCTACCTGGTAGTGATGCTGAACAAAGGCGGCGCGGTTCCAGCGGCTGTCTTCGTCGAAGGGCGTGCTGCTGTTGATCCGGTCTTCGTACCAGTCGCCGCCCAGGATCAGGCTGTTGCGCTCGGTGAGCGTCAGGTCGTTTTGCCAGTTCACCGAGTCGCGGTAGGTATTGAAGACGCTGCGTTCATCGCTGAGCTTGTCGAGGGTCTTCTCGCGGTTTTCGCTGTGGCCGAATTCGACGCGGGTCTTCCAGGCATCGTTAACCCGTGCGTCGACATAACTGCTGACGCTGCTCACTTCGAACTCGCTGAAAGGCTGCTGCTGGACTGACTCGAAAGTGTCCGGGTCAAAGCGGCCAAACGGGTTGTCGAACTCGCTTTTGCCTCGGTTATCCAGAATATTGGTACCGATTTCCAGGTCATCGGTAAGCGTATGACTCACGCTGAAACTAACCGATTGATTGCGGTACTCATCGTGATCGCTGTCGCTGGGAAAAGACTCGTGTGTGCGATTGATCCCGGCAGTTTCATTGAGGCTGGCGCCGAGATTGAAGCGGGTGTTCTCATCGCCACCTGACAGCCCAAGGCTGCGTTCCCAGGTCTGGTTGTTGCCAAATCCTACGTGCATCCGCGGTTGCAGGCCTTGTTCACCTCCGCGCCGGGTGAAGATTTGAATCACCCCGCCGATGGCGTCACTGCCATATATCACCGAACGGGAGCCGCGCAGCACTTCCACGCGCTCGACCTGCTCGATGTTGATGTGTTGCAGGTTGCTGTCGCCCGAGGTCGAATTGCCGATGCGCTGACCATCCACCAGCACCAGGCTTTGCGCCGACTGGGTGCCGCGAATATAAACCCCCGGCAGACTGCCGAGCCCGCCGGTTTGTGCCACTTGCACGCCCGGCACCCGTTTGAGCAAATCGGTGATGCTGTCCGGTTGCAGACGGTCGATGTCTTCGCGGGTGAACACTGTATTGGCGGCACTGCTGTCGTTGCGCGCTTCGACCTGACGATTGGCGGTGATCAACACGTCGGGCAGTTTCAAGGCTTGATCGCGTTCGAAGGTGTCGGCCAGCAGTTGACCGGCTGGCAGCAGGGTCAGCGTCAGGGCGAGGCGAGAGAAATTCATGGTCAATTCTTGTGTATCAAGGACGGCGCGGTCCTTGTAGGAGCTGGCTTGCCAGCGAAGCTTTTGGCGCCCATGAGGGCGCCTTCGCCGGCAAGCCGGCTCCTACAGGGGATGGGATTTAGATGTTGAGCAGTTGCAGGCGCTCACGCACCGCCGCTTCGATCCCGGCCTCATCCAGCCCACACTCGGCCAGCATCTGCGCAGGCTTGGCGTGTTCGACGTAGAGGTCCGGCAAGCCCAGGTGCAGGACCGACTTGAGGATATTTTCGCGGGCGAGGAATTCGCTGATCGCGCCGCCGGCACCGCCCATGATTGCGTTTTCTTCGACGGTCACCAACAGCTCGTGGCTGCCGGCGATTTCGCGAACCAACGCTTCATCCAGCGGTTTGACGAAACGCATGTCGACCACCGTCGCATCCAGCGTTTCGGCGACTTTCAGCGCCTCGGCCAGTTGCACGCCGAACACCAGCAAGGCGACTTTGCTGCCCTGACGACGAACAATGCCTTTGCCGATTTCAATCGGTTGCAGGTCTTTCTCAATGGTCGCATTAGGCCCCGAGCCGCGTGGGTAACGCACCGCCGCGGGGCCGTTGTAGAGGTGACCGGTAGTGAGCATTTTGCGCAGTTCGTTTTCGTCGCTCGGGGTCATCACCAGCATGCCGGGGATGCAGCGCAAGAACGACAGGTCGAAGCTACCCGCGTGGGTCGGGCCATCTTCACCCACCAGACCCGCGCGGTCGATGGCGAACAGCACGTCGAGGTTTTGCACCGCCACATCATGCACAAGCTGGTCATAGCCACGTTGCAGGAACGTCGAATAAATCGCCACCACCGGTTTAGCGCCTTCACACGCCATGCCGGCGGCGAGGGTCACCGCGTGTTGCTCGGCAATCGCCACGTCGAAGTAGCGCAATGGGAAACGCTCGCTGAACGCCACCAGATCGGAGCCTTCTTTCATCGCCGGGGTGATGCCCACCAAGCGCGGATCAGCAGCGGCCATGTCGCACAGCCATTCACCGAACACGCCGGAATACTTCGGCCCGCCGGCTTTCTTCGGCGCAGCGGCCGGTGCGTCCAGCGGTTCGAGTTTGGTGATGGCGTGGTAACCGATCGGGTCGACTTCGGCCGGGGCGAAGCCTTTGCCTTTCTTGGTGACGACGTGCAGGAACTGCGGGCCTTTGAGATCGCGCATGTTGCGCAAGGTGGCGATCAGGGTAGGCAGGTCGTGGCCGTCGATAGGGCCGATGTAGTTCCAGCCCAGCTCTTCGAACAGCGTGCCGGGAACCAGCATGCCTTTTGCGTATTCTTCGGTACGACGAGCGATTTCCCAGGCGCCGGGCAGGCGCGACAGGACCTTTTTGCTGCCCTCGCGCATGCTTGCGTAAGTGCGACTGGAAAGGATTTTCGCCAGGTAATTCGACAATCCGCCGACATTGCGCGAGATCGACATGTCGTTGTCGTTGAGGATCACCAGCATGTTGGCGTCCACTTCCGGCGCGTGGTTCAACGCCTCGAAGGCCATACCGGCGGTCAGCGCGCCATCGCCGATCACGGCAATGGCCTTGCGATCACTGTTCTGCAGGCGGGCGGCAATGGCCATGCCCAGCGCTGCGCTGATCGAGGTGCTGGAGTGGCCGACGCCAAAGGTGTCGTACTCACTCTCGGAACGGCGCGGGAAGGCTGCGACGCCGTCCTTCTGGCGCAGAGTGCCCATGCGCTCGCGACGGCCAGTGAGGATTTTGTGCGGATAAGCCTGATGACCCACGTCCCACACCAGCCGGTCGTCCGGGGTGTCGAAGACGTAATGCAACGCGATGGTCAGTTCGATGACGCCCAGGCCTGCACCGAAATGCCCGCCGGTCTGACCGACCGTGTAGAGCAATTCCAGGCGCAACTCATCGGCCAGGGTTTCCAGCTCGGCTTCGCCTAACCGGCGCAGGCCGTCCGGCGTGTTGGCACGGTCGAGCAGGGGCGTGGTCGGGCGCTTGCGGGGAATCTCATGAAACGTCGTGGGCATCAGGCGAATCGTTATAGGTATAAAAGATGCGGCAGTTTACCTGATGCATCGCCCCCTGCCCACGCGTTGGTCTTAACTTGGCCGATACGCTGTCAGCTACGCCGGTCGACGATGTAGCGGGCCAGATCGCGCAAGGGTTCGGCGGCCGCGTCAAACGGTCGCAGCGCGTGCAGGGCCTGATCACGCAGTTCCAGGGCGTAAGCCTTGGCCGCGTCGAGGCCGAGCAGCGCCGGGTAGGTCGGTTTGTCGCGAGCGATGTCGGCGCCCTGGCGTTTGCCGAGGGTTTCGGTATCGCTTTCAACGTCGAGAATGTCGTCCTGCACCTGAAACGCCAGGCCGATGGCCTGAGCATAGGTCTGCAATGCTTTCAGTTCGTCCTTCTCGGCGCGGCCGCTGGCCAGGGCGCCGAGTTTGACGCTGACTTCAATCAGCGCGCCGGTCTTGTGCCGGTGCATGTACTCAAGGGCTTTTTGATCGAGCTTCAGACCGACCGAACCGAGGTCGATGGCTTGACCGCCGACCATGCCCGCCGGGCCTGCCGCGACGGCCAGGGCGCTGACCATCTGCAGGCGGATCTCGGCGTCCGCCCCGTTCAGGCGCGGGTCGAGCAGGGCGCTGAACGCCAGGCTCTGCAAGCCGTCACCGGCAAGAATTGCGCAGGCTTCATCGAATTTCTTGTGAGTCGTCGGCTGGCCGCGGCGCAGGTCGTCATCATCCATGGCCGGCAAGTCGTCGTGCACCAGGGAGTACGCGTGAATCAGCTCCACCGCGCAGGCCGCGCCGTTGGCTTGCTCAGCCTTGCCGCCCAACGCTTCGCAGGCCGCATAAGCCAGCAATGGACGTACGCGCTTGCCGCCATTCATCACGCTGTAGCGCATGGCTTCATAGAGGCGGGCAAGTTCAGAGCTGGGGGCGTTGAACAGGGTTTCCAGTGCCGCGTTGACGCGGGCCTGGCTGGTCGCCGAATACGCTGCAATCATTCTGGCTGATCCGCGTCGAAGGGTTCCTCGGCCAACTCGCCATCACGTTCGAGCAGCACTTGAACCTTCTGCTCGGCCTGGGCCAGCGCCGCCTGGCAATCGCGAGTCAGACCGATGCCTTGCTCGAAAGCCGTCAGCGAGTCTTCCAGCGACAGTTCGCCGTTCTCCAGACGCTCTACCAGCGTTTGCAGGTCAGCGAGCGATTGTTCGAAATCCAGTGCAGCTTTTTTGCGGGCCATGGCGGCTATTTCCGGTTGACGTTAAACCGGCGCGACACTAGCAGACATGGGGGTTATGGGCAAATGAGCAGGACCCCGTTAACTCTCTGACACGACGAAGAGGCTAACTGATCAAACGAAGCAAAATATGGCGGAAGGGGGCTTCTCTCAGAAAATCTTGCGCAATCAATGGTTGTTCCTTCAGGAGACTGACAAAGGCGTTTATCCATTTTTCACGTTCACGAACGAGCGCAGCGCTTTGAAGCCCAAGCATGTCTCTCGTTTGGCGAACCACATGCTTTTCCCTTCTGTTAAGAGTAGGCATAGGTTCCAGCGAGCCATCCGATGACAGCGAGAACCGCTCGTTACAGCCGGGTGCAGGTTCAATTGGGAGGACCCGGTCTCCTTTTCGCTGTCCACACCCATCTGATCGGATACACCCGTGCGCATAGTTGGTGTAAGTGAACGTCAAGTGAGGGTGTCCATCGTTGCCGCGCTTAGGTTTGATATGGTCAATTTGTCCTGAATCGGGCTCGAGTGGCGTTTCACAATAAACGCAAAGCCCGCCTTGATCGTAATGGAGGCTCGCCTTCACGATTTTTTTCACTAAGTGAAAGGCATTTCCATCGAAGTCCCCTGGCCCCGCATGTGGATAGGCCGCGTTGAAATCCACAAGCGCCTGCGGTGTTACAGGGTTATGAGCCAACTCAATCATTACGCGCCTTCCTAACTTGCGCTGCAAGGAACGTCCAGAGAGTCATATCAGCTTCGGAAATTTCATAACCTGCGTCGTCCAACTCCTTTTTCAACTGTTTCGCTTGTGGACTGGTGCCTGCGCCATCCCGGAACAATTGCTCATATTCGTGAGCTGTTTCAACTATGTCCATAGGAGGGCGGGTACTCACATTCATGACCCCAGCCAGTGCGTCTCCCGATTCCTGTGCTAAAGGGCTCATTGTCGGTTGTTCAGAAATCCAGCCTTGCTCATCCTTGTGAATCACGCGGATCTGTTCGCGGTTCACGGTAGTCAGTACCTGTGGACTATGTGTGCTGACGATGAACTGGATCTTTGGGAACGCTTTGCGTAAGGCTGCGAGCACTTGTTGTTGCCAAGCGGGGTGAAGGTGCAGGTCGACTTCATCTATCAGAACAATGCCTTCAGTCAGCAGCGGGGCTTTATCCTGAAATTGACCGTTCAATCGCGCACAACGAAATGCCATGTCGGCGGTCAGCGAGATCATTGCGCGAACGCCATCACTGAGCAGACTGATAGGCAACAGCCCGTGATCAGGGTGAGACATCGCGAGATCTTCATAGCCAAGGCTGTAATGGAAGTTGCTCCACCCCTCATTCTCCAGAACCAGATTTACGGCGTTTTGAATTCCGGCGATTCTGGGCTTCAGGTCTGACTGTTCATAACCCGGTAGCTCTTGTTGTTGGAGCAGTGCCATTGTCGCCTTACGCATCCACTGCTGCATTTGCACAAAGTTGGATGCAGAGGATAGGCAGTCTTCGTAACCCATGGTTCTGCTGGCACTCACCACCGCTTTTCGTGAACTGTTGTTATGGGTGATCCAGAGCCGTCCTGCAGGGTAGTAGCTAATTAGCGGCAAGGCAGTCGCTACTTCGGAACGCAGTAGCTCTTGTAGATTCTTACCCCAGTTGGCCAGAGGAGTCGCTTCTTTGGTTGTCGTACGGCTTTTGGGGCCATGCAGGGCTCTCTGCCACTGGATGCTTGGAGTATCAAGAGCCGCATCAATGACGACCGGAAACCTTTGTTCATTTTCAAAACTGTTGCCCAAGCGAACATAACGAGCGTCAGTACGTTCGATGTGCTTGGACTTTCCCATATCGAATGCGCCTACAAAGGGGCCGAGAGCGGTGGCAATGGCTTCCAGAATGGTAGTTTTGCCTTGCCCGTTACGTGCGGCAATTACCGTCAGTTCAGGATGGAAGTCGATTTCAATGTCTTCAAATCGACGGAAATCCTTGAGTTTCAGTTTGCGCAGCTTCACAGGCTTACCTCTGGTTCTACCGTCCTTGCCGACGGTTTTTCTGGCCGTAGTTGACCATGAGATGACATTGAGCTCCAGTTAAAATCTTTGTTTGAAACTGGAGGGTTGCTGATCATGGAAATGGATCTGAATCATCAATTTGATAACGCGTACTGCGCCCGCCACCGGGCAAGCGTTTCAGGCAACCCTTCTCCAGCAACTCAGCCAGATGACGCGTCGCAGTGGCCTTGGATACCTTTGCAACCGCTTGATACTGTGTCGCGTTGATGTTGTCTTCTCCATCGAGCAGGCCATTCAGTACCTTGATCTGTTCGGCCGATAGCGATGACATCCTGTGCGCCTGCCAGAAACGTGCCTTACCCAGCAGGCTTTCGATCCAGGCCATGGCTTGTTGTAAGCTGCGCAGCAGGGTTTGCAGAAACCACTCCAGCCATTCGGTGATATCCAGCGTAGCCTTCTGACTGGTTTCCAGCACTTGGTAATAGCCTGAACGATCCTCAAGGATGCTCGCCGACATGGCATAGAAACGGATCGCCTGCGCTTCACCTTGAGCAAATGCCAGATCGGTGATCGTGCGCGTCAGGCGACCGTTGCCGTCGTCAAAAGGGTGCAGCGTGACGAACCAGAAGTGCGCGATGCCGGCCCGCAACAATGGATCGAGCCCGCCCTGTCTCTGGCTGTTTTCAAACCACGCAAGAAAAGTATCGAGCTGTTGTTCAAGGCCAAGGCGGGGTGGTGCCTCGAAGTGGATGGTCGGTTTGTCGAGTCGTCCGGAAACCACCTGCATCGGCTCATCGCCGCGCAATTCGCCGATACGAATCGACCGGGCGGCAACATTCATGCCCTGATCCGGAAACAGCCATTCATGCCATGCCAGTAACCGCTCCAATGTCAGCGGTTGCGCAAAGTGCTGAGTCGCGTCGAGCATTAACTGCGCTAGCCCTTCACTGCGTTGGCTGACTTTATCGCCATCGACCACCTCCAGACCCAGGCGTCGCGCCAGTGATGAGCGGACCGAGCCAACATTCAGCTGCTCACCCTCGATAGCTGAAGACGTCACTATGTTCTGCAATAACGCATCCAGTTCGTTCTGCACGTTGAGTGAGCCACCCACAGAACTGGCCATGCCCATCAACCGACCTTGCGCCTGCACGCACTCACGCAATAGCGGCGTCAGGCGTTCGGATTGCCAAGTGAAATTCGGCCAATCAGGCTGTTGCCAAATCCAGTGAGGTGCCATGGCCACGGTAACTCCAGAGTGAATGAGCTGAATAATAGTCTTATTCGGCTCATTTTGTGAGCCGAATAACCTCGCTATTCGGCTCACGCACTCAAATGTTCGTGACTTCCCCCGCAAATCAAGATGGATCCGATTGTTAAAAACCAGCCAAATCGCTACCCTCGCGCCTTCCAGGACCCATCAGTCACCGGGTCTTTCTGACGAAACGCAGTATTTGGATCTGTAACGCGCCGAGGATCGGGCGCAAGGTTTCGTTATGCATGGCAGGAGGCATCACATGCGTTCATTTCTTTTGCTGGTGATGGGGCTGGTCTGCGCGACCGCTGCCTGGGCAGAACCGACGGCTGAGCTGTCGGAACCGGTCGGCGGCTGGCGCTTTAGCGGTCTGCTCGACCGTAGCGAAAACCCGCAAGTTGCCTATCCCACGCCGCCCATCGACCGAGGCGTGCAGCGCAATCGCACGATGATCGAGGGCCAACTCAAGGCCATCGGCACTCAACGCGGGCCGCACACGCTGGCGGTCAACGGTAATCCACTGAATCTGTACACCGACGACCAAGGGCGTTTCGCCCGGCCGTATGCCTTTGGCGCGGGCTCCAACAGCGTCGAAGTGCGCAGTGCCGAAGGCCAGTCGCTCAAGCGCGTTCAATTCTATGAAGCCAACAACCTGCGCACGCCGGCACGGATTCGTGTGGTGCTGGGGTGGGACGATCCGAAAGCCGAGCTCGACCTGCACATCATTACCCCTGACGGCCAGCATGCGTTTTGGGCTCACTCGGCGCTGACCAATGGCGGCGGCCTCGACCCCGACGGCGTCGATGGCCCCGGTCCGGAAATGTTCACCATGACCGCGCCGTTGCATGGCACCTATCTGGTTTATGTGAACTATTGGGGCAACTTCGGCAGCGGCGGCTATAACTTCGAGGAGGCCAGCAACCAGAACGAGGTCATCACCTCGCAGATCAACCTGGTGCTCAACGAAAACACCGTCGACGAAAAACGCGAGACCTTCATCGTGCCCCTGCGGGCCATCGGTGACCTGCTGCTGGTCAAGACTTTCAACTATTAAGCATCCCGCACCACGGATGAATTGGGTGTTGTGAACATGAGTGAAGAGACTGTTTCCCCGGCCGCTGACGCACCTGCTGCCAAAGCTCCCCGCCGTTGGCCGGCGCTGCTGGTCGGGCTGTGCCTGGTGGCTGGCGTGGCGGGTGGGTTGTGGTGGTTCATGCACAAACCCAAAGCGCCACTGGCGGAGTTGGCTAGCGACAAACTGGGCATGAGCCGGCCGGACGGTCTGCTCGAAACCCACTCCTTGAGCCAATTGCCCAAGGACCTGCTGGCGGTGCCGTTCCTCAAGGAAACCCTGACCGAAGATTTCGTCTTCTATTACGAAGCGCATGTCGATCGTCTCGGCTTGATCGGCAGTCTGCGACGGATCATTTACGAGCATGACCTGAAATTGCAGGACAGCCTGATCGAGCAACTCTTCGATCAACCAGCCGACGTGGCGCTGTGGCGCGGGGCGGATGGCCGGCTCAAGGATTTCCTGTTGGTGATGGATCGCGGTGGCCTGGCCAAGGTCTTGGAGCCGCTGGCCAAAGTGGCGCTGGACGATTCACAGCTGACTAAACTCAGTGATGTGAAGGTCGGTGCCGACGACGTGGCGCTTTATCAGCTCACCTACAACAACAGCAAAGCGCTGGTCTTCGCTTCCCATGGCGACAAACTGGTGGTGCTGTCCAATCCCTCCAAACTCTACGACCCAAGTAACGGAGCGGCGGAAGAGCCGGGCAGTGTTTCGACCCTGGCGCTGGCGGCTCTGCTGAACGGCGACAAACTGTTCCCCGAAGCCTTCGGCCTGCCACCGCGTACACCGGAAGTGAAACAACGTCTCTCGGTGAACTCCAGCGTTCTGGCCATGGGTTACCAGCGCTTCATCCCGAACTTCGCCGGACTGCGCTTCGACATGGACGACAAGGGCTGGCACAGCTTCCTTGCTCTGGATGAACTAGAGGATCAGCCGGACTTCGACTTCAAACCGATCTGGCAAGCCATGCCGATGGGCGCCAGCGCCTGCGTTGCTTTGCCCCTCGCGGCGGAACAACAGAAACCGCTGTTGGTGAAACTCGGTGCCGAAGAAACCGTGGCCCAGGCCCTGACCGAACACATGGCTGGTGCCGCCGGACTGTGCTGGTATGCCGATTCGCGTCTCTACACACCGCTGCTGGTGGCCAGCCTGAACGACGATGACAGCGCCAAGCTCGACGGTGATCTGGGCAGTTTGTTCGGTTCGATGGTCGGCGCCTTTGAGCCGAATGTCGAAGAGCATGCGTTCCCGGTGGTCGAGAAACAGGAAGGTCCAACCCACCAGTGGCAGCGTCAGGTCAGCTCCAACTTCGGCCCCTACAAAGCCAAGGAAGCTGAAGATCCGGACGCGATTTCCGGCAAGGCCTTCATGAAAGTCAGCCTGGCCCGTCACGGCTCGACGCTGCTGTTCTCCCTCGACGACAAACTCGTGGACAAGGCCCTCGGCACCCTCGACAAACGCTTCCCGCCGATGGCTGACGTGGTGCCGAAAGACCTGCTGATGCCGCTCTACTTCGGCCCGGAGCCCATGGCGCAACTGATGCAACAGGAAACCCTCGACAGCCTGCCGCAGGACATGGAACCGGTGTTTTACAACGCCGCGCAAACCTACCTGATCCCGAAATTGCGCAAGCTCGGTGGCTATGGAAAATACGCCCTGACCTTGCCCGAAGGCAGCGAACCCGACGGCCACTGGCAATGGCTGCCGCTGCAATGGAAAGCCCTGTGACTGCACTCATCCGAGGCCTCGGCTTGCTGGCCATGTTGCTGGGCAGTCGCGCGCTCGCCACTGAGGCGCCACCCCTCGACGTGCAGCAATCCCAGGTGTTCCGCGCCTGGTTCGTGCGCATCGCCCAGGAACAACTGACCCAAGGCCCGAGCCCGCGCTGGTATCAGCAGGACTGCGCGGGACTGGTGCGGTTCGCCGCCAACGAAGCGCTGAAAGTCCATGACGATAAATGGCTGCGCAGCAATGGCCTGTCCAATCGCTACCTGCCACCGGAACTGCAATTGAGCGAGGCGCAACGTGGTCTCGCCCAGCAATGGCAACAGGGCGGCGGCAAGGTCGGGCCGTACGTCAACGCGATCAAATTGATTCAGTTCAACAGCCATCTGATTAGCCGTGATGTGGCGCAAGCCCGGCCCGGCGACCTGATGTTTTTCGATCAGGGCGACGACCAGCACCTGATGATCTGGATGGGCCGCTACATCGCCTATCACACCGGCACCACCACCCCCACTGACAACGGCATGCGTTCGGCAAGCCTGCAGCAACTCATGACATGGAAGGACACCCGATGGATACCCGACGCAGCCAACCCCAACTTCATCGGCGTCTATCGACTGAACTTTCTCTCCCAATGATCGGTGCCCGCATGTTGCGTTTTCTGCCTCTGCTGTTGGTCTTGATGCTGCCTTTCTCGGCGGTCAACGCCGAAGACACCGTCGAGCCGAGCGGCTACACGCCAGTGGCCGGTGAAAGTTTTTTTCTGCTGGCCGACAGCAGTTTCGCCAGCGATGAACAAGCCATGGTGCGCCTCGAAGCGCCGGGTCGTGACTATCGCCGGTTTCGCATGGAGCCTTACGGCGGCGCCGACATTCGTGTGTACCGCATCGACAAGCCGCTGGATTTTCTCAAACGCCAGAAGAACCTGCACCGCGTCGTCAGCGATGGCCAGTTCAAAGGTGAAGGTCTGTCGAACACGCTCGCGTACCTGTGGGACAACTGGTACCGAAAATCCCGTCGCGTGATGCAGCGGGCGTTTTCCTACGAGTCCCGCCAACAAGTCACCGAGGCAGTGCCGGAACTGAAGATGGGCACCGCGATTGCCGCGCCAACGCCTTACGACGCCCAGCCGCAATTCGCACTGATTCCGGGCTTGCCGGTGGTCAGTCAATTCCGCTATCCACTGTGGCAAGCCAAACCGATCCAGCCGCCTGAGGGTGTGAACCTGGCGGGTTCTTCCAGCGAGTTCGTCAGTGTCGCGCCGGGCAATGTGTACATCCCGTTGGGCAACCTGAAACCGGGTCTGTACCTGGTGGAAGCGCTGATCGGCAAGTACCGCGCGACCACCATGGTATTTGTCTCGAACACTGTGGCGGTGAGCAAGATTGCCGGTGATGAACTGGTGGTCTGGGCCGCGCGCAAACACGAAGGCAGTTCGGTGCCCAAGGTTAATGTGCTGTGGACCGACGGCCTCGGCGTGATGAGCAGCGGCGCCACTGACACCGACGGTTTGCTGCGTCTGAAACACGTCAGCCCCGAGCGTTCTTTCGTGATCGGCGAGGACGAAGAGGGCGGGGTGTTTGTCTCCGAGAACTTCTACTACGACAGCGAAATCTACGACACCAAACTCTACGCCTTCACCGACCGGCCGCTGTACCGGCCGGGGGATTGGGTGTCGCTGAAAATCGTCGGGCGCGAATTCAAGAATGCGCGTGATTCGGTGGCGCCGACCGCAGCCGACGTCAACGTGACCGTGCTCGATGCCACCGGCACGGCGCTGCAATCGCTGGCGTTGAAACTCGATTCCAAGGCGGGCACCCAAGGTCGTTTCCAGTTGCCGGACAATGCGGTGGCGGGCGGTTATGAACTGCGTTTCAGCTACAAGGATCAGACTTACAGCAGTGCGTTCCGCGTGGCTGAATACATCAAGCCGCACTTCGAAATTTCGCTGAACCTGGCCAAGCAGGATTACCGCACTGGCGAACCGGTCAAGGGCAGCCTGGTGTTGCTATACCCGGACGGTAAACCGGTGGCCAACGCCAAGTTGAGCTTGAGCCTGCGCGCCCAGCAACTGTCGATGGTCGACAACGAACTGCAATACCTCGGGCAATTCCCGGTGGAGCTGACCAGCACCGAACTGACCACTGATTCCAAAGGCAACGCGACCCTCGACCTGCCGGCCGCCGAGAAGCCGAGCCGCTACATGCTCACCGTGTTTGCCAGCGATGGCGCGGCGTATCGGGTCAAGACCACCAAGGAGATTCTCATTGACCGTGGTGCCGCGAGTTTCAGCTTGAGTGCGCCGCAACGCTTCAGTGCGGTGGGCGACAAAGTCATTTTCAGCTATCAAAACGAAGGCGCCAACGAGCAGAGCAAAACCGTCACGCCGAGCAGCTACGGCTGGGTGCGTCTGGAAGACCAGAGCAGCGGCGACGGCAAACTTGCCGCGAAGGACAAAGGTTTCACCGTGGCTTTCGACCGTCCGGGCACTTACAACCTGACGTTGAAGGATGACCATGGCCGCGTGATTGGCGCGACCGGTCATTCGGTCACCGGCGATGGCGTCAAAGCCGTGCCGGGCACCGTGGAAATTGTCCTCGATAAACCGGAGTACAAAGCGGGTGATGAAGCCTTGGCGTTGATCACTTTCCCGGAACCAATCAGCGATGCGCTGCTGTCGCTGGAGCGCGACAAGGTCGAGGCCACGGCGCTGCTGTCCAAGGGCGGCGACTGGCTGAAGATGGAAAAACTCAGCGACACCCAATACCGTGCGCGCATTCCGGTGAAGGACAATTTCGCGCCGAACCTGACCTTCTCCGTGCTGTACACCAAGGGCGGTCAGTACAGTTTTCAGAACGCCGGCATCAAGGTGATTGCGCCGCAAATCGACGTGGCCATCGTCACCGATAAAGAGGCCTATCAGCCGGGCGATACCGTGTCGGTCGACCTCACCACGCAGTTCGCCGGCAAGCCGATTCCGGCACACCTGACGGTCAGCGTGGTCGACGAAATGGTCTACGCGTTGCAACCGGAAGTTGCGCCAACCATCGACCAGTTCTTCTACCACCCACGCCGCAACAACGTGCGCACCAGCGCCAGTCTGTCGTTCATCAGCTACGACGTGGCGTTGCCGGGCAGCCCGGGCGCGCCGGGCAAAGCCAACCGCAGCGAGCGGGGGGTGAAAGTGCTGGAGCGGCCACGTCGTGAAGACGTCGACACCGCCGCGTGGCAGCCGGAATTGATCACCGATGCCAACGGCAAAACCCGCTTCACCTTCAAGATGCCGGACTCGCTGACCCGCTGGCGCATCACCGCCCGAGCCATCGCCGATGACGGTCAGGTCGGGCAGAAGAAGCAATTCGTGCGCTCGGAAAAACCGCTGTACCTGAAGTGGAGCGGGCCAACCAAATTCCGCAGTGGCGACAAGCCGGCTCTTGGGGTGTTTGCCTTCAGTCAGGCTGAAAAACCAGTCAAGGCTGAGCTGGTGATTCATTACGGCGGCGCCGATCAGCGTGTGCCGGTGACCCTGAACAATGGCATCAACTACATCCCGCTGCCTGCGTTCGCGTTGGCCTCTGGCGAGTGGACTGCCGAACTGGTGCAGGATGGCAAAACCGCTGACGCGCTGGCCGTGCGCCTGACCGCGACCGGTGAAGGTTGGCAGGTTACGCAAAGCCAAAGTCTGGACGTGGCCAGCGGCGAAACACCGCTGAGTTTGCCGGCGGACGCGACGGATATTCGCCTGCGTCTGGATGACAGCCCGCAAGCGCTGTTCCGTTCGGCGCTGGATGATTTGCTCAGTTATCCATACGGCGGCGTTGAACAAACCGCCAGTCGTTTGCTGCCGCTGAGCATCGCGTATCCAACCTTGGCGTCGAACCCGCAAATCCGCGATCGCTTACGCCTGATCATGCAAAACAGCCGCTTGCGACTGGTGCAAATGGCCGGGCCTTACGCGAGCTTCACCTGGTGGGGCATGGACGGCGAGCCGGATGCGTTCCTGACCGCTTACGCTTACTACGCCGACTGGTACGCCAGTAAAGCGTTGGAGCTGAGCCTGCCGCCGGAGCATTGGCAGCGGGTGCTGGAGGTGTATTCGAAGCAGGCCAAAAACACCCCGCTGTTGCAGCGCGCGCTGATCCTGTCGTTCGCCAAACAGATGCAATTGCCGGTGAACACCTTACTCAGTGGGTTGATGGATGACCTGGCGAAAGCGGGCGAGGGTAACGCCGCGAACCTGATGGAGGACGGTGAAGACAGCCTCGTGATGAGTGATCCGGATTCGGCGCTCGGCTTAGCCGCTGCGCGCGTGTTGACGGCATCACTTGCGCGTCAGTCCAAGGTGACGCTGCCGGACGCTTTCAATCGTCAACTGGCGGATGCGCAACAGCGTTTGGCCGTCAGCTCGCAGCCGTTCGCCGAAGCGCTGAACCTGTCGCTGCAAGCCTTCGATCCGGCTCACGCGCAAGCCTTGTTGCAACGCTTGCTGCCGCAGCAATCGACGCTGGAACGCGCCTTGGCGCTGACCTGGTTGCAACGCAGCATCGAGCAGGCTTCGCCCACCATCGCATTGGCACCGGGGGAAGGCTGGAAGAAAGAACACAGTGATACCGGTGAGATGTATTGGACGTGGCAGGGTGTTTCGCCAGTGCCGGCCGTGTTGTCGTTGGCTGGGACGCAGGAACGGCCATTGCGTGCCGCGTTGAGCTACCAGACCCAACAACCTTCGATTGATCCGATGGCAGTGACCATCACTCGTCGCCTGTCGCGTCTGGTGCCGGGTGATGAGGCCTTCACCTTCAAACTCGAAGCGGTCGGCACCCAGCCATTGTCCAGCGACAGTCTGTATCTGGACGAAGTGATCATCACCAGCAAAGCCGCGAAACCGCTGCGCTACGGCATGCTCGAAGTGCCGCTGCCGCCGGGTGCCGATGTCGAGCGCACGACGTGGGGCATCAAGTTGATGGGCAAGGCTGGCACCGAACCGACGGCGCTGGAGAAGGCGCGTTTCGAGCCGGGGCAAATGGCTTACGCGATTCCGGTGGATGCCTTGAGCGGGGAAATGCGCTTGCGTCACTTGGTGCGCTTTTCGCAGAAGGGTCAGTTCAATTTGCCGCCAGTGCGGTTCACTCAGGTTTATGCGCCGCAACATCAGGCGCAGGAACAGAAGCCGGCCCTTGGTCAGGTTACGGTCAACTGACATGACCCGGCCTCTGGTCTGGTTGCTGCTGTGTTTGACTCCTGCTCTGGCGACAGCGCAGGACGAACCGCTGCGGCTGGGTTTCAAGGGCGAACTACTGTCGTTGAGCCGGACTCAGGTGGTTTCACGCGAGCCCATGCCTGCTGATTTGCAGGCGCCATTGGGCAGTTTGTGGAAGTTGTTTGTGTACGGTTGGCTGGTGGATACCGGCGCTCAAGAATCGCCTTATGAATGTCGCGGGCAGTCAAAAGAAGAAGTTTATTGCTGCACGGCCGGCGGCAAAATTGAGCGCGATCAGGCGTTGGTGAAATCGTGTGGCTTGTACTTTGAACCGGCGCGATTGGGCATCACCGACGCTGACTGGCGCACGTATTGGCAAGCGCGACAGGCACCGGAGTGGTTACTGGATTTGCCCTCATTAAAGCCCTCTGCGCGAGTTTCCGTCGCTGAATTGCTCAAGGTGCTGGCCGGGATGCCGGCGCAGGATCAGACGAGACGGGTGTTGCTGGACGTGGTGCTGAATGCCGCCGACGGCAATGTCGTGGGCGAACTCGGTGGCCGGTTGCGGGTTAAAACCTGGAGCTGGCTGGGGGATCAGGACCCGTCGTCACGTCAGGGCGGGTTTGCCGGTTGGACGGCGGATGGCACGCCGATCTGGGCCGGTGGGCGCGGGACCAGTCAAATAGTGCTTCGTCATTACGGTGAGGCGTTAGCCTCAGCGTTGCCGACTGACTGGCCTGCGGATACGGGGCGTTGTGTCGAAGTCGGATTGTTTTCCCGCTATCCGATCGAGCGCGTTCTGGCGGGGGATCGTGTTGTTTCTTCCGGGCCATTGCAGGGCGACTATCGCATTGAATTCAGCAAAGGCAACCAGCTTGATATCCACAGCGACGGCGAACTCTTTTTATTGAAGGACAAGCTCGTCGCCCGCCTGGACCGCGAAGAATACGTCGCCCGCGTCCTCCAGCGCGAAGCCAAACCCGAACCCGCCGAAGCCGCCAAAGCCTTGGCCGTCGCCATCCGCACCTACCTGCTGCAAAACGCTACCCGTAATGGCGACTGCCTGAGCATCGACGACAGCAGCAGCCGTCAACGCGTCGCCCCACGCCCAGCCACTAACGAAGCGCGCAATATCGCCGCCTGGACCAGCGACCTCGTACTGGCCGGCAGTACCGTCACCTACCACGCCGATCAACCCGGCCCGGACAAACTCTCCTGGCAGCAAGCCGTCGAACAAGCCAACGCCGGCCAACGCTTCGACTCCATCCTGATGCACGCCTACCCGCGCGGCAGTCTCAGTCGCTGGGACAACCCTGTCGCCTCCTGCGAAGCACTGCCCGCCGCGCAAGACTGGCTGCAAACCCAGCGTCGCGGCTGGCGTGCGCGGTTGGAAAGCGAGGTCGGCTACAACGAAGTCAGCACCTTCGCCGTCTGCCGCCTGGCCTTCGGCCGGCCCTACGTCGACCGCGAACGTCAGCGCATCTACGTACGCGGCGTGCTGTCGCTGCAAGACCGCCTCGACCTGACCCACGAATACCTGCATCTGGCCTTCGAAGCACACCCCAACGGCCAGGATGAAACCTACATCGAAGGGCTCGCCCGCCACCTCTTGCTGGAATAGGCCATGAAACTCCGTTATCCACAGGTCATCCTGTTCCTTTGTTCTTTTTGCGCACTGCCGCCGATTTTCGCCGCCGACGCCGCCGTCAAACTCGACACCCCCGTCGGTGGCTGGCGTACCGGCGCGGTTGAGGGCGAAGGCGAAAACTTCCGTCAGACCGTCAATTATCCCGCTTCGTCGGTTAACACCCCGGTGGGGCAGGCCAACACTGCGCGCATCAGCGGTCAGATAAAATCCACGCCCAAATCGGCGGAGCCTGGTCGACTGATCGTCAACGGCGTGAGCATGCCGCTGAAAATCGACTCGGCGGGTCGCTTTGATCGCCCGTTCTCGTTTCCCAATGGCAGCAACAGCGTTGAAGTGCGCAGCCCTGATGGCCAGCAGCGGCATCGCACGCAATTTCTCAATGCCAGTGGCGGTGCCACACCAGCCAAGTTACGGGTGTTGCTTTCCTGGGACAGCGATAACACGGATCTGGACTTGCACCTGATTACGCCGGAGGGGGCGCACATCTGGTACGGGGATCGTGTTGCGCCCAATGGTGCGGCGCTGGATGTTGATGTGACGACCGGGTTTGGCCCGGAAATTTTCGCCATGCCAGCGCCGATCAAGGGGCAGTATCTGGTGTATGTGAACTACTTTGGCGGTGGCTATCGCAGTGACGATGAGGGGCAGGAAGATGCGGTTCAACCGCTGACAACGGCGCAGGTGACGGTGATTACCGAGGAAGGTACGCCGAACGAGAAGATGGAGACGTTTCTGGTGCCGATGCGGGCCGTGGGGGAGTTGACGATGGTGAAATCGTTTAGTTATCCATGATGAAGTGATTGTCCAGCGGGCTGCTGGACAATCAAAAATTCAACTACAACTGCGTTTCACTCGAATGAAAAAATCTTCTTCCAGTCCTTTTTCATGCTGATCACAGTCCAGCCCTCATTTTTCGCCTGGTTAAACAACGATTCGGTAAAGGTGCCCACTTTACTATCCGGTAATCCTTGCGCCGGGCCATAGGCGTACTCGCGATCGGCGTCGTCATGGAGCACCAACATTGCCAGTCGCGCGCCCTTGCCGGCTTTGGTGTACTCCAGCATTTGCTTGTCACCGGTGGAATTGCCGAAAGCTGCTTGAGGCTGACGGCCGACCATCAGGTAAATGTTCTCTGGCTTACCCGCATCGTTGTCGTTGAGCAGTATCTTGGGCATCTTGATCAGCTCGGGTTTGCCGCTTTTGTCGTAGCTATATTCGGTGGCCCCGGCACTGCCGACTACCTGTTCGGGAGGCACACCATAGACTTCTTCGGCATAAGCGCGAACGAAGTCCTGACCGCCGCCGGTGACGATGTAAGTTTTGTAGCCGTTGTCACGCAGGTATTGCATGACTTCCTTCATCGGCTTGTAGGTCAGCTCGGTAAAAGGGCGCTTCCAGCGAGGGTCACGGGCTTTGGCCAGCCAGGCTTGGACTTGCTGCTTGAACTCATCCGTGGGCATGCCGCTCAGGGTCACCATGGCAATTTTAAGATAATCATCAAGGGTCAGTTTCGCCATGGCGGCATGGTCCCCCGAAAGCACTGTTTTGAAGGGTTCTACTTGAGCCAATTCGGGCCTTGCCTCGACTGCGGCAGGCACGCGACTCAGGCAATAGAACAATTGGCTATAGGCAGGGTGTTCAACCCACAAGGTGCCGTCCTGGTCGAAGGTTGCGATGCGCTCGGCTGGTGATACGAACTGAGCACCGCCTTCCTGGGTGGTCGCCTTGACGAATTCTACGATGGCTTGCTTGGCCGGCCCTTCATTCCAGGAAGGCAGCGGGTCGGCAGCGAACACCGCCGTCGACGCAATCAAACTCAGCCCAATTACGGCAAGGGGTGAACCAAAACGTCGCCTGACATGAGCGTCAGGACGGTTCGCAGAGATGACGGAGCTCCAGGTACGCTGCACCAAAATCATGAATTTCATGATGTTTACCTATGGTTGGATTGGTAAATCGTTGGTCGTACGTGGCTGCTCACTTTGCTTATGACTACAGCAGTCAGTTGGGAGTCAAGTGTAGATGGTAGTACTTGCTATTCAAGCCGACCCTGCCCCCCCTGTTGCCGTTTGTAAGCTGGTTTTTACCCGGTGTCTGGACGCTACGCACCACAGCGAAACGCTAGTGACGGTGGAGTTCACGCTGCCAGTCCCGGCGGCAGAATAAGTCCGTAACGAGCTCTTTGCTCATCATCCGCTATGGTGATGTAAATCAGTCTCTTATCGAGGGTGCTCCATGAACACCTATTTCACGTTGTTTGTCGGTATGTTCACCACGTTACTGGCCATCATCAATCCCTTGGAGGCGATTCCCGTGTTCCTTGGTATGTTGCAAGGCAAGGACGTTGCCGAGCTCCGCCGGGTGGCACGTAAAGCTTGCATCTATGCATTACTGCTGATGTTCTTTTTCCTGATTTTCGGCAACCTGCTACTGCGCCTGTTCGAAGTGCCACTGAGTATGATTCGGGTGGTTGGCGGGATAATTCTGATGCGTATCGGTTTTGAGCTTTTCGCACCCTCGCCCAATAGCAGCCTGATTCCCACTAACCACGACACTGATCAGGATGTGTCCTTCATTCCCATGGCCATGCCAATCATGTTTGGCCCCGGTGCGATTGCCACCGTGATCGGACTGACCAGCACCATCAAGGACTCCGATCGGGCCCTGTTATCTTTCGCCGTGGTGGCGCTGGCCATCTGCGCCACCATGTTCACCACCTATTTGTCACTGGCCTACGCTCAAGTCATCCTCAAGACAATCGGCCCGCAAGGTATCGATGCCGCCACACGAATTGTCGGATTCTTCGTCTCTGCCATGGGGGTCGGCCTGATATTCCACGGCACGGTGGAGTTTCTGCAATCGTACGGGGTGCTGCTCCATGGCGGAGCGGGGTAGGGCGGCGGCGTGATCGTGATCTGCGGGGAAGGGGGTGCTTCGTGCGAGGCCAGTAATTACGTGGGTTTCGGGCATTAAAAAGCCGGCTTGTGGCCGGCTTCTCGGGGACTGGCTTGGATCATTTTTGGTAAACCGCGTCAGCCTTCAAAACGTACACCCGGATCTTGCGTCCGGCTGTGGGACTTGGCGAGAAAATCATCTGCCTTGTCAGTGCGATCTGAGCCGCGAGGCGGGTCGATGCGCAAATGTGGGGCGCAGCATACTGATTTTTTTGGGGAATTCCCAGTGTGGTGTGGTGTGCTGCGCGGTGTTACAGAAACGGCACCGCCGGTCGGCGTTTGTTAAGCGTCGACCACCAGAACACCCATCCCAACACACTGATGTTCTGCTTCTCAATCTGCTCGGCACTAAGGATCTCATCCGGGTGCTCGGTTTTGTTGTAACTGCGCAATCTCAATGCATTGCCTGGCATCCGGTGCAGGTATTTGATTCGCAGCATCCCGTCATGATCTATGGCGTAAATCTCTCCATCAATCACCGTGGTCAGCCCACGGTCGATGGCTAGTGTGGAGCCATCTTCAATCCTCGCGCCCATGCCGTTACCGAGCATGTGAACGCAGAACACATCCGCATGATTGATTTCCAGGGAGTCGAGGTGGCTTTTGGGTAGTCGGATGAATTGGCCGGTGTCTTCCACGATATGGGTTTTATGGGACCCCGGAGTTATGGGCATTTCTTTGTAAAGGGGCAGTTCGACATCCGTCGGCTCGATTACCGTGTAGATGCCACGAATCGCCTGCGCGTCGAAGGTGTTGCCAGACTCGCCGAGCAGATGCAGGTGTTTGGCGTCTTCCGGGCCTTCGCCGGTTTTGAGCCAGTGGCTGTTTACCGAGAGTAATCTGGCGACCTCTTCCATGCGGTAGGCGGGCACGCCGCGGGTGTACCAGTTGTGGATGTTTTGTGCTTCCGTGTCGAAAAACGCGGCAAATCCTGTCGTCGTGATGTTCGCTTTTTCGAGGAGTGCTTTGAACCGGGGGCCGCTAGTGTTCTTTTTCATAAACACGAGTCTACGGGCGCAGGGCGGGGCTTTGAATAAACGAACCGTTCAAATTTCGAGGGAAATTTACGACCGGATGTAAGACGTATTTCGAACAAATTAAACAGAAAAAAACCGCAGCGACCGAAAGATAAACACGCTGTTTAAAGCGCTTTATGAGCGCCCACAAAAAACCCCGGATAAACCGGGGTCTTTTCAAGGCGTCAGTGGCGCGAGGCCGATGGCGTCTTAGCCTTTATAGGCGGCAACCGACTTGGTGATCGCGTCGCGGGCGGCATCTGCGCCGGCCCAGCCTTCGATCTTCACCCATTTGCCTTTTTCGAGATCTTTGTAGTTCGCGAAGAAGTGCTCGATCTGCTGAATCAGCAGCGGTGGCAGGTCGGTGTATTCCTTCACGTCGACGTACAGCTGGGACAGCTTGTCGTGTGGAACAGCGATGACTTTGGCATCGCCGCCGCCGTCGTCGGTCATGTTCAGGATGCCGACCGGACGTGCGCGGATGACCGAGCCTGGAGCCACCGGGTAAGGGGTCACTACCAGCACGTCGAGGGGATCACCGTCGTCAGCCAGGGTGTTCGGGATGTAACCGTAGTTGGCCGGGTAGAACATCGGGGTGGCCATGAAACGGTCAACGAACAGGCAATCGCTGTCTTTGTCGATTTCGTATTTGATCGGCGCGTGGTTGGCCGGAATCTCGATCGCGACGTAGATGTCGTTCGGCAGGTCTTTGCCAGCCGGAATCTTGCTGTAGCTCATTGGGCGGTGCCCCCGTTAGTTGACCAAAGATACTTGGCCGGATTGACCAAAAAGTGGCGGCGATTATAGGCATATTCCGCCGTTGATGCTACGTACCAAGGGTCGTAGAGACCTTAGTCGCGTGCCTGATAGACCGGGTCTGCAGCCAGAAGTTGCCGTAACCGGCTCAGTGGATCCTGCCGGTAGAAAAGCTTGAGCTGCTCATAGACCCGCGGATAAGCCTCGAACAGTAAATCCGGGGCGCTGAAGAAATACTCGCTGGTGACGGCGAAAAACTCGGCGGGGTTCTCTGCGGCGTAGGGATCGATCGCGGTTTCGGCGTCCGGGTTGCGCTCCAGTTGCCGGTCGAGGTCATCGTAGGCCTCTTGCATCACCTTGGCCCAGTCGCTGACCCGCATGTCGGGGTGCAGCGGCGGCAGGCCGTTGGCGACGCCATTGAGCATGTCGAGTTTGTGTGCGAGTTCATGGATGACCAGGTTGTAGCCCTCCCAGCCACCACTGGCCATCACGCCCGGCCAGGCGAGGATAATCGGACCTTGTTGCCACGCCTCGCCACTGTGTTCGCCGTCCCATTCATGCTCGACGCCGCTGGCGTCGCGATGGCGCTGGGGGCTGAGGAAGTCGTCGGGGTAGAGAATTATTTCGTGGAAACCCTGATACCAGTTCAAGTCGCCCAATTTTAGCAGTGGCAATTGCGCCTGCGCTGCCAGCAGCAGGCGCTGCTCCTGGTGCAGTTCGACGCCGGGCAGGGCGGTCAGGTGTTTGTCTTCGAGGAACAGCACGCAGGCTTCACGCAGCCACTGGTCTTCAGTGGCGCTGATGCCATCGAGAAAACTCAGGTGATGGCGCACCCGCTGCCACATGTCGTCGGCAATCGGGTGCCTGGCCAGGATGCGCTGGCGGCGCCAGGCGCTAAGCGACCACATCGCGGATCAGCGCGATTGGGTTTTGGACGCAGCGTTGGCGAGGCGGCTGCGGACCATGCTTATGACCATCGGAAGCAGCGACACCAGGATGATGCCCACCACCAGCAGCGACAGGTTTTTCTTGATGAACGGTACGTTGCCGAAGAAGTAACCGAGGGTCACCAAGCCGCCGACCCACAGGATCGTGCCGAAGACGCTAAAGAAAAAGAAACGCGGGTAAGGCATTTTTCCGACACCGGCGACGAACGGTGCAAAGGTGCGGATGATCGGCAGGAAACGCGCCATCGTTACGGTTTTACCACCGTGCTTGTCATAGAAATCGTGGGTTTGTTGCAGGTAGTCGCGACGAAAGATCTTCGAGTCCGGGTTACTGAACAACTTTTCGCCTGCTGTTCGACCAATGATGTAGTTGGTGCTGTCGCCGAGAATCGCCGCGAGCATCAACAGGCCACCCAATAATACGGGGTCCATGCCGCCACCGGCCGCAACGGCACCGGCGATGAACAGCAGGGAGTCACCCGGCAAGAACGGCGTCACCACCAGGCCCGTTTCACAGAAAATCACCAGAAACAGAATGGCGTAGATCCAGGCACCATAGTTGGTTACCAGCATGTCGAGGTAGACGTCGAGATGCAGCACGATGTCGATCGGGTTGAAATCCATAGGGGCACCTGTGGTAACGGCCGGACTCTGCAGGCCTGTGCGGATGACTTCGCGGAAGACTACATAGGAGTGTAGTTTTTCTTGCAAGTCGAAAAGCTCGGGATTATACGGGCTGAAAAGTGAAAAGAGCGTTCAGTGTATATAGCGGGGGATGTCGCGGTAGACCGATGGTCGATGCGGTTTTTTGTAGGAGTGAGCCTGCTCGCGATGGCGTCAGCCCAGACAACA
>NZ_JBFUIH010000068.1:0-25457 GCF_056401975.1 Pseudomonas sp. P4_C8 | reverse complement strand
GGGTCAATATCCATCGGGTAGTTTTTTCATGATTTTTATAAGATGTCCGCCTTCCATTTCAATATAGCCTCCTTCTTTCAATGATTTCATGATCGACAGAGCGTGTGACCTGGAAACCCCCGTCGTATCGGTGACAAATGATATAGCTGTGTATTTTTCCCTAATTGAGTTTGGTAACTCATTCATCCACTCCAATGCTGATTTTACTTCCGCGTAGCTGTTCCCCAAACACTGATTTAGCCATTTGCTTGAAAGGTTGCTGGTATTCCAGGTCATAAAATCAAAAATTCCTTTTAGCAGATTTCTATCGGCAGCAGCCAAATGAATATTTTCCATGGGGAGTTCGTAATAGGTAGAGCGGGATAATATCTCGTAGCCGCCTGATGGTCCGCTGTAACTAGGCGGTTGATGGTCGAGCACAACAATTCCGCCAGGTCCAATAATGTTGATGACCTTATGGCCGCCGATCAGTAATCGCCATGCACCGCTTTCAATTGTGAATATTGAATGTTCGCTGATTTCTGAAAGTTTCTCTCCTGCATCAATAGTTTTTCGAGAGCCGTTTTTTTTTATCCATGTGTGCAAGTAGTGAATGCTGGCACCAACTAATTTGTTGTTGCTGCAATTGAATCCGGACAGATGATTCTTTTCCATTTTAGGCCCTATTGCTTTTGTGGGAGTTAGATTTTATTAATGGTCTGGGGTTGTAGTTCCTTTGTTTTTCATCATTTCATGGTATGATTTACAACTATTTGTTGTTGTCTGGTGAATGCTCGCTTTGCGTAAGTGTTATGTTGTTATTATTGTTGTTCTTGAAGTAAGTGATTTCAATTGATAGTCTGATTGCGGACCGGGCTTTTGTCGGGGTGATTAGTTTGATTGCCGTAATTTTGTGTTACTTTTTATTGCGGGCTTTAGTTCTTGCGAAGTGGTGGAGATAGTCTATCGAAGACGGGGGAAGGGGCAGTCGAGGTGGTGAGAAATCTGGTTATGATGCGTAGACGCATTCATAGTATGTGGTTGGTAATGTTTTGATTTTTTATTGCGATATGTGAGTAGATGTTTCGTCAGGCGCAATTCAAGTCGCGGCAGTCCATTGACTCAACCCACCTTGTCTTTCTAAGCCACAATTCAGCGAGTTAACTGCACAACTGAATATCGAAGGTATTCATGCGCTGGTTGGATCGACAAAGATAAAGGATGTTTTGGGCGGTCTACAGCTCACTTAGCTTTTATCTTCGGAGTTCAAGGTGTTCGATGCTCAATGGACATCCGAAAAGCTGTGGTTTGGCCAAATCGGCTCTTACTCTTGGGGCTTGGTCCTGCCAAACCTTTCTGAATTCAAATAGTCTGTGAAACTGATCAGGAAATCTCAGTTTTAGTACTTCGACTTTCGTCGCGTCGAAAAAAAACAGCCTGGATTGGGGGACCTGGCCGCTAAACCCCGTTCAGTACCAGCCGGGCTTCCAGCAACTCATCATTCTTTTCAAGACTTAGCGACTGAAACAGAGCGCCTTCCCGTTCGATGTTCTCCAACCAAAGCAACAACACCGACGCTTTGCCCCGCAGGGTGATGCGCATGATTTTTTCGTCGACCTCCAGTTGCTGCAAGTCCAGACCGGCTGCCATTGCGCTATCGTTCAGTCGCGTAGAAAGCGGTGTGAGTGTTAATTCGCGCGAGCTTCCCGGCAATGCGCGTTGCATCTCCCTCGCCAGTTCCAGCCGCTGCTGATAGAGACGTTCAGCCACGGCCAATCGCTGTTGCGCTGGCTGCCAAAGACCGTTGAACAGCAACACGCCGAGCAAAAATACGGCCAACACCGACAGCATCCGACGGTCACGTTCGGGCAACTGCTGCCATTTTTCCCGAAGGACTGGAGGGATTTTCAGAGCGCTGATCATCAGGTGTCTTCCTCGAGGGTCAATACAGCGCGCACGCGATTCTGGTCTTTGCTGGTATTGCCGAGCTTGATAGGCAGCTGGCTCTGGTTGCTGCGCACACGCAGCTGTTCAAGCTCGGTGAAAGTGTTCGCGGTCAGCTGGATTTTCCAGCCTTCGCCTATCCGGTACTCAATGCGTTGCACCTCAACGCTGCTACCTCCGATGACTTGCTCTGCAAGTCCGCGCAAACGGGCAAGCTGGGTGGTCCGGCTCACGCCATCTTTGGCCAGTTGTGCTTTGAGTTGGGCTGCGAGGTCGACGATGCGAGTCTGCTCGGGATACATCGACTTGAAACGCTGAACGCTGTGGGCATAGAGCCTTGCACTTTCTTGCTCAAGAAAATGACTGCGGGTCAGGGTAAATGCCCACGCTATAAGAACGGTTGCAACCAGCGCGGCGAGCACCGAACGCACCGGCCAACGACGTTGTGCCAGACTGAACTGACCCTGACGCAGATTGATCGCCCGCGCAGCATTGGCACTCAATATACCGGGCAATTGTGACGGCTCATCCAGCCAATTCATCTGCGCTGGTAACGTCTCATTCAGTGTCTGTCTTGCTTCATCGTCGAGTGCCAGACGTGCCTCCAGTGTGCCCCCCACTATCCAGCGTCCGAACCACCACGCACCACATGCCTGATCACCGGGAAGCAGGTCGGCATCGACATAAATATTCGAGGGCTCGATCCCCGCACCTGTCAACAGTGCGAGTATCGATTCAAGCCGTTGCCGGTCGATCGCCAGCATCGGATAGCGTTGTTGCCCATCCGCGGTTCCCGCCGCGATATGCAAGGTGTCCAGCTCTTGGGCCAAGTGGTCCTCGATGGTATAGGCCAACGCCTGGGCAGAGGGGCGCCTGCGCGAGGGCCATTTTTCGCTTAGCCACCAACTGCACGATTCCATTGGCAGAATCAACTCGACATGACTCCCCCTTAATGCGGGGACCGCTTGCGCCAGTGACATTGTCTGAGGCTCTTGGTTGTCCTGCCACAAGCAACAAGTCCAGTCGTGTGAGGGCTGATTCAGGCCCTCGGCGGTGAGGTAGAGCCAGGTTTTCATGGGCTGATTTCCTTCTCGTACGCAGGAACGAAACGCCGTTGCAGCAGTTGAAGCCGGCCGTTGTGCCGATTCCGTTCGAAGTCGCTGATCAGCCGCAGGTGGCGCTGCCCAATCTCAATCTGCACTGTGACGCGAAACCAGCGACTGGTCAGCCCTAACCCATGGCTGGCTACGCCCAAACCCTCAATGACCGGGGCCTGGGTAAACGCCTGGACGCTGGAAAATCCCGCAAGTGGACGCTGTGCTACCAATGCCCGGGCGGTGGCGGGTGTCATGCCTTCAAGGGTGGAAAGCAGTGTTGTGGACGCGGTATTGACGTTCAACGTGGCGTCTGCGGGGAGTAGGGCGATCCAGGGTCGAATGCGCGACAGCCATTGGGCATCAATGCCGGGAACCAGGCGCAGCTCGGAGATATCGGACAATAACCCGGCGTTGTAGGGTGGTCGCAGCCGGGTCAGGTCCGGCGCTTTCAGGTTCAACACCTGAAGGAGCTGCGCCCAACGACCGAGGGTGATCTGGTCGACCTGTCCGGGTTTGAGCAATTGATTGAAGTTGAACCGACCGGCCAGATCTTCGATGTCGATGCGCGCGGTGGCACCGTCGAGTTCGAAGGTGGTCCCCAGCCGGGCCCATTCCTGTCCCAGGTTCACGCTTTTTGAATCGCGCCACTGAGCATTTTGTAAAAACTGAAGCGCCAACGTCTCCGCGCTCAACCCTGACTGCTGCAGCTGCAATCGATGAAGTAGCTGGGCACTGCTTTGTACCGCAAGACGATGACTGCGCAACAGGCTGCTCACCAGCAACAACGCCAGACTCATCACCAGTAAAACGGTAATGAGTGCCACCCCTTCCTGACGGCCCTTCATCGCACCACCTGAGGCAACGCGAAGACCCGTCGAATCTCGCCGAATCGAGGATGGGTAAACACCAGTTCCAACGCTATCGGAGCGACCGGAGACTGGTTTGCATCGCGCGGCCAGTAGAGGCGCCAGCCTGCTTTTTCATCGAGCAAACGCCATCGGACATCGCTTAGCCCTTCAAGCAACTTCTGACGCTGTAAAACCGTATGTTCCGCAGAACGACTATGACGCCAGAGAACGCCGTGCTCGACGGTGTAGCTGACTTCCTGCAATTCACTACGTAACTGATCAAGCGGGTTTCGCCAGTTACCTCGTTGAAAATTCAACAATCCCTGATCCAGCAGGAAGGTCCGGCCCGGTCGGCGTTCCACGACGTGAAGAGCATCGCGCTCAATTACCGCAAAGGCGCGCATTAGACTGCGCAAGGCCTGTTGATGAGCAACGCTGCTACGTTCGGCGCTCGCTACGCTATCGAACAGGCGCCAGCACGCCAGCCCCAGCAAGACAAAAACGGCCATGGCGATCATCAGCTCCAGCAGGGTGAAGCCGGCCTGTTTATTCATTGCGGGCCTGCAACCAGCGCTGGCTCCGGTTCACGATGTCATCGCTTTCGGCGCGGCGTACGTTGACTTCAACCTCAAGCAGGCGTTGGTCGTGCGCAGGACGAATGAATTGGTGGATGACCCAGTCTTGTTGTGCAAACTCGACAACGAACTGCTGTCGCCCCAGTGTCGGGTGGCGTTGCAGGCTAGCTTCATTCAACTGGTTATCTGCCAACCACGCCGCAAACAGACGCTCTTCCAACCCACTGTTTTGCTTCAGCACGTATTGGCTGGCTGACAAGGCCGCCGCTGCCAGGGTGGCGAAGATGGCCAGCGCGATCATCACCTCCAACAAAGTGAAACCGCGTTCAGTTTTCATTAATGAGCGGCTCGCCAACACCATCACCGGAAATACTCAACCATGGTTGGGTTCGGGTTGATAAGTGCAGGGTAAACGGGCTGAACTCGTCGCTGCTGAGCATGAGGATCTGCGGGTGACCTGGATGTTCACTCAGAACGAGAGGCTGACCCTCTTGTTCAAGTGACATGAACAATCCTGCAGGGAGCTGGTGGACTGGCCCGAGCGGGCGCCAGACTGACTGCTCTAAACGCATTAATTGGTAGTTTTCGCTTTCCACGTGCAGCCCGTACTCTCGTCCTTCGAGTACAGCGCTTTCGCGTGTTGTTTGCAGTAACTGGCGGAAATGATGCGCCTGCTGTAGTGCCTCTCGCCCCGGGTTCTTACTGGCCACCACGTGAACCATGCCAGCCACTACGCTGATGACCACGATGACCATCAGCATTTCAATCAAGGTGAACCCCTGGCATTCCCGTTTCACCTTCAGTTCTCCCAATTGCCGATTTCTGCGGCATGGCCCTCACCACCGTCAACGCCGTCGGAACCGAAGGAGTAAAGATCGTAGCCGTCCGCTTTGATGCCGGGATTGAGGTATTGATAAGGCGTGCCCCAAGGGTCAACGGGCAGTTTTTTCAGGTAGCCTTGTGGGCTCCAGTTTTTTGCTGCCGGCATACCCACGGGGCGTTTGGCCAACGCCTCAAGACCCTGCTGTGTCGAGGGGTAGTTGTGGTTGTCGAGGCGGTACATTTCGAGGGCCGTCGCGATAGCCTGGATGTCGGTGCTGGCCGCCGTTACCTTGGCCTGGTCGGGGCGACTCATGAACTGGGGCACAACGATGGCCCCCAGGATGCCAATAATCACGACGACCACCATGATTTCGATCAGCGTAAAACCGCGCTGTGCGCGGGGTGTTTTGTGCAGGGCAGGTGTCATGATCAGTTCACCAGTTGATTAAGGCTAAGAATCGGCATCAGGATGGCGAGGACAATGAGCAGCACGACGCCGCCCATGACCACCAGCATGAAGGGTTCGAACAGGCTTACGGCCAGCGCTATTCGCGCCGCCAGGTTTTTTTCTTGTTGCTCGGCGGCACGGGCCAACATGCTGTCCAGCTCTCCGGCCCGCTCGCCGCTGGCAATCATGTGGAGCATCAGCGGCGGGATATCCCCACCGCGTTCCAGGCCCCTGGTCAGGGTGCCGCCCTCACGAACTGAACGGGCGACATCGCTCATGCGGGCCCGGATGATCTGGTTCGAAATGACTGCCGCGGCGATTTCCAGCGCATCCACCAGCGGCACGGCGCTCTTGCCGAGAATCGCCAGGGTGCTGGCAAACCGCGCTGTTTCAGTGGCCCGCAATACCCCGCCCAACAACGGGATCTTGAGCAAGAGGTCATGCCAGCGCAGCCGCACGGAGGGCTGTCGCAGAGCCGCACGGGCGGCGGCCATCAACGCAAACATCAGCAACAGTAGCCACACACCATAAATGCGCAATCCATCACTCAGGGCGATCAGTCCTTGGGTCAGCAAAGGTAAAGGCTGACCGCTGTCGACAAAAACCTTGACGACATCCGGCACCACAAAAGCCAGCAGGAAACCGACGATGATCAGCGAGGCGAACATCAGAATCAGCGGATAGACCAGCGCCAGCTGAATACGTTGACGCGATAGCTGGGTTGCCTCGGTATAGTCGGCCAGTTGCTCCAGTACCTGATCCAGATGTCCGGAACGTTCGCCGGCCGCGACCGTGGCACGGTACAGATCAGGGAATGCCCGTGGAAAACCTGCCAGGGCCGACGCCAGTGCGTACCCTTCCAGAACGCGGCTACGCACCGACAACAACAGGCTGTTGATTCGACGTTGTTCATTCTGGGAGGCCACTGCTTGCAAGGCTTCTTCCAGTGGTAGCGATGCTTGAATCAGTGTTGACAACTGTCGTGTCACCAGTGCCAGTTCGCTGGCACTCAAGCGAGTATTACGGGTGAATCGACCGCCAGCCCCCGCTGTGCGTTTGGCAGCTTGAACGCGTGTCGGCAACAAGCCCTGCTCGCGCAGTAATTGCCTGGCATGTCGTGGGCTGTCGGCCTCCTGGCTGCCTCGGATCGTACGGCCGTTATTGTTTTTTGCCTGATATTCGAATGCCGGCATGGTCAGTCCTCCTGAGTTACCCGCAACAATTCATCGAGGCTGGTGGTGCCATCGAGCACCCGCCTCTGGCCATCCTGAAACAGACTGAGAGAGGTGTTTCGCGCTTCTTGTATAAGCTCTGGTTCAGTGGCGCCGCGATGGATCAAAGAGGCGAACACCGGGTTCACAGTGATCAATTCATAGATTCCAATACGCCCGCGATACCCCTGTTGGCACTGGCTGCATCCCTGAGCCCGAAACAATTGCGGTGCGCAGTCGGCTGTCAGTCCAAGACGCAAGCTCTCGGCCGAATCGGCCACATACGGTGTTTTGCATTCACTGCACAGGCTGCGCAGCAGGCGCTGAGCGAGTACTCCCACCAGAGAGGAGGCCAGCAAGTAGGCGTCGATTCCCATGTCCAATAGACGGGTCACTGCACCAACAGCGCTGTTGGTGTGCAACGTCGACAGCACCAGGTGCCCGGTCAGGGACGCTTGCACTGCGATCTCGGCGGTCTCCGTGTCGCGGATTTCTCCCACCATCACCACGTCCGGATCCTGACGTAACATCGCCCGCAAACTACGCGCAAAGGTCATATCCACTTTTGTGTTGACCGGTGTCTGCCCAATGCCTGGCAGGTGATATTCAATGGGGTCTTCAACGGTGAGGATGTTGCGCGTTTGATCATTCAGATGGGTCAGCGCTGCATACAGGCTGGTGGTCTTGCCGGAACCGGTGGGGCCGGTGACCAGGAATATCCCATGGGGTTTGCCGAGCATTTGTTGCAAGCGTGTCAGCGTTTCTGCAGGCATCCCCAATCGTGCCAAATCCAGGTGCCCGGACTGCTTGTCCAACAGCCTCAAAACCACACGTTCGCCATGCGCCGATGGCAGCGTCGAGACCCGGACATCCACTTCGTGTCCCGCCAGGCGCAAGGCAATGCGGCCATCCTGCGGGATACGCTTTTCGGCGATGTCCAGGCGGGCCATGACCTTGATCCGCGACACCAGCAAATTCGCCAGTTCGCGCTTGGGCCGCAACACTTCGCGCAGCTGGCCATCGATCCGCATTCGCACGGACAGATACTGCTCAAAGGTCTCCAGGTGGACATCCGAAGCCTTCTCTCGCACCGCCTCACTCAGCAGCGCGTTGATCAGACGGATGATCGGTGCATCACCTTCTTGCTCCAACAAGTCTGCCGCCTGGGGCACCTGATCGGCCAAGCTGACCAGATCCAGATCATCGTGCAGGCCTTGGGCAACTTCTTCGGCTGCACTTTGTCCCTCTCGATAACAAGCGGCCAGGCGCACTGCGAACGTCTGAGTGTCGATGCGTTGCAACGGCAGATCCCGATCACTCAGGCGCCTGACTTCAGCCAGTGCAGTTAGCGGTGTGTCGTCGCGAAACAGTACGCGCGCCTCTACGGATTTCCCTTCGATCAGCACACCGAATCGACGGGCAAATCCAAAGGGAAGTTGCAGATCCAGCACTGTCTCCTGGCTCATTGGGAGCGCACCTTTTCTTTGCGCAGATCAATCAATTGATTGTCATCTGCTCCCTGAAACAACTGGTGGGGGTCCTTGGGCAGCAATAGGGAGTTGCTCTGCCGCACCCCCGGCTTGCTGAGATCACGCAAGTCGTTGTAACGGTCTTTGGTGATTTCGGCCAGATTCTCCCGGCTGCGCACGATGGTTGGCCGCAGGAACACCATCAGATTTGTCTTTTCGTGGGTGTCATTACTGGAGCGGAACAGCCCGCCGATCAGCGGAATGCGCCCCAGGTAAGGGACACTGCTTTCCACCGTCCTCACGCTGTCCCTGATCAGCCCGCCGATCACGATGATCTCGCCATCGTCAGCCAGAATGGTGCTTTTCAATGCCCGCTTGTTGGTGATCAGATCGCCGTCAGTCAAGCCGCTGGAGGAGGGGGCTATTTCCGAGTTTTCCTGCTCGACTTCCAGCCTCAGGGTCGAGCCTTCGTTGATGTGTGGCTTGATCTTCAGGCTGATGCCGACATCCTTGCGCTCCACCGTCGTGAAGGGATTGTCCGCACCGCTGCCCGACGTCGCGTAGGAGCCCGTCTTGAAAGGGACGTTCTGCCCGACCAGGATTTCTGCTTGCTGATTGTCCAGCGTCAACAGGCTGGGCGTCGACAGCAGGTTGTTGCGCGCATTGCTGGCCAGCGCCGTGACCAGCACACTGAAGCTGTCGCTGCCGATTTTCAAGGCGGCACCGTCCGGCAATTTCACCCCCCCATCAGACGTGAGTAACCCGCCAAGGGTGCTGCCCGCCGCCGGGAAGGTAATGCCACCTTTTACATCGCCGCTATCCACGCGCCATTGCACGCCGAGGGCTTCATTGATGTCGCCGGATACCTCTACGATCGCCGCGTGGATCAACACCTGGGCGCGAGGTTGGTCGAGTTGGCGCACGATACTCTCAATCGTCCGCAGCTGAGCCGGCTCGGCAATCACCACCAAGGCATTCTGACTCTCGGCGGCTTTGACCACGACGGGCATGGAGGACGTCAGCTCTTTACTGCTACCGGATCCCATGGGGGGCTTCATGCCTTGGCCCATAGAGTCGAGCATTTCTGCCAGTTGCTTGGCGTCACTGAAGCGAAGACGGATCACCTTGGCATTATCGGTCTGGGCATTGGCCGGTGTATCCAGTGAACGTGCCATATCAATCAGGCGTTGACGTGCGACCTGAGTCCCCAGGATTAGCAGGCGATTGCTGCGCGAATCGGCAATCACCTGGCTACCCGACTCCAGGTTTTGCTTGCCGAGGGATTGCTCCATCACCTTGGCGATTTCGGCGGCCAGACCGTGACGCAACTCGACGACGGCGTGGGCATTCTTGGCGCCCGAGTCCAGTTGTCGCACGATATGTGCGATGCGCCGAACATTCTCCGCGCTGTCGGTGACGACCAGCGCATTGGCCGATGCGGAAGGGCCAATGTAACCATGGGCCGTAACCAAAGGCCGAATCAACCCGGCCAGATCCACGGCAACACTTGAATTGAGCGTCATGACCTCGGTCACGAACTCGGCCGGCGAGGCGGCTTGCCCGGTGCCGGCCCGGGCCTTGGCTTCTGCTGCCGGAATAATCAGCAAACGATCGCCCTGATCGACAGTGGCAAAGCCGTTGGCTTCGAGCACGGAGTAAAACAGGCGACGAACGCCTTCGCGGTCCAGCGGCTGGCGGGAAAGCACGGTAATACGTCCCTGGACACGGGGGTCGAGGATCACCGTAGCACCGAGAATCGAGGACATTTCCTGGACGACGTCGCGCAGTTCCGCATCCTTCATGGACAACTGCCATTGAGGGACTTGGGCCAGAACAACGCCTTGAAACATCAAGGGCGCCAGAATCAGGGATTGTAGCCAGCGTCGCGGTGAAAACCGCCAGTCTGTATTCGTGCAGTCAATCACTTTGGTCTCGATGTGTGGTCGGTTGAAGATGGTGGGACGAAGGCTCGACAACTGCGTTGTGTACGTCACGTTCAAGCAATCGCAATGTCGGCTTGCCTGTTGTTTCCAGGGGCAACACCTCTTCACGACCGTCCCGCCACAAAACCGCCTGCGCCACTTCGACGCGGCGCAATACGCTGCCGCCCGGCAAGGTGTCTCCCACCTGGTAGGTACGCTGACCTTCGGCACCCGCGAGCAACGCGCGCGAGTCTCCCGCGCTTGAGACAAAGCTGGCCCTCAGCACCAGTGCTTCGGTGCT
The DNA here is from genome assembly GCF_056401975.1 of Pseudomonas sp. P4_C8. Classification (NCBI taxonomy): domain Bacteria; kingdom Pseudomonadati; phylum Pseudomonadota; class Gammaproteobacteria; order Pseudomonadales; family Pseudomonadaceae; genus Pseudomonas; species Pseudomonas sp. P4_C8. The sequence continues at coordinate 14,841 of NZ_JBFUIH010000068.1, read as the reverse complement.
GCGGGCCGGGGCGTCCTGTCCAGCCAGGCCAAGCACGGCCGCAATTGCACGGGGATTGAACGCCTGACGCTCATCGCGTGCCGGGGCAGGGGAGGCAGGCAGGTTTTCCACCTTGGGCAAGGTGTTGCGCCAGGCCCGCTCTTGCCAGAGCAATACGCTTGCATAGCTCAACGGCAGAACCAGCAAGGCCGTTCTGAAAAGTATTGGGAGCGAGCCCGGGATTGCCGTAAATGAAAAACTCAAGCGCCATTCGACTCAGAAAAAATGCGATGGAATATCCGGGCGCGGTGGATGACCGCTGCAGGAGCATCGGCTCAAAACGACACTCGATTGACGCGGCTTGCCGGTTTTTCAAACAGCCGTTGTGAAGCCGACAGCCCGCACAGGTTGTCCGGCCTCACTTTGGATGGCGTTACCGGGCGATCCAGGCATCCTTCCAGTTGGAGCCTATCCCCGGCTCATACTGGTTGGCATTCGGGTTATAGATCTTGCACCAGCCCTCATAAGGGAACGGTTTACACTCATAGACCTTGCCGTCTTTTGGCTGCAGCACCTTAGTGCCTGCTCTGTAGCTGGCTAGTTCGTTCGGGAACTCGAATTCATAATCGCCACTACCTGCTTCTCCGGTCATTTCAATGCGTTTAACGTCCTGAAGATTGACCCGGCCATCGTCACTGCGGCCCACCAGCAATACCTGGTGTGTACCTGGCGAGCTGATCACAGGAACACTGAACGATGCTGTCGTAGCGTTGACCCGTTGGTTTGCTTCACCCACTTGCTTGTTGTTGGCATCCAGTACGGTTGCTACAACGTTGAGTTCGCGGTTGGACATCACGGTGAAGTCGACATTGGCCTTGCCTTTGTCTAGTTCGTACTCAGTCGCGATGTTATGAAAGTGCAGATAGGCGTCCGGGTCGCCCACCAGAACCGTTTGCATCTGGTAGCTGGTGACGCCACTTTCGGCTTTGGCGTACAAGGTGTTGGTGCCTTTGACAGGCGCGATATTGCCTTCACTATCACGCACACCGGCACGGATCAGTGTCTGGGTCGCATTGACCTTTTCAGCCAGTTTGAATGACCAGTTCTGTGCAACGCCGTCTTCAGCTGTTTCGATACGGATGCCCACGCTGTATTCAGGGCTCTCGGTACCGCCAATGAAGGCTCGCGCCTTGACTTGATCACCGACTTGCAGGGGTTGGTTGGGTGTGATGTTGCCCACACTGTTCCAGCCATCGGCAGGTCCACCTGGGCCGCCATCCGCGATGATGTTTACATCCACTGCCTTGTGGAAGGCCATGGCCGTGTCATCAACTGTCCACAGACCCAGAATGACATGGTGTCCGCTACGGTCGGCAGGAACCACGCAGGTATGCTTTTCCTTGCCCGGGCCTGAGCCGCCTACCGCACCGTTAATCGGTGGGAGGCCATTGCCTTGGACGGTGCAAAATGGAGCGGCGTCAAAAGCCGAACGCTTGAGTGGTTCGTTCGGATTCCAGCCGGTTCGGGTGATGAAGTATTCCCAGCGAGTCGTTTTATGGCCCGCGGTGTAGTACCAGGCAAACTTGATGGTGCGATCTTTGATTTCGTTCAGATGCCAGCGACTGGCTGTTTGAATGTCCATTTCAGAGAATGACGGGTTACCGGCGCTGGGGATCTTTCCATCGGCAGGGCCCAAGCCTGGAAAACCTTTGGTGCCCTCACCGACGCTGTGAGGCTCGTATTGTGCTGCCCCGCAATTGGTATTTAAGCCGAGTGACGGAATGCAGGAATAGGCGCGCTCTGGAGGGTCGGTGATGTAACCGTGAGCGGCTGCTTGTTGAGACGTCAGTAAGGTGCTCAGCAGCGCTACTGAAAATGCACACCGTAAAAGTAGTCCGTTCGGTAACAATTTGTCTTTCATTGGTAGCTCCTGCTTGGTGCAATTTATTAGGCTCTGAGTGCACTGGACTACGTTTCAGAACGCGAGTCCCATCCTTTTGGTACCACTGAACGGCGCACATCACGGCATTAATAGTTGTGAAAAATGCTCTGTGCGCCGAGGTGATAAGCGAAGAGGCGTGACAGTTGGAATGCTCAGGTCGCCGCCTTGTATCAGTCCGGAGTCAAGTTGCTGGAGAGTCAGGTGGTGAGGGTTCTAGTGTGCCAATCCAAAACATCGCAGTTTTTGAAGCTCGACTATATAGGCGCAGAAATTGTCGGGTCGGGTGGGCAGCCTGTAAAACGTGAGCGGCATGTTTTCCTTTGCATAATAAGCTTGGTTATAGGCCAACTGACTGTGGGCATATTTTTTTGATGCCCTGTTCAGGCTCTGGTTTTTAGAGAGGGTGGTTAAAAAGAAACTACCCCGGAAAGTGCTTTTGATCCCAAGCGGCGTAATGTGAGATGTGCTGTCGATTTGTTGAAAATCGTAAACATTATTTTTCTGGAATTGTAAGCGCGCGTTTTGGGATATCGATTCACCGTTTTCGAACAAGACGATGCCTTGGGAGAAATAAGGTCCGTAGAGGTGATGCCGCTCAAGGGTGGAATACACAAGGTGAGCGAGCGTCAGCAGCAGTGCCACGATGAAGAGCGATAAATCTGAGCGGATCATTTTACACAGGCCAATAGTTGATGATCATTGATTTTTGTTATTTGGGAATGGTGCATAAGGATGGTAGAAACACTGCCGTATTGATTGATGCAAATGACATCGAAATAATTGTACATGCGGTTAAATAATAATGTGATGGGCGCTCCTGAAATTGCCAGTAACCTATCCCGCAAGGGGCTGATTTCAGTGTATAGAGTTGCAAGTTTTTCGTTGTCAGGAGCCGTATACAGAAGGCTTTTATTGCCGATGTGTTCAGTGCTAACGGCCAGTCCAGGCTGCACAAGCAGAGTAAGATTGGAACGCCAAACGAGGGTCGCGAACAGGAATGCAATAAGTAATAAAAGAAAAATACGGCGACTCTTAACTATGCATTGCATGAGGGCAGTACGCTCGCCTGAGGGGGAGGCAGCAATAGTCGGTGCCAGATTTATATCGTGCTGGAATGCAGGCCGCTCTTCGGGAGGAATTAGAAAACGAGAGTTGAGTTGATACCCACGACGAGGCATGGTCTGTATGATTTCTTTGGCCACTTCATCACTCAGATGCTCTCTTATGCTGGAAATGGCTTGATTCAGGCTGCTTTGAGTGACAACGCGCCCAGGCCAGGCATAGGCCAGGATATCTTCTCGGGCGACAATAGTATTAGCCCTTGTAATTAACAATTCCAGCAGGCGGGAAGAGGAAAAGCTAAGCTCCACTTTGGAGGTCAGCTGTTCTCCAAAGAAAAATGTTAGTAACTGACAGGTAGGCTCGAAGTGAACATAATGTTCTGGCTTTGCGCAGCGAATGACATGGCAGCCAGGAGGGGGTGGAATCGTGCGTGTATTTACAGTATCAACGCTCTGAGGCGATTCTTTAGAAAGGCGGGGTTCTTGTATGTCTGTGGAAGTCATGTTTTTGCCTTAAAGATACGCAAGGTAAAAATAGCATCCAATAAATGATGCAGTCGCTAATATCTGAAGGAGGTGAGGGTGAGGGGCATCCTCTCTTCGAGGCCGAACACGCGCACTCAACACCTGCTTGAGCATCTGCTTGATAGGTCCTGTAGGAACTATCAAGCAGATGCCTCCAAACGCGAAGTCAATAGATGTCAATTCACATCAATTCACGATTTTTTCCTGAAAAAAAGCTCGCATTTTCCGCTCTTCACTCTCTGAACTACAGCAGTCTCTTGATTTTTGTCAGCGGGACTAACCCATTCTTCACGAGATCCATTCGCAGAGGTTGTAGAAACCTGGCTGGAAGTCATCGCTTCACGGGTGAAGTTCGCGGGAACGATTCTGGCCGAAACATCTAACTTTATTTAGCTCCTTAATGTAAAAACATAATGTATCTTTGTCATGAGGGAGCGTATAGAGGGTCAGGAGGGTTCCGGGCTTACTGTTGTAGGCATTATTAAATACAATGTCTTCGTCGCTGTAGCTTGGGGGGGCTGTTACTTTTGAAGAGTTGGAAGAAATGTTTTTCAGCTTTAAATTTCCCGCTATATGAGCGTCTACGTCCCTGAAATAATCCTGATACCAGGCACCTACCTGGATGTACTCATAAAGGCTGTTGCTTTTTAGTTGCATTCGAATGCTGACAGGGGTGCTGCTGCCATCGCTCATCAGAAACAGTCCGGTAGAAAAATAGGCGCCAGTAATTGGTTGTGCCCGTTCTAGAAATGAATACCCTGCATGGCCAACTCCGAAGGTGACTATCAAGCCACACAGTATGCTGTTCAGTCTGATCATCGCAGGCACTCCCGCAATTGTTGATCATTTATGGTCGCCAGTTGGGTGCGGTAAACGGTAATGAATTTTGTTACGCCTTGATGGATGCAGGTGATGTCATAGTAGTTTTGTGCGCGGTTGAACATGAGAGTTCCAGGGCTACTTGAAAAAAGTACAAGACGCTCGCGTATTTTTGATAGGTCATTCTGGAGTGATTCTAAAGAACTCAGGTTGGGAGCCRTATAAATCAGACGTTGATTGTTTTCTTGTTGCGTATCGATGACAAGATTAGGTTGAAGCAGCAGATCCCAATCAACACGCCAAAGCAGGGTGCTTAGCATCAATGCCGTGATTGTCACCAAAAACAACCTGACTGGCCTCTGCCAGTGTTCAGGCAAGGCATCCCATTTGGAGTGCAGGTGGGTGTTATTTTCAATAACAGTCGGTGTGTCACCACAGTCGTCGCCCGTCTCTGAAAGCTCTACTGCAGCAGTAAGAAAGCTTGAGTTGAAGACATAACCGCGGCGAGGAATGGTCTGGATGATTTCTTTGTTTTGTTCATCCCCGAGTAGTTCTCGTAATCGTGAAATTGCTTGATTGAGGCTACTTTGTGTGACGACACGCTCTGGCCATGCGTACTCAAGTATTTCGTTGCGAGTGACAACAACATCAGCGTTTCTCACCATCAACTCGAGTAATCGACTGGGGGAAAACCCTAACTCAACCTGATATTTTGAGGTTCCTTCGATCAAGGACATCTGCTGGCGTTGAGGAAAAAAAATTGCTGATCGCCCTCGTTGTGAGCATCTGATGGTGTAGCTAAAGAATGGACCACTTTGCGTGGTAGTACTCGTCAGGGTATCCATGATGCATCCGTGATTTCTTGCAGTTGAAGGTGTTTGGTTGAGACGTGTATATAGTTGATTTATTTGAAAAATTGGCAGGTCGTGAACGAGGCGTCCTATCAGTATGATTGCACGTCCGGATCCAGTCCGTCACGCGAGCGGAGTCGAGTCTGTGAAAGGGCGCCGGACCCTGGCACTCAGAGTCGTGATCACTATCAGGTGGGCTGCAAATCACAATTATTGAGAAGTTTTGACTTTGTAAATTCAGGTTGGCAGGCAAGATGCTGCGCTTCGAGTTGACTTGGGCGAGCCTGTGTCTACCTACACAGTCTGGATTATTTGTGAGCGCTGCGATGGCGTATACAAGCCGGCACCGCTGACCAGGAATCAGGTCGCACGCTGTGTTCGATGTGCGGCGGTACTGGATCGAGGCAGTCAGCTCAGTCTGCAACAACATTTGGCGCTGACGATCGGTGCCGGTCTTCTTTTTGTGTTAGCTAACGCCTTCCCCGTCATCTCCATCAGCCTGCAAGACCTGACTCATCAGGCGACGTTATAGGACTCCGTACAGTCCTTGGCACAGGGGGCGGTAGGTATCATCGCCATGCGGCAGGGTATGTCGAGTAATCCGGCAGGCTTGAAGATGATTTCGGACTATGAATTATCGTGAATTAATAGTTACAAATTGTTCGTTTCGCAGCGTCCTGCTTGATAGTCGGTCTACGCCTCTTGGGAGTAAAGACCTTTGAAACATCGATCACTTCTAAAAAATAGAAAAACAGTGATTGCGGCGCTCGTGTTGCATGAGGTACGTGCGCGCGTCAATGAGCGACGTATGAGAGGTATCTGGATTCTGCTTGAACCGGTTTGTCATTTAGTGTTGTTCACTCATTTATTTGCACAGAACGGTGGACAAACAGTTGTAGGCATCGATTTTTCCATCTTTGTATTGGCAGGGTTGGTGCCGTTCTTGCTTTTTCGAAATATCGTCCTGCGTCTGATGGGAAGCACCTGCGCCAAGCGGGCATCGTTTGCCAATAGGCAGATCAATCCGCTGAATATCCTGATAGCTCGAACGTTAGTCGAAACGTTTTTCGCCATCGTCGTGTACATCATTCTGGTGCTGATTTTTGCTGGATATGGTTTTGACGTGTCCATCAAGGCACCTGTCGAATGGCTATTGATTATCATTCTTGGGTTGTTGTTTTCCTTCGGGTTGGGTGTAGTGCTGGCGTCGCTTAACCATGCGAGCCCCGGGATCAACGTGTGTGTCCGAACGATGTTCTTTCCGCTGTATTTCATTTCGGGTGTGCTGGTTCCCGCGGTTTATATTCCGAACGCCATGTTGCCGATATTGCTACTGAATCCGTTTTTACACCTGGAGGAGTTGATTCGTTCGCAGGTGTTTTCTGATTACGAACCTGTAGAAGGAGTTTCGGTTGAATACGTCATGGTGATGGCTTTAGTCCTACTGTTCGTTTCGATTAGCGTTTACCGGCGTCGTCGACAAATCCATATCAAGCTCTAATTTCATAGTTTTTGATTTCCATCATTGTCCGTACCAAAGCATAAATATTCGCCAGCATCCGGGTGGTGTTTATGCCTATGAAGAAAGGGCGCTGTAGATACTTTGCGTATCCCCCTGATTGAGCCCGCATGCTGGATTTACCGATCTCACAACGTTGTTGTCAGCTACTGGAGCTTATGAATGCCGCCCGCGACCATTTCCGAGAAGGCCTTGTCCCGAAATATGCTCGATGTACTGATTCGCGCGGGGCTGCTCGCCATTATGGTGATTTTTTGCTTCCGGATTTTTAGTCCATTCATGAGTTTGATGCTGTGGTCAGTCATCCTGGCGATCACGCTCTATCCACTGCAACGCAGTCTTCAAAGCAAGCTGGGTAGAAGTAATGGATTCACCGCGACTCTAATCGTGCTTATTGCTATAGGCGTCCTGATTGCAACTGTCTGTCTGCTGGGTCAGTCGCTTGTTGATTCGGTTGAGGGGGCCATGACGATGGTCAAAACCGGTAGCTTCCAGATTCCTCTACCGCCCGAAACGATCGCCCACTGGCCATTGGTGGGCAAACTGCTGCATAGCCTCTGGATGCAGGCTGTCACGGACCTGCCTGACCTGATCCAAAAATACCTGCCTGAGATCAAGCACTTCACCCTATCCCTTTTAAGCGAGCTGGCAGGTGCCGGGATGGGGTTTCTCATGTTCATCGTCGCCTTGATGATCGCCGGCATCTTGATGGCGTTCGGTGAAAGCGGTGGCCGCAGTGCGGTGCAAATCGTGTCACGTATCTGTGGTCCTGCAAAAGGGCCAAAAATCACCTCGCTGTGCACCACCACGATTCGCGCAGTTGCGTTAGGTGTGATCGGTATAGCCTTCATTCAGATGCTGCTGGTGGGTGCCGGTTTCGTGGTGATGGGGGTCCCCGGCGCCGGCTTGTTAGCCCTTGTGCTGTTGCTGCTGGGTATCATGCAGTTACCCGCCACCTTGGTAACCGTTCCCGTGATCATCTACGTTTTTGCGAGTGAGGGTGCGAGTACGGTGTCCGTAGTATTTGCCATCTATGTGTTTATCGCGGGTTTGGTCGACAACGTGCTAAAGCCAATGTTGCTGGGGCGTGGCGTCGATGTACCGATGCCTGTGGTGCTGGTCGGCGCTTTGGGCGGGATGATCAGCGGCGGCATTATTGGGTTGTTTATCGGTCCTGTTCTTCTTGCAGTCAGCTATCAGTTGTTCTGGCAATGGGTGAAAGACCAGCCGCGAGATAACGCGCTGGACGACCTGGGACAGGCTTGATGTCTTTAAGCGTAACGATGAGATCAGCTCGGTTGAGTCGGTAATCCAAGCTCCGCACATAAACCCCCCCCCTCACGATTACTCAACGTCAACGACCCGCCGATGGCCTGCGCCAGTTGCTGGGCAATTGCCAGGCCCAGCCCGGTCCCGCCGGTGCTACGGTTACGCGAATTCTCCACCCGGTAAAACGGTTCCATCACGTGGGCCAGTTCTTCCTCGGCAATGCCCGGTCCGCGGTCCATGACTGTCACTGACAGGCTGCCGATTCTGGTTTCTACCTTCAGTTCGGCCGCGCCCGCGAACTTCAACGCATTGTCCGTAAGGTTCACCAATACCCGCCGCAGCGCATGCGGCCGGGTGTCGATCACCGCGCCACTTTTGCCACTCAGTTGCACGTCTTTGCCCATGTCCTGATAGTCGAACACCAGGCTGTCGAGGAATGAATCCAGGTCGGTTCGGCGACTTTCTTCGGTGGAGCCGTGAATGCTGCGAGCGTACGCGACGCCTTCGCGCACCAGATGCTCCATCTCTCCGAGGTCGTTCCACAGTTTGTTTTTCTCGGTGGAGTCGTCCATGAATTCGGCGCGCAGTTTCATACGGGTGATCGGGGTTTGCAGGTCGTGGGAGATCGCTGCCAGCAGTTGCATGCGCTCCTTGAGGTAGGCGGCGATGCGCGCCTGCATTGAATTGAAAGCCTTGGCGGCGTGGGCAACTTCGGTCGGGCCTTTTTCGTCCAGGTGCACGGCGTGGGCATTGGGGTCGAGCGTTTCCACGGCCTGGGCGAGTCGAGTCAGCGGGCGGATGGCGATGCGCACAGCCAGCCAGGTGCAAGCGATCAACAACGCCAATTGGCCGAGCAGGACGAAGGGTAGCCACGGCGACAATGGCACCATCGACGGACGTACGTCGATGGTGACCGGGCTGCCATCGGTCAGTTTCAGATGGACCTGGAAGTGTTTGATCGGGCCGGGAATGTCGGTCACGGTCATCGGGTAATCCTTGCCGATGGCGTCCTTGATCGAGGTCACCGCAATCGGGGTGTCGCGCATGGCCTCGCCCGGCGAGCCTTCATCCAGCAGATAGCGGTAATTGCGCCGGTCCAGTTGTTTCAGCCAGCTCATCCGTTCCGCCGCCGGCAAGCGGTCGAGGATGGCGATGGAGGTCGAGACGTCGGTCTCGAGGTTGCCAAGCATGGTGTTTTTCGCGCTTTCGTAACGCTCGTAATACTGTGCGCCGAAGGACAGCGCCTGCGCCAGGATCAAGCCGATCAGAAAGATCAGCGACAGCCGTGAGGCGAGGGTGCGGGGCCAGTGGAAGTTGAGGTTCATGAAGGCGCACCGAGGACTTCCACCGGCAGTGAAAACACATAGCCCTCACTGCGCACGGTTTTGATGTAGGCCGGTTCGCGGGCGTCGTCGAGCAGACGCTGGCGCAAGCGGCTGACCAGCAAGTCGATGGAGCGGTCGAACAGGTCGGCGTCGCGGCCTTGGGTCAGGTTCAGCAGTTGATCGCGATTGAGCACCCGCTGCGGGTGATCGAGAAAGACCCGCAGCAGCCGGTATTCGGCGCCGCTCAGCGCGACCATGGTGCCGTCGTCGTCCAGCAAGTGCCGGGCCGAGGTGTCCAGGCGCCAGCGGCCGAACGCCAGCAGGCGACCGCTCTCGGTTACCACCAGGTTGGGCGGCAACATGCGCGTGCGCCGCAGCACGGCGTTGATTCGGGCGAGCAGCTCGCGGGCGGCGAACGGTTTGACCAGGTAATCGTCGGCACCCATTTCCAGGCCGATGATGCGGTCGGTTTCGTCGTTGCGCGCGGTGAGCATCAACACTGGGGTGGCCTTGTGTTTGCCGGCGCGCAATTCGCGGCAGAGCATCAGGCCATCGTCGCCGGGCATCATGATGTCGAGCACGATCAGGTCCACCGGCGTTGTTTCAAGAAACGCGCGCATCTGCCGGCCGTCGGCGACGACTGTGGTGCGCAGACCGTTCTTCTTGAGGTAGTTGCCTACCAGTTCCCGGATCTCTCGGTCATCGTCCACGATGAGAATGTGATCGACATGTTCCATGGGGACTGGCCTCTATCAATGGGGGATATCGCGCAGTCTATCGAGCCTGGGTCCGCTCGACCGCCACCCTTTGTATTGCAGTGTATCTGGCTTGGTGACGGATACACGCAGACGCAAAAACACGGTTTTTCAGGGGTTTTGTATCGCTGTGTATCGGGGCCCGGCTTTGATACGTACCGATTTACACGCGTCTGTTTTCGACACAGACCAGATACCTCGCAGGCTTCTAATAGGTTCCAACGAGGCAAACCACACCGCCTCGGCTCAATCGAACCACTGACCCATTGAAGCCTTGAGGAACCCGCCATGAACACTAAAGCCATCTACGCCGCTTGCCTGTTTGCCGCACTGAACATCTGCACCTTGTCGGCCCGCGCCGAAGCAGACGTTACACCGAAAACCTACACCTACGGCACGCATTTGGACATCAAGAAAGTCGTGTCGCTGAAACAGGACGCGACGCCGATCTGCGGGGTGGTGGATGCGCAACTGACCTACCTGGATTCGCAGAACAAAACCCAGGTCCTGGACTACCGCAAAGTGGCTGATGGCTGCAACTCGGACAACTGAGTACCTCGATCACCCATTGCCCCCTCCCTTTGAAACAGGAAACACATCATGAATAACGTAAGCCGCTATTTGACCGCCATTGCCTTCACCATCGCCGGCGCCGCCGCCCATGCCAATGCCGCTGTTGAACAGAGTAGTTGTGGCAGCGCTACGTGCTTCCAGCTGACGCCGATGGCGCACAAGGACGCGAATGCGTTTCTGGCACAGGATGGCGGTAGCCGGACTCCGCAGGGGCAGCAACTGGAAAACCAGACTGCCTGAAGCCGGAACACTGTTGTGTGAACACCACCGATCCAGTGTAGGAGCGGGCTTGCCCGCGAAGAGGCCAGTACATTCAATATTGATGTCGACTGACACTCAGCTTTCGCGGGCAAGCCCGCTCCTACAGGGGGATTGTGTTGTTTGTCGCCCTCCATCATTTCAAAGGTGATCCCATGTTCATCATCGCTTTTCTGGGCGGCATTTTGACCGTCCTCAGTCCCTGCATCCTGCCGGTCGTACCGTTCCTGTTCGCCGGAGTCAAACGTACCCGTTCCTCCATCCTGCTCACCCTCGGCGGCATGGTCCTGACCTTTGCCCTGATCTCCAGCCTGGCCGTGGTCAGCAGTGAGTGGGTGGTGCAAGCCAACAACACCGGTCGCCAGGTCGCCCTGATCGTGATGGTGCTGTTTGCCGTGTCGCTGATCTCTGCCCGGGTCGGTGACTTGATGGCCCGTCCGTTTGTGGCGCTTGGCAATCGCCTTGACCCCGACAACCGCAACCTGTCCGGTCCGTTGAGTTCGGTGATGATCGGTGTTGCCACCGGCCTGCTGTGGGCACCCTGCGCCGGGCCGATCCTCGGTGTGATCCTGACAGGGGCCATGCTGCAAGGCGCCAATGCGCAAACCAGCCTGTTGCTGCTGGCGTACGGCCTGGGCAGCGCGTTGTCGCTGGGCACCTTGATTTTCGCCGGTCGCGGTCTGGTCAACCGTTTGAAAGCGTCGATCCCGGTCACCGGGTGGCTGCGTCGAGGTACCGGTGTTGCGGTGCTGGCTGCGGCGGCGGTGATTTCCACCGGAGCCGACAAAACCCTGCTGGCCGGCACTTCCTCCGAAGGCGTAAGCAGTCTCGAGAAAGGGGTGCTGGAAACCGTGCCGAAAGTAGTCGATTACTTCGTCAGCAAAGTGAAGGCCGATACGATGGACAACGCTCAAGGCGCCATGCCGTCACTGAACGGCGCCGTCGAATGGCTCAACTCGCCCGCCCTGACCAACGATTCCCTGAAAGGTAAAGTGGTGCTGGTGGATTTCTGGACCTACGACTGCATCAACTGCCAGCACACGCTGCCGTATGTGAAGGACTGGGCGAAGAAATACGAGAAGGACGGCCTGGTGGTGATCGGCGTGCACACCCCGGAATACGGTTTCGAGCGCATCATCGACAACGTCAAGGATCAGGTGAAAAAGCTTGGCATTACCTACCCGGTGGCCATCGACAACAACTACGCGATCTGGCGCAACTTCGACAATCAGTACTGGCCCGCGCATTACCTGATCGACGCCAAGGGGCAGGTGCGTTACACCCACTTTGGTGAAGGCAGCTACGACACTCAGGAGAAGGTGATCCAGCAACTGTTGGAAGAGGCGAAAGCCCCGGCTGCATAATCGATCAAATCAATGGCCCACAGGCTACGCGCCTTGGGTCATTGGTTTGTTCGCCTGACTGCGCCGCCACGCGGCCGGGGGTGCACCGAACTCGCGACGAAAGGCCCGGCTGAACGCTGTATCGGTTTGGTAACCCACTTCTTCGGCAATGCGCATCAATGAACTGTTACTGCTGCGTAACAGGTTGGCCGCCAGCAACATCCGCCATTGCGTCAGGTACTGCATCGGCGAACTCCCGACCAATTGCTGAAAGCGCTCGGCCAAGACTGATCTTGAGGTGCCGGCTGTGCGCGCCAGCTCATCCAGCGTCCAGGCGTGACAGGGCTTTTTGTGCAGTGCGTTCAACGCACCGCCGACAATCCGGTCACCGACCCCGGCCAGCCACCCGGTACGCCCTTCGCCCTGTTCGTTCATGTACAGGCGCAGCACTTCGATGAACAACACTTCGGCCAGTTTCGCCAGCACACCTTCACCACCGGGCCTTGGCGAGCGGGCTTCGGCCAAGGCATAACGCACCGAAGATTCGAGCCACATGCCGGCATTCGAGCCGCGCACGTTGACCCGGACCACCGCCGGCAGCCCTGTCAACAACATGCCGGCCAACCGCGTATCGCACGCCAGATAACCGCACACCAACCGCGTGACCGCGCCGCCACCACCATAACTCAACTGCCGTGGCCGCCGCGCCAGCACCGCGTCCAGCCGTGCACCGGTGGCGGGCGGCAGGCCCGGTTTAGAACACATGCGATGAGCATGCCCTTGCGGGAAAACCACCACATCGCCGGCCGTCAGCAGCAACGGAGGGTCATCACCGAGTTCTACGTAACACTCGCCCTCGGTGATCAAGTGAAAGATCACCACACGTTCCGCACCGGGTTCCAGAAACGGTGCCGCCGTGTCGGCGCTGGGCGACTGGTAGCACCAGGGCGCGGTGAACCGGGCATTGATGAAAATCGCGCCGACCAGGCGCACGACACGCAAGGTTTGTGACAGGGCGTCCATGGCGGTTTCCCGATGTGCGGATGGTGTTGATTGTGAGCTTGTCGCTGCCCCGCGGCCAACCTCCGGACGATTGGACAGGGTTGGCCGACGATCGGGCAGGACGCTGGCCTGTGCTGGGGCGATAGTTGGCCAACGGGGCCGCTTCCGACCCCGTCATCAATAACAAAAATGAGAGGTTGCCATGCCAAAGTTCGTCATAGAACGCGAGATCCCGGGTGTTGGAGCACTGTCAGAGCGCGATTTGAAAGCCGCCTCGCTAAAGTCCTGCAACGTGTTGCGCGACCTGCCAGAAGTGCAGTGGCTTCAGAGTTACGTCACCGGTGACAAACTCTACTGCGTGTACATCGCACCCAACGAAGCGCTCATCAAAGAACACGCCACCCGCAGTGGTTTCCCGGCCAACCGTATTTCCCAAGTGGCGAGCATTATCGATCCCACCACGGCGGAATAGGCCGTGGTTGCGTTGCAATCCTTACGGAGCAGATTTCATGAGTACACCGATTGATCTCACTGCCCTGAAAAACCGCCAGATGGCCTCTTGGGCCAGCGGCGACTACGCCGTTATCGGCACCACGTTGCAGATTGTCGGCGAGCAACTCGCCGAAGCCTGCGACCTGCTCTGTGACGAGCGGGTGCTGGACGTGGCCGCCGGCAACGGCAATGCGACACTCGCCGCCGCACGCCGACACTGTAACGTCACCTCGACTGATTACGTGGCCGCATTGCTGGAACGTGGCGAAGACCGGGCCAGGGCAGAACGACTGGAGGTGACCTTCCAGGTGGCTGACGCTGAAGCGTTGCCGTTCGAGGACGCCAGCTTCGATGCCGTGCTGTCGACCTTCGGCGTGATGTTCACGCCCGACCAGCCCAAAGCTGCCGCCGAACTGGCGCGAGTCTGCCGCCCCGGTGGGCGGATCGGCCTGGCCAACTGGACGCCGGAAGGCTTTGTCGGGCAGATGTTCAAGACCCTGGGCCGGCACATGCCGCCACCGGCGGGGGCACAGCCGCCGTCCAATTGGGGCACCGAAGCCTGGCTGCATTCACACTTCGATGAACGCGACTTTCTGGTTCAGGTGACGCGCCGTACCTTCAATTTCCGCTATCGCTCGGCGGCGCACTTCATCGACGTCTTCCGCAACTGGTACGGTCCGCTCCATAAAGCCTTCGCGGCGCTGCCTCCCGAGGGTGCCCAGGCGTTGGAACAGGACCTGACCGAGTTGCTGAACCGGATGAACCGGGCGGGGGAGAAGTCGCTGGTGGTGCCAAGCGAATACCTCGAAGTAGTCATCACAAGGCGCTGAGCTGGCGTAGATCTAATGTAGGAGCGAGCTTGCTCGCGAAGGCGGTGTATCAGTCGATATATAGGTTGACTGATACACCGCCTTCGCGGGCAAGCCCGCTCCTATGTATGGACTCGCCCCCACTGTCTACCTGCTTTTCAAACACTGCTACCCGGTTGCATCTATGTATAAGGCCTATTCGAGGAAGCCATCTTTGGCTTCTGGCCAACATTGGTTGAGCTCACGGTATGCCGATTACATTCAGGCCTCGAAGGCCGGTAGGAGCGCAGGCATCAATCCGCGACGGTCTGACCTGGGG
>NZ_JBFUIH010000067.1:0-50717 GCF_056401975.1 Pseudomonas sp. P4_C8 | reverse complement strand
GTGCAGTCTCAAGGTCGGCGCGGGCGCGATCGACGGCAATCTGATAGGGCGCCGGGTCCACCTCGAAGAGCACCTCGCCGGCCTTGACGGTCTGATTGTTGTGTACGTTCACCCGGATCATCTTGCCCGCGACTTCCGACGCCACCGGAATGACGAATGCGCCCACACGCGCTTGTTGCGTATACGGCGTGAACCGGTCGGCTAACAAGTACCAGACCAGGCTCAGGATGATCAGTATCAACACCCATTTGATGCCTTTTTTCACCGGGTCGGCCGCTACCGGTTCGCTGGCGTCGGGGGAGGGTTGCGAGGCTTCACTCATGGCTATTTTCCTTGGCTGGCAGCGGGTAAACGGGCAGTGCGGCGGCGGGATCGTCAAGCATGTGGCCCCAGTCGATGCGTTCTTCCATCACCTGGCGGGTGGCCGAGTCCACATACGGCTGAGGGGTGTACCAACCACCGCCCAAGGCCTTGTAGAGGGCGATGACATTGCTGACTGCATTGCCGCGTGCCAGCAGGTAATTGTCCTGTTGTTCGAGCAGCGCGCGTTGAGCGTCCAGCACCCGTTGGAAGTCGGCGTAACCTTCCCGGAATTGCACGCTGGCCAGCACCAGCGAACGTTCGGCAGCCCCTCCGGCGTCGCGCAGGATGCGTTCGCTCTCCAATGACTGGATCAGGCCGTTAGCCGCATCATCGGCTTCGCGAGCGGCCTGGCGAACTTTATCGCGGTAGGCTTCGATCAACTGCTGCAACCGCGCGTCCTGGACGCGCACGTTGTTGGCGATCTGCCCGTGATCGAATACATTCCAGCGCAGACTGGGACCACCGATCAGGTCCAGGCTGCTGGAGGTGCCATTGAGAGAGTCCGCCGACCAGACAATGCTGCCGAGCAGTGTCAGCGATGGATAGAAGTCGGTTTCGGCCACGCCGACCAGCGCACCTTGGGCGGCGACGTTGAGTTCGGCGGCGCGTACGTCAGGCCGACGCAGCAGCAAACTGGACGGCACATCTTGCAGCACGGCGCGATCGACCAGCGGGACCAGGCTATTGTTATCGATCACCTGTGGCAGGCTGCCCGGCGGTTGCCCGATCAACACGGCCAAGGCGTTGCGCGTGCGTTGCAACTGGTCCAGGAGGTTAGGAATACTGGCCAACGTGCCCAAGTATTGGGTTTTGGCCTGTTGCAGATCGAGTTCGGCATCCTGGCCGCTGTTGAACAGTTTTTCGGTGATCTCGTAATTGCGCTTTTGCTGCGCGGCATTTTCACGGGCGACGCGCAAACGGGAGTCTGTGGTGCGCAGCAAATAATAGGTGTCCGCCACCTGGGCACGCAGCAAGACCAGGACGTCTTCATAGTTGGCCTGGGCGGAAAAGTAAGTCGCATCGGCCGACTCGATGGCGCGACTGAAACGCCCCCAGAAGTCGAGCTCCCAACCGATGTCAAACCCGCCGCTGTGTTGCCACAAATTGCTGTCTTGCGGATTGTTGCCACCATATTGGTGACGGTCAATGTACAAACTGTCCGCGCTGACTTGCTGCAGTTGCGGGTACAGCCCGGCTTGCGTAATGCCCAGCTTGGCGCGGGACTCCATGACGCGCAAACCGGCGATTTTAAGGCTGGAGTTGTAGGCATCCGCTTGCGCAATCAGTTGATCGAGCACCGGGTCGTTGAAGACATGCCACCACTGTCGCAGATCCGGACTGGGCCCGCGTTGGCTGGATTGTTCGAGGGCCGGGGTGTCCCAATGTTTGATCCACTCTTCGCCCGGAGGCTGGAAGTCCGGTCCCAACCGAATGCAACCGCTCAGGGCCAGCGCCCCCAGCAGAATGAGATGGCCTGGCTGCAACTTTAGGGGGCGACCTGGAGGCATTGCGCTGTGTCCAGCCAAAAAAAGATCGCGGGAGCTTACACGTCCGAGGGCGTTATCGAGTGGCCAGCGTTTTTTTTTCTTGCTGCAAAATGATTCCGTGATCGATCGCGTATTTGACCAGCGTCGTCGGTTTGTCGATGTAGAGTTTGCGGCGGATGATCAAGTGATGGGTTTCGAGCGTACGCGCGCTTTCTTTCCTTTCTTTCCTTACTTTTCACTTCACTTGTTGAGTTCGTTTCTACTATCTCTTGAATTTGGTCAGTGATTTTAGTCGGCCATCGAAAACAGCTTCGTGCACATATCGACTAGTTCCTAAGTCTGGCGCTTGTGTCACGCTATTGGGTGTGAGTACGTCACGCATTTCTAATGCCGCTAAATCCCAGGAACCCATTGCATGCATATTTCTTATGCGAGGCACGTCCGCCGCGAGTTCTACAAAACGGTATGGTTTTACTTTCGTGTTGTCTGGCCGATTTTTTCCCTCCTCCTGTTTATGATCGTAGTGCTCGGTCTGATCATCAGTCACCTGGAAGAATGGAGCCCATTTGACGGTATCTACTTTGCCTTTGTCACTGGCTTGACCATCGGTTATGGCGACCTGGTACCCAAACTGGCCACCTCGCGTGTCCTTGCCATCGTGCTCGGTTTTCACGGCGTTCTGATGACGGCGATCTTTGCGGCGATCAGTATTCGGGCCATTGAAGTCACCGCGCAGGCGGCCAAATCCGATGAGTAAGGCCGCCGCATCGCGCAGAACGACCGATTACACAGAACTAGTTACACACTCGGTTACTTTTCTATTTCACGGCATTGTGACAGGTGGGGCGGAGGATGCCGTCGCACTGTTGAATGGCCGTCGTCTATGCAGGGCTAATGGTTCCCTACCTGTGCTGCTATCAACAAGGATACATCTATGATGCCCGTACCTCTGTCCGCAAAATCGTTGACCCGCAGCATGCTCGATGTCCTTATTCGTGCTGGGTTGATTGTTGTTCTGGTTCTGTTTTGCTTCGAAATATTCCGTCCGTTTCGCGATCTGATGCTGTGGTCGGTCATCCTGGCGATCACGCTCTACCCGTTGCAACTGCGAATCATGGGGTCGCTGGGACGCAGTGAAGGGCGAGCTGCAACGGCGATTGTACTGATTGCCATCGCTATTCTGGTGGTGCCAGTCTATCTGTTGGGCACCTCGATTGCTTCGTCGGTCGGACAGGTCATCGACCTTGTGAAGGAGGGGGTCTTCCATATCCCGCCGCCGCCCGACACAGTCGCCACATGGCCACTAGTGGGTAAATCTGTCTCGGCATTATGGGCACAGGCCTCAACCGATCTTCCCGTCCTGGTGGCGAAGTACTTGCCGCAAATCAAAGGCGTGAGTTTGGGCTTGTTGACCAAAATTGCCGGCGTCGGGGCAGGTTTGCTGATGTTCATTGTTGCCTTGATCATCGCCGGTATTTTCATGGCGCATGGTAAGGCTGGCAGCCGCTGTGCGGTAGATATTGCGTCGCGCATCAGCGGTACTGAAAAGGGGCCGAAAATCGCCGAGTTGTGCACCGCAACCATTCGCGCAGTTGCGCTCGGCGTGGTCGGCATTGCCTTCATCCAGATGTTGCTGGTGGGCCTGGGCTTCGTGCTCAAAGGTATCCCGGGTGCTGGTCTGCTGGCCATCGGCGTATTGCTACTGGGCATCATGCAGTTACCGGCCACACTGATTACGCTGCCGGTGATCGCCTATGTCATGGCCACCGAGGGGCCCAACACGAGGACCATTATCTTCGCCGTCTTTGTGTTCGTTGCCGGCTTGGTGGACAACGTCCTCAAACCGCTGTTGCTGGGACGGGGTGTGGATGTGCCGATGCCGGTCGTGCTGATTGGCGCGCTGGGAGGCATGGTCACGAGCGGCATCCTGGGCTTGTTCATAGGCCCGGTGGTGCTTGCGGTGGGCTACCAATTATTCTGGCAGTGGGTGCAGGATCAACCAGCAGAAGGATAAAGTCCGCAACTCGGTGGTGGCGTACGCTGGAGCAGCTTCAGCACAGTACGCACCGCCCTCTTGACGAGTGTGAGCGGTGGCCTGCCCGCCGCTCATTGTATTTCTGACTACGTTGAAGTACAGGGGCTGCGCATGCCCGGCAAGCGACGTGCTTATCGTCGCGAGCCCTATGGTCAGGGCGATAAGGACGCGCTGCTGGTGGCAATTTTTACTTCAGCGACATTCGCTACAGCTGATTCATCCCAAATACACGACCCATCATCTAGCGTCCATGGCAGGAGACAAAAGTGTGATCAAAGCACTGTTGGTGTTGTTGCTAAGTCCAATGCTCCGCGCACCTCCGACAGGACCAGGCCCCGCAACACCTCCAGCCAGATTGCTGGGCAGAGGCAGGGTCGTTTATAGAAAAACAGGTGTGTGTTCCCCCTGTTCCCCAACATCTCTATAAGGGGGAACGCCCTAAAGCCCAGGAAACATTGGCTGTTCCCACTGTTCCCCGCGTTCCCCACAAAACTAGGTTCCTGTGAAGTCGGCCATTGGAGTTGGGTCGTCATACATTGGCGGCCTCCGGGTCCATGGCTTCGGCATCGACGACATACAGGCGCGCCGACCCGCCACCGGGCAGGCGATATTTTTTGGTCTTGCGGCTCTCTCTGTCGGTGTCGCGCTTGGCGAAAGCCCCTACTCCATCCAGCGCCTTGACCACACGACTGAGGCCGTAGCCGTTGGCCGCTTCGACCAGTGCCGACTTGTTGAACAGGTACAGACGTTTACCCAGGGATACCTCCCAGTAGCCGGCCCGGTTGAACACCTTGGTGTCCGGGGTGTGGTCATCCACATCGGAGAAGCGACTGCTGCCGTGTTTGTCGATAAAGTCGAGGATGCCGGCGAGGATTTGCCGGTCTTCGGCATTGCCGCTGCCGACCCGCGCCAGCCATTCGCCGTACAGCAACTGGCAGTCGGTCAGGGCGCTTCCCGGTGCCCAAGGCAACAGGCCATAGGCGATGGCCATTTCTCCGGCCAGGGCAATCACGGCGAAGCGATCGGCCACACGGCCGGCTTGGGCGTTGTCCTCGACGAACTTGGCGCGCACATTGGCGAAGTGTTCCAGCAGGCCGGGGCGGTCGTCGCTGGCGAGTAGCTGCTCGACGAAGGCGGAGCCCAGGTGGCCATGGTGGGCACTCACGGCGACGGTGAGCAGGCGGTGAAAGTCGGCCCCCTCCAGACCGTGCAACTCATCAAAGGCGCGGTGGGCGCGCGTGCCGGCGTTCACATCGACCATGCGCAATTCAGCTCCGGCGTGAGCGGCATTGCCGGAAATGGCGGCGTGCTCGGAGAGGGAGCGCTCACCACTGGAGAGGGTGAGCAGGCGCCAGCTCAGTTTGGCCCGGCCTTCACGCTCGCGGGTCATGGTGCCTTTACCCTGACCGTTGGCCAGCGAGTAGGCCATCTCCTGGACACGCTTCGGATCGGCGCGCTTGATTTCGTCCAGCGGCAACAGGGTGTCATTGCGCCCGGCCGCCTCGATCTCCAAGCCACCTTTGGTCATGTCCCAACTGGCGGCAAACACGCCCGGGTCACCCCACACCGAGGAGCCAATCAACTGCGCCAACGACTTGCCGCTGGAGCTGTCGCCCACCAGATGCACGCCGCCGCCGAGCACGCCAACCAGACTCAGCAGCGGTCCGGCCAGCGCACAGCCAATCGCCAGCGTCAGCACCGGATTACCCGCGCACTTGGCGGCGACTTCACTTTGCCAGAGCGCCAGCTCGCCCCGCACGCTGAACAGGTTCTGGCCTTTGCCGCTGGCCTGATAACGCACCTTGTCACTGCCGAGGGTGCGCCCCGGCAAGACAAAAGCGCCCGACTCATGCCAGCCCGGACGGCCCGTGGTGGCGAAGACTTCTTCCGGGCGTTGCTCCAACAGGTACTCCATAAAGGCGGCGCGCTTCTTCAACGCAATGATGACGCCCATGCCGAACAACTGGCGGCGGGCATCCTCACCGCTGCCGCCGAACACCTCCATGGGAATGATCCACTCCTTGATGCCGCTGTCGGTGAACAGGCGCAGCAAACGGCCCTCGCTGCCGTCGTCGCTGTTGGTGGTTCTCGCTGTCACGGTCACCGGGCTGGCGATCCATTCATCAATGATCGGGCGGTCGTTGGTGTCGTTGTCGGCGTCATCCTCATCTTGGCCCGCTGCACGTTTGAAGCCGTGACGGTACACACCCGGGCGCAGTTTTCGGCCCTTCTCATTGGTGACCCAGTGTTCGTACACGGCCCAGCAGGGACGCTCAGGCGTAACGGTCGGCGCATCAGGCCGAAGGCTGATGACGTTGCTGTCAGGCAGGGACATGGGCGCGTTTCCAGTTGGAGAGGTCGTTGAAGTCGGTGAGGTCTGCGGGGGCGTTTTCTGGCCACTCTGGGAACGCCACTTGGCCACCTACGAGCGCGGCGGCGGCATTGGCAGCCGTACGCCCAGGGTTGCCGTCGGTGAGCCGGTCGTCGTCGCCGGCGATGAGGATTGGCTGCTCTGGGTAACGGGAGCGCAGAGCGAGTGCTACCGGCTTGAGGTTGCCGCTGTTCATGGCGCAGGCCACGGCGTAACCGTGCTGGTGCAGCGTGGCGCCCGTGGCCCAGCCTTCGCAGATGCACAGCGGCTGGCCCGGCACAATGACGCCTAAAGGCGAATAGCTGCCCCTGATCCGGCCACCCGCCAGAAAGCGTTTGCTGCCGTCGCTGGCAATGCGCTGCAGGTTGATCAGCTCGCCCGCCACATACAGCGGCACCAGCAAGGCGTCACCACGCTGGCGCAGGCCATGCGGACGGACGCCTTTGGCGATGAGGTACGGGTGGGCGGGATCAGCGCGCCGGGCATCACGCCACCAACGCTGAGCACGGAGTGCCGCCTTGAGCTGGCGCTGTTGTTGCTCGTCTTCGCGTTGGCGCTTGGCCTGCTCGATCCGCTGGCGCACCTCGACCGCCTCGCGATGATCGACCGGTTCACGGCTGCACCAGGTGCGAGTGCCGCCGTCTTTCCAACTGCCGAAGGCACCCGAGGCGATATTGTCCAGGTACAAGACATACCAGCCGTTTTCGCTGCCCTGCTTGTCGCCGGGAACATGGAAACGATGAATCGCACCGTCTGGCTCCGGCACCCAATCCAGCGGGCCGTAGACATCTTGAAGGGCGTCACGGAACAGCATCACACTATCCATTGCAGCACCTCCAGCAGATTGTCCATGCCGATGAGTGCTGTCAGAACGAGTACGATCAGCAGCACGAGTTCCGGACCTGATGGCGGATGTGGTGTGTGGTGAACAGGGGCATTATTCACGGTGACCAACTCCTGCGAAGGCGCGGCATACCTTGCCGTTACTCACTGCATGCCCGCGGGCGATGTCGTCCAGGTGATCGACCTGAACGGACATGACCATGGCGCCAAGACTGCGCATGATCACCACACCGCACTGAGCGTCAGCCTCGGTCAGAAATGGCCCGAGCAATGCCTTGTGGACCTTCGGATGGACCACATAAAACAGCTTGGCGGTACTCATGGGTAAGCCCTCCCAATCGCTGCCTGGTGAAGCGGCAGATAGCTGTACTCGTCGTGATCCGCCTGGTATTTCGCATGCTCCAAAAATGAGGCTATGACGCTCAAAGGCATCTGTTGGCGCCAGGTCTCCACGTAAGCCACAAGAAACGCTCGGCCTTGCGACGGCTCATGTAAGCAGCGCTCCAGCAGTTGCTTGATTCGCGTTGTCATACACTGAAAGACGGCGAGGTCTTTAACGTTTTCCGTTGGGCTGGCCAGGGAGTGGAGCGTTATGTGTCGACCCAGCAGATCGCGCCCTAACACCTCTAACAACTCGCGCGCCAAATCGCCGTCGGTAAGGCAAATTTGGAAGCCGAAAGCGCCGCGACCATCTGCGACCTGGACGAAGAAAAAGCTGATTGGATGAGCCGTGGAATTGCGCTCGGTGTCTTTCTTCGGGCAAGCCGAGAGCGTCACCGCCGATTGGCAGTGTTGAAAATTGGTCATGAGTTAGCCCCTCAGGTCAGGGTGGCAGCGAAACATCTGCTGGCTGGTTTCTCCGTGCACATAGGCACGCCCGAACAACGCCTTGTTGGTGTAGGAGCAATCTGTTAACCAACGGTCATGATCCGGGGCAACCCCGACTTCTTGTTCTTTCACCCAATGCGGCAACTCACCACGGCAGCGCATTTCGTTGAGCATCGTCCACCAGTGGGAAGCGTGGTTGCGCTCGACTTCAATGAGGTCGATCAGCGTGCGGAGTTGATCGCTGTTCAGGTCGACAATCGGTTTATCAGGCGTGCAGTTGAGGGTATTCATTACTCACCACCTGCGTCGATTCGGCTCCGTTTACCAACCACACCATAGGAGGTGCCAAGGTGACGATGCCGCCAGCAGAAATTACCGCTAAAGATGCGGACCTGTTCGATGTTCCGAGCGATGTCGCAGGCGATGGTGTTGCCCTCATGGCACAACAATGGATCAATCATGGGCACCAGAATGCGCACCAGGTTGTCGAACTCCTGCCTAGCGAAGTTCATTGAGCACATTTCTCGGGCATCCAAAACCGAGTCCAGAAGAATCTGGGGCTCGATAGCCTGAAGCCGCACCAATTTATTGCCGTTGCCGTCAGATTTCGAATCTGTCACGATTGAATCCTCGCGTTGGTGCTACCCAATGTGTTTTTACCCGGGCGGTGCTCGAACACCGCTTTGGGCTTCTTCTCTTCTCGCTTCATTTCCCGCCTTCCGCTGAGTCCAGTGCATTTTGAAAATGCTCTGCCTGACGGTCTATGTAATTCGCCAAAGCACAAGCCAGATACTGCCCAAGCTCAGCAAGGGCTGCTGCGCCGTGGGAGCCTGTTTTCATATCGGTCCTGATAGCTCGCATGAGTGCTTCCAGCCAACAGGCGTGTTCTTTGTGATAACGAAGCTGGTCAATTGCTTCACTTGTAATCATTGCCAGCGTTTGGCATGTGGTCATAGCCTTACTCACTTCGCCACCTCCACTCGGACTGCGCCCAAGCTCTTGAGCGCTTCCAGATCGATCAGTTTTACCGTTGCAGCTAGTGTCAGCCGGCCCAGCACAAGGCCGGCGCGGTCAAACAGTTTGATGGTCATTCGAAAGTCCTCGCAGCAGCGGTCAGAAAGCAGTCGATGATGGCTAGCTCTTCAGGGGAGAAGACGCTCATCACGTCGCCCCCCTCCATCGCATCAAGCTCGTGCATATCAATAACGATGTACCCGGTATCGGTGTCGGCCTCGATCAGCGCTTTGTCTTCCATTGCGTTGTATATCAGGCGGCGCAGGCGCACAGGTTGAAGCAGATGATCGTGCGCGTTCATCGGGCGTTCGCCTTTGCAACACTGTTAATCCAAGACTCCAGGTCGCGCACCAAGATTAGGCGGCGCTTTCCAGACTTGAAGGCATTAAGGGCGCCGACGGCGATGGCTTGGTAAATGGCACTGCGGCTGTGGCCGGTCATGCGGCCGGCTTCTTCCGGACCGACTGCCAGAGGTGTCGCTTGTAGCGGTTGGCTCATGGCTTTCTATCTCTGGTGGTTTGGTTGCAGAGATCGAAGATTATTGGCAGTACGATAAAGTGTCAATACAAAACTGTGTCATTACGTGGCGTTGCGTATCAGGAGCTTTGTATGGCAATCTCTTCTGCCTCACACAACAGATTACGGAATGCCGGCCATGGCTAAGCGCAAGCGCACAGAGACAATCTCGTTGCGAGTTGATCGCGGGATAAAGTTGCGCATCGAGGCGCTGACCGCGGTTCGGGAGCTTTCTGCGACTTCGATGCTTGAACAGCTAATTTATCATTCGGCGCAGGAACAGCTCGTGATGCCGGGAGAGGCGGCAAAACCTATACCTGGCTGCGATGGCCTTATATCCTTAGAAGACGCGATAACATCTGCGGAACACGAAATAGCTGCCCTGATTAAAATTAGATTATATTTTTTAGCACCGTCAGCAGTATCGACAAAAGACAAATTTATAATTCTAACTATATTGGATAACTTGGATATATTTTCAGGTATTACCCAGGTTTTTGATGAGCAGGATCATAGTGCTTTATTTAACCCTTCTTTCAAGTCGCCTGCGCTTGATATTGCCAAATTGGAAAAGTATGAGGGGGTTTTAGAGAAGTGGCATGAGTTTAGAGTTAAAAATCCATCTTTTAACTTTACCTTTGAGTCTTTTATTTCAATTGCTAATGGTGCTTAGCATCTGCACCGCGGCTGCTTTCACATCAGGGGCAAGGTGGGCGTAGCGGAGGGTCATTTTGATATCCGTATGCCCCAGTAGATCCCGAACGGTATTAAGCGGTATGCCAGCCATCACTAGGCGTGACGCGAAGTCGTGGCGCATATCATGCCAACGAAACCCATCGATGCACGCCTCCTGTAGCAGCTTGAGCCAAGCGCTTTTAACATCTTCCATCCGGCCACCTTCCAACCCCGGGAATACAAAAGCCGATTCTCCGCTCTGATCCTTCCAAGTCTTAAATGTGTTGAATACTTCGGCGTTCATCGGTACGTGGCGAGTTTCAGAAGTCTTTGCAGTGTCGCCGCCGACTGTAATTGTCTTAGTCTCGAAGTTTACCATCGGCCAAGTTAGGCTGAACAATTCGCCACGCCTCATTCCGGTATTAAGCGATACTATAATCATCGGTTTCAGATGGTCGGTAAATGCAAGTTCTCGCAGGTCTGGATACAACTCTTTTCGTCTTTCTGAACGCCATTGGTTTGCGCTGTCACGTTCTAAGCAAGCTCGATACTCTCGAGCCTCCAGTGCGTTTCTAAGGTTGCGGGCTTCATCTTTAGACAAGTAACGGACTTGGCCTTTGGTATCGACTTTCAGTGGCTTGATCTTGTCCAGGGGCGAGGAGGGTAGATATTCCCAATCGACGGCGCGGGAGAACACGCCACTGATAGCCCCCATCTTCCTATTGGCCGTGGATGCCTTGTTGCCGGAGTTCAGCCAGTCCGTACGGAGCTGCTCCAGATCGCGGGCCGTGATTGCGTCAAGGCGCTGGGGCATGATCGCATCGAAGTTGTTATCCAGAGTGTGCAGTGTTTTTTCATACCCCCTGTGGTGCGCCTTGAACCACGGTAGGTACGTGTCATCAATGAATGCCCGTAGCGTTGGGAGTCCCGCGCCTTTGCGGCCTTGGGTCACTGCCAGCGGCTCGCCGTGCTCGTGGGCATCGGCAAGGTAGCGTGCAGCATCGGTGCGCGCCTGGGCCAGCGTTAGCTTTCCAACGCGCCCTAACGAGCGTTCCCGGTTCCTCGCCCACGAAACCATATAGGACATATGCCCGCTTGGTTGTACTCTGATGAACAGGCCTGGCTGGTCCGTGTCGAAGACGCGGTAGTGCTTCTCTTGGGGTGCTAGGCTGTTGATTAGTTTCTGTGTGATTTTGGCTTTCATGTCCGTACCAGCAGGATACCAGCGAAAAGCACAGTACCAGCCAGTACGAAGAGACGCAACCGGACGGTTTGGCCTAATGAATGCGGGGTAATGGCTGGTTTTGTTGGGCATAATTTGACCCTCCTAAGGGGAAGGTTGGCAGTTCGAACCTGCCCTGGGACACCATCTATTTCATGGCGCCTTGCGCAACGTAGCGTTTGAAACCTGAATGGGTTTGCGCTCCGTCAAAAGAATCAGAATGCCTTTCTGTTAGTACCTGGTACCCGCTCGCACACTACCTGCTGATTCGTTTCCAGAGGCTTTGACACCCATGGATGAAGAAGAGCTGTCGAGGCCGCAAGCGATCAGTTTTCGTGAGGCGTTCTGGTTCTGGTTGAAGCTCGGCTTCATCAGCTTCGGTGGGCCGGCGGGGCAGATCTCGATCATGCATCAGGAACTGGTGGAGCGGCGGCGCTGGATATCCGAGCGTAGATTCCTGCATGCCCTCAACTACTGCATGTTGCTCCCAGGGCCAGAGGCTCAGCAGTTGGCAACCTATATCGGCTGGCTGATGCATCGAACCTGGGGCGGGGTGGTTGCTGGCGTGCTGTTTGTGCTGCCCTCATTGTTCATCCTGATCGCTTTGTCGTGGATGTACATCGCCTTCGGCGAAGTGCCTGTGGTGGCTGGGCTTTTCTATGGCATCAAGCCTGCCGTAACCGCCATCGTCGTGCAGGCGGCCCATCGAATCGGCTCTCGGGCATTGAAAAACAATTGGCTATGGGCGATAGCGGCCGCTTCATTCATCGCAATCTTCGCGTTCAATCTTCCCTTCCCGTTGATCGTTCTGGGCGCCGCGCTGATCGGCTATGTCGGCGGCCGCCTGGCGCCCGAGAAGTTCAGGGTCGGTGGTCATGGCGCCGCCAAAAAGTCCTTCGGCCCGGCCTTGATCGATGACGACACCCCGACCCCGGAACATGCCCGATTCAGCTGGTTGAAACTGGTATCGCTCGCACTGATTGGCGCCGCACTGTGGGCATTGCCGATGGGGGTTTTGACCGCATTGTATGGCTGGGAAGGCACCCTGACCCAGATGGGCTGGTTCTTTACCAAGGCGGCGCTGCTGACATTTGGCGGTGCGTATGCCGTACTTCCCTATGTCTATCAAGGTGCAGTCGGCCATTATGGCTGGCTGACACCGACACAAATGATCGATGGCCTGGCGCTAGGTGAAACCACACCCGGACCGTTGATCATGGTCGTGGCGTTCGTCAGCTTTGTCGGGGCGTATGTCGCACAGGTGTTCGGTAGCGATCACGTTTTTCTGGCTGGAGCTGTCGCAGCCTCCCTGGTGACCTGGTTTACCTTCTTGCCCTCGTTCCTGTTCATCCTGGCGGGCGGCCCGTTGGTGGAATCGACCCATAACGAGCTCAAGTTCACCGCACCTCTCACTGCGATTACGGCAGCAGTCGTTGGTGTGATTCTCAATCTGGCGTGTTTCTTCGGCTATCACGTGCTTTGGCCGAAGGGTTTTAGCGGCAGCCTCGATTGGCCCTCTGCACTGATCGCGATTGCAGCGGCAATTGCCTTGTTCCGCTTCAAGCGGGGTGTGATTCAGGTGCTGATGGCCTGTGCGGTCGTCGGCCTGGCCGTGCATTTGCTGCGCTAAATGAAGTGAGAGTCAGATAACAGTCTTTGGCGGGCGTCGGGCCCGCCAAATCGCCCGGTAGATGAGCCCTCTCAGTCTAAAGGTAACGGTACTGTTGGCCGATAACCCGTACGGTCATGCTCTTCTTCTTAACATTGCCTGGAAATCTTCGATGCTGTCGTATCACCAAAAGAGTTTTCTGATCGTCGATGATTTCTCGGATTTCCGCAGTTCCGTCAGGTCCATGCTGCGTGAGCTGGGCGTCAAGGACGTGGATACCGCGGACACGGGCGAACAGGCGCTACGTATGTGTTCGCAGAAGTCCTACGATTTCATCCTGCAGGATTTCCATCTCGGCGACGGTAAAAAGAACGGTCAACAGGTCCTCGAAGACTTGATGATCGAGAAGCTGATCAGCCATGAAAGTGTGTTTGTCATGGTCACTGCCGAAACCAGCCAGGCCATGGTGCTCAGTGCGCTGGAGCACGAACCGGACGCCTACCTGACCAAGCCGTTCAACCGTTCTGGCCTGGCTCAGCGCCTGGAGCGTCTGGAGCAGCGCAAGAATTTGCTCAAGCCGATCCTGCAAGCACTCGACCGTGGCAAGCCGCTTGAAGTGCTCAATGCTTGTATCGAGCTGTGCAAGAAGGACATCCGTTATTCGCCGCTGTGCCTGCGCTACCGCGCGGATGCATTGCGCGACTTGAATCAGAACGAAGCGCTGGAGCGCCTCTACGACAGCATCATTGCTGATCGGCCGTTGCCGTGGGCGTTTGCCGGGTTGGGCCAGTTGCTGTTCAAGCGTGGCCAGGTCAGCCAGGCCAAGGGCATCTACGAAAAAGCCCTGAAAGTGTTTCCGATGATGCCGGCGCTGTATGACGGCATGGCCGACGTGCTGGTGGTCGAAGGCGACACCCGGGGCGCACAGAGAGTATTGGAAGAGGCCATTCGCCTGTCGCCACTGGCGGTGCGTCGGCAAGCGCTGTTGGGCAAACTGGCGATGACCAACGAAGATTTCGACACTGCCTCCCGGGCTTATCGCCAGGCGGTGTCCCAAGGCGCTCAGTCGCGCTTCAAGGATGCGGAAAGCAATCTGGGGTTGGCCCACGCCTTGATCTGCAAAGGCAGCGAGAAAGGGTTGGATACCCGCACCCGCCTGGAAATCAACACGACGCTCAGCCTGGTGGCCAAGGAGAATCCTAGCGACCCGGGCTTGCAGATTCGTGCGCGTCTGATGAAAGCCACCAGCCTGTTGCTCAACGATGCCGAAACTGCCGAGAAGCTCACCGAACAAGCAATGATGCGCCTCGACGGTATGGAACAATTCATGAGTGCCGAGGCGGCGCTGCTGGTAGCCAAGCAGTTGCAAATGCTTGGTCAGGCGGGTGCCGGTGCGTCGATGTTGAAAAACTGCGCGGAAATCTACGGTGACGATCCGGTGGTGATGAAGGGCATCGCCAAACTGACCGATGACCCGACGATCCTCAGTTCGAGCAGCGCGGCGGCCGACCTTAACCGTCAGGGCGTGCGGGTGTACAAGACCGGCAACTTGGTGGAGGCCCGTGCGGTATTTCGCAAAGCGCTGGCGATGCAGCCGAAAAACATCAGTATTGCCCTGAACATGGCGCAGTCGCTGCTGCACGGTACTGATACCAGTGTGCCGTCGGCCGAAATCGAAGAATGTCGGGTCTGCCTGAAAATGGTCGGATTGATGCCCGATACCGACGCGCGTTATCCGCGCTATCAGAAACTGAAAATCAAGGCGTTCGGCGGATGAGCCAAGCCAACCCGGCACTGGATTTCTCGACGGTGATTGCTTCCACCGTGCACGACATGAAGAACTCGTTGGCCTTGCTGATTCAGGCTCACAGCCAGTGGCTGGCCCGCTTGCCCGATCCGGCGCAGCACAGCCCGGAGCAGGGCGTCATCGAGTATGAGTTCGCGCACCTCAATGGCATGCTGGTGCAGTTGTTGGGCCTGTACAAGCTAGGCGTCAATCAGCTGCCGGTGCAACCGGCCTACCATGATCTGGATGACTTTCTCGAAGCGCAACTGGCGAGCCATCAAGAGGTGTTCGCCAGTCGCGGCATTCTCGCGACCTATGAAGTCGACCCGTTGTGCCCGCTGGGTTTCTTCGACCGCGAGCTGGTTGCCTCGGTGCTGGCCAACATCATCAACAACGCCATTCGTTACGCGCGCGAGTCACTGCTGATCAGCGTCAGTGACGAGGGCGGCCAGTTGGTGCTGACCATCAACGACGATGGCGACGGTTATCCAGCCGAGATGATCGAGTTTCAGGCTGACTATGTGCCGGGCATCAATTACAGCAGCAGTAGCACCGGTCTGGGCCTGTACTTTGCCGGGCGGATCGCCGCGCTGCATCAGCGCAATGGTGTCGGCGGAAGCACCCGGCTCAGCAATGGCGGCCCGTTGGGCGGCGGTGTGTTCAGCCTTTACCTGCCCTGACGGTTCTTTATTGTGTGGCGCTGCTTGATATTCTGAACAGGTGGAGCCTATTTTGTACGGGTCGCCGTTTGCGGCTCGCACAACGAAGGATTGCGTCATGACTACCGATGGACATCGTTCACTCGCCCAGCGATTGGCGGGCATTGATGAGATTGAATGTGTCACGCCGGACTTGAATGGCGTGCCTCGGGGCAAAGTCATGACGGCCAAGGGCTTCCTTGAAGGACGTCGGTTGCAGTTGGCGCGGGGTGTGCTGCTGCAATGCATCATGGGGGGCTATCCACCTGTACGTTTTTACGGCAGCGATGATGGCGACCTGGCGTTGGTGCCTGACCCTGCGCACATCTATCGCTTGCCCTGGAGCCAGCAGCCTCGGGCGTTGGCCATTTGTGATGCGGATGAATTGAGCGGTGAAAGCTCAAGTCTGTCGACCCGCGGCCAACTCAAGTCAGTGATCGCGCGCTACGCAGCTCGCGGTCTGGCGCCGGTGGTGGCGACCGAGCTGGAGTTCTTCGTGTTCGCGCCCAATCCCGACCCGACTCAACCGTTCCAGCCGCCACTGGGCCTGGACGGTCGTCGTGAGGTCGGTCAGTCGGCGTTCAGTGTCAGCTCCAATAACGGCTTGCGGCCGTTCTTCAGGGAAGTCTACGCATCCATGGCGGCGCTGGGCTTGCCGCGCGATACCTTTATGCACGAAATGGGTGTGAGCCAGTTCGAGATCAACCTGCTGCACGGCGATCCGCTGCTGATGGCCGACCAGACGTTTCTGTTCAAGCACCTGCTCAAGGAAGTCGCGCTCAAGCATGGCTTGAACGTGGTGTGCATGGCCAAGCCGCTGGCGCACACGCCGGGTAGTTCGATGCATATTCACCAAAGCATTGTCGACATCGCCACCGGGCGTAACGTGTTCAGCGACGAGGCCGGTCAGCCGACTGCCATCTTCCGTCACTTCATCGGCGGTCTGCAGGCCAGCATGGCCGACTTCACGGCGCTGTTCGCACCGAACGTGAACTCTTATCAGCGCTTGTGCCACCCGTACGCGTCGCCGAATAATGCCTGCTGGTCCCACGACAATCGTGCCGCCGGGTTGCGCATTCCGGCCAGTTCACCGGTCGCTCGTCGGGTCGAGAACCGTTTGCCGGGGGCCGACGCCAATCCGTACCTGGCCATCGCGGCCAGCCTTGCCGCCGGGTTGTACGGCATTGAAAACCAGCTGGAGCCCAGCGAGGCGGTCCAGGGTGAGTTTGAAGTGCCAGATAATCTTTCGTTGCCGTGTACCTTGCATGCGGCTCTTGAGCGTCTGAAACGTAGCCAATTGGCGAAGGAACTGTTTGGCAATGAGTTCATCGAAGGCTACATCGCTTCGAAGTCCATGGAGCTGACCAGCTTCTTTGATGAAATTACCCCCTGGGAACGGCGTGTTTTAGCAACCCAGGCCTGACGCTTCGTCGTCTTCAGTCTATTGTTTCGGTAGTCTGATCCCCACTGCAAGGAGCCGCTCGGAACGCCGATGCGCCAAATCTGGAAATCCTTTCGAGCGCTGTATTTCGCCTCGCTGATGATGTTGATCGGCTCGGGCCTGTTAAGCACTTACCTGGCCTTGCGCCTGGCAGCCGATCACGTCGACAGCTTGTGGGTCGGTGCGTTGATGGCGGCCAACTATTTCGGCCTGGTGCTGGGCGGCAAGATCGGTCACCGACTGATTGCCAGGGTCGGGCATATACGTGCGTATGCCGCGTGCGCCGGGATCGTCGGCGCGGCGGTATTGGGCCATGGGTTGACTGACTGGCTGCCGGCCTGGCTGTTCCTGCGGGTGATTGTCGGTCTGGGCATGATGTGCCAGTACATGGTCATCGAGAGTTGGCTCAACGAACAAGCCGATGCCAACATGCGCGGCAAGGTATTTAGCGGCTACATGATCGCGTCTTATCTGGGGTTGGTACTGGGTCAGCTGATACTGGTCATGCACCCCGGCCTGGGCCTGGAACTGCTGATGCTGGTCGCCTTGTGCTTCGCCCTGTGCCTGGTGCCGGTGGCACTCACTCGACGAATTCACCCGGCGGCGTTGCACCCGGCCCCAATGGAGCCGCGCTTCTTCATCAAGCGCGTGCCGCAGTCATTGAGTACGGTGTTGGGGGCAGGGTTGATCGTAGGGTCGTTCTACGGTCTGGCGCCGTTGTATGCGTCCCAGCAGGGGTTGTCCAACGAACAGGTCGGCCTGTTCATGGGTAGCTGCATTTTTGCCGGCCTTTTGGTGCAGTGGCCGTTAGGGTGGCTGTCTGACCGCTATGACCGGGCGCTGTTGATTCGCTGTTTTGCCTTCAGCCTGGCTTTGGCCGCGTTGCCGCTGGCGATCTTGCAGACCGTGCCGATTGAGGTGTTGTTCATCTCCGGGTTCCTGTGTTCGCTGGTGCAGTTCTGCCTGTATCCGTTGGCGGTAGCATTCTCCAATGACCACGTCGAAGGAGATCGCCGGGTCTCGCTGACGGCGATGCTGCTGGTGACTTACGGTGTCGGCGCCAGCATCGGGCCACTGGTCGCCGGGGTGCTGATGAAGCTGTTCGGCAGCCACATGCTCTATGCATTTTTCAGTTTCTTCGCGCTGGTGCTGGTGTGGCGGATCCGCCCGAAAGCGGTCACCAATTTGCATCAGGTCGACGATGCGCCGCTGCATCACGTGGCCATGCCGGACAGCATGTCGAGTTCGCCGCTGGTGGCGTGTCTTGACCCGCGTGTCGATGAGCAGGTCGTGCAGGAGCAGATGCACAGCCCGCCCCATCCGGAGTCGGATTCAGAGCCGGAACCGGAAGCAGATCCGACGCCACGGGAAGATCCGGACTCAGGACGCGAACAAAGTTTTACTGAAGCCAGACCCTGATTTTTGATGCATAAAAAAACGGGCAGTCACCGCAAGGGACTGCCCGTTTTTTTGTTGACGCGTCGTATCAGAAGTCGTCTTTGTCGAAGCGCCGTGCTTCACGCTGAAGCTGGTACACGAACCGCTCGACCTGACGCTGCACCATCCCGCTCATGTTGTGAAAGCGGATACCGGCGAAGGTGGTGGAGATCTTTTCTTCGAAGTGCAGGTAACGCAATTCCGCTGGTGTGGTCATGCTGCCGAAGGGCAGGGCGGCAACGAAGCGGTCGTAGACCTGACCCAATTGCAGTTTGCCAGTGATGTCACCGTCAAAGCGCAGCTTGCAGCCGGTGGCGGAAATATCCAGCAGCTTGCCGCTGATCGGCGATTTGAGCTTTTCACCGCCCAGTTCGACCTCGACCAGTTGCGCCAGCTTCAATGCCGCCCGGAAGGCGTTGCGGCGCTGGTGGTAAACCACTTGGTCGGGGAGTTTGCCGCGATAGCAGCGCGTGTTGTCGGATTCGTCAATGCTCAGTGGACCGTTGCTTTCCCAGGCGATGCGCACGCCCTCATGGAAGCCTTCGACCCGAAACGATTCGCCCGCCAGCAGATAGCGTTCGCCATCGCGGGGCACCATTTCGTCCAGGGCGATCATGTCGGCGTCACGATCGACATCTACCAGATAGCTCTGGAAACGCTGGTTGCGTTCATGGAACGTAATAATCAGCGGGTCATGACTCTCTTGTAGTTGCCGAAGGTTGCCAGCGATCTCCATTGGTGTGGAAAGCACCTTGGGTGGCTGTGGAGCATCTTCCGCGTTTAAGGCATTGGACACGGTTCATCATTCTCCGGACAAAATATGTTTGCGCATTGCCAGTATATTGCCAGCATGTGGCGCGCCTAGATAGAGCGAACTCATCGACAGGTTCAAGCCTGGCTGAGCGGGCGTGGCTTTGCTAACTTGGAGGTTGATCCGCGGGCATCGTAAAGCGCAGGTGGTTCGCCGCCGGTGAGGATTTTCAGCTGATTGGCCGTGGCGGCCTGCTGAATCAGGATCGACTGGCCATTATTGACATTGATTGTCTGGCACTGAGTCAGCAGGGCTGTCAGCGCGTCACTCTGCTCCAGCAGCTGCTCACCGACACTTGATTGGCTGGCGAGTTGCTCCAGGCCCTGGCGATTGGTGGGCAGGTTGAGGCTGGCGAGGATTTCGCTGCGTTTGCGGCCATGCTGTTCGAGCAGAATGATCATTGCCTGTTTGCGCGCCAGAATGTCTTCGAGCAGTGGCATGTCGCGACCATGCAAGGCGAGGGACTCGGTTTGCAGTAATTCCAGCAAGTGTTGCGCTGGAGCAAAGTCGTCGATGATCAGTTGCAGTAAATTAGTGTCGTGCATGGCTGGCCTTGGGTTTTAAGCGTCCAAAAGCCTGGCGCAGGCCGTGGCCTAGCGCTGGGCTTCGAAGTTGAGCAGTTTGCTGGCTACACGGTTGCTGTCGACTTTATAGCTGCCATCGGCAATCGCTGCTTTCAACTCGGCCACGCGGGCGTTATCGACGGCAGGTTGATCGCGCAGCTTGTCAGTGACCTTCTGCAACTGCTGAGCCTCATTGCTGAGGTGTACCGATTCCCCGCTTTTGGCGGTACTGGCCTGTTCGGCCGGGGTATTCAGCGGCGCGGATTTGCCGGCTTCGGCAGTGTCCTTGTTGGCGCTGGTACGCGTACTGCCGGTAAGTGACGAGGAACTGTTCAAACGGCTGAAATCGATGACCATGATAAAAAACCTCTGGGAATTTGGACGCTTGCCATGTTTTCGGCTCTCCCTGCAAAAACTTTAGGCCCATTTATCAATGAGCGTGCATGCGCCGGCGCATTTCCTGCGTGCGGCACAGTTTAGGGAACAGCCACGGTCAGCGCCATGTTTTCACCCACAGAGATCTCTACATGGCCACTTCCACCTGGCCCGGCGCGATGACCTGCGCCTTGATGACCCGTTGGGAGTTGAGGTTTTTCACCCGAATCTGTTCACGCAAGCCTCCATTCGACAGGGCTTCGCCCGGCATGCGCACGCTGAGCGTACCACTGCGGGCGGTAATCACCACCTGGTCGCCCTTGGTGATGACTTCGGCCTGTTCGAGATGAACCTGCGTCAGGACCTGATCGGTGACCGTTGGTCGGGTCAGTTTCTGTCCGATCGCCTGATCCATAGAGGTGAAGTACCCCTGGCTGATCAGGCTGATGTCTCGTTCGCGCAGCACCACGTCACCCTGCTCGATAAAGCCGGCTCGCTTGAGCGGCCGAGTGGTGGTGACGACGTCGCGAAACAGGCGGACTTGAGCGGGTACGAAGACAGTCCAGGGGGTGGTGCTGTCGCAACGGACCTTGACCGTGACCCGGCCAATCGGGGTCGCCGGGCTCTCTAAAGTGGCTGTCAATTCCTTGTCGCACAATGGCATGCGCAGACGCGGATCGAGCTGATTGACCTGAATCTCATAGCGACCTTCGGTTTGGCTGGTCGCCAAATAGTCTTCGACTGTGAACTCAAGAAAGCCCTGAGTGACGCCGATAAGCATGTCAGGCAAGGTAACTGCGTCAGCAAGGGCAGGGCTGCCAGCGTTGAACAGGCAGACGGCCGATATCGCACAAAGCCATTGGCGAGCGATTGATGTCAGGCGTCGAAAAAATGTCGGTTCTGTGTTCATAAGCGTTAAAAAGCAAGCGCCGTGCCGTTTTGTGATGACAGCGCGTCGCAACACACTCAAGCGTTGTGTAGGAGTCGGTGCATGGCTGGTGTAATGGATGCGGTAAACCAGCGCACGCAACTGGTAGGGCAGAATCGCCTTGAGCTGTTGTTGTTCCGTCTCGACGGCCAGCAGCTTTATGGGATCAACGTGTTCAAGGTTCGGGAAGTGCTGCAATGCCCCAAACTCACGCTGATGCCCAAATCCAGTCCTGTCGTGTGCGGTGTGGCAAGTATCCGGGGGGCGACCATTCCGATTCTTGATCTGGCGATGGCGACCGGCTCCGGCGCGTTGAAAGATCAAAGCAGTCCGTTCGTGATCATCACGGAGTACAACACCAAGACCCAGGGTTTCCTGGTGCGCTCGGTGGAGCGCATCGTCAACATGAACTGGGAGGAGATTCATCCGCCACCCAAGGGCACGGGGCGCGATCATTACCTGACGGCTGTGACACGGGTCGACAACCAGCTGGTCGAAATCATCGACGTCGAAAAAGTGCTGGCGGAAGTAGCGCCGACACCGGAAGCGATTTCGGTCGGTGTGGTCGATGTCGAAACCCAGCACAAGGCCTTGTCCTTGAAGGTCTTGACGGTCGATGACTCGTCGGTGGCGCGCAAACAGGTGTCTCGTTGCCTGCAAACCGTCGGCGTTGAAGTGGTGGCGTTGAACGACGGCAAGCAAGCACTGGATTACCTGCGCAAGCTGGTCGACGAAGGGAAAAAGCCGGAAGAAGAGTTCCTGATGATGATTTCCGACATCGAGATGCCGGAGATGGACGGGTACACGCTGACGGCCGAGATCCGCAACGACCCTCGCATGCAAAAGCTTCATATCATCCTGCATACTTCGTTGTCGGGGGTTTTCAATCAGGCGATGGTCAAGAAAGTCGGTGCCGATGACTTCCTTGCCAAGTTCCGTCCTGATGACCTGGCATCCCGGGTAGTCGACCGGATCAGAGCAGCAGACATCAGCTAGGGGCCTTCTGCCCCCGGTGGTTCACACGATTTAAGAGGCGGCATCTTTGTCTACGGGTAATTTGGATTTCGAACAGTTCCGGGTCTTCCTGGAAAAAGCCTGTGGCATTTTGCTCGGTGAAAACAAGCAGTACCTGGTCTCGAGCCGTCTCAACAAACTGATGGAACAGCAGGGCATCAAGTCGCTGGGTGAGCTGGTCCAGCGTATTCAGACCCAGCCACGCAGCGGTTTGCGCGAGATGGTGGTGGATGCCATGACCACCAACGAAACGTTGTGGTTTCGTGACACCTATCCCTTCGAAGTGTTGAAGAACAAGGTGTTGCCGGAAGCGATCAAAGCCGCACCCGGTCAGCGCTTGCGGATCTGGTCGGCGGCCTGTTCGTCGGGTCAGGAGCCCTACTCGCTGTCGATGTCCATCGATGAGTTCGAACGCGTCAACCTGGGCCAATTGAAGATGGGCGCGCAGATTGTGGCCACCGATCTGTCCGGCACCATGCTGGCCAACTGCAAGACCGGCGAGTACGACAGCCTGGCGATTGGCCGTGGTCTGTCGCCCGAGCGCCTTCAGCGTTACTTCGACCCGAAAGGGCCAGGGCGCTGGGCGATCAAGGCGCCGATCAAGAGCCGGGTGGAGTTTCGCTCGTTCAACTTGCTGGACAGCTACGCAGCTCTGGGCAAATTCGACATCGTGTTCTGCCGCAACGTGCTGATCTACTTCTCCGCCGAGGTGAAGAAAGACATCCTGTTGCGCATTCACAGCACGCTCAAGCCAGGTGGCTATTTGTTCCTCGGCGCTTCCGAAGCGCTGAACGGTTTGCCGGATCATTACCAGATGGTCCAGTGCAGCCCGGGGATCATTTACCAGGCGAAGTGATTGTTCACCGGCAATACAAAAAAACGGGAGTCCTCAGGGGCTAATGCCGATCAGTTAAGCCCTTTCGCTTGACCTTTGGCCGCAAGAAATCAAAATCCGATGCCTGTATCGGCATCGGATTTTTTTCATGTGCAGTTCAAGCCCGTCATCAGATCAGGGGTCCGGACATCCTTGAACAATAGATATTGCTTGTCGCCCTCCCATGAAGATGACAGGCGCTTGGCAATATCAATCAAAAGTATATTTCCCCTCTACCATGAATATCGGTTCTCTCCAGTTAGGGCCCCTCCTAATCCCGGTTCCATCCATTTTTACAAATCCAGCGTCACGCATTTTCCAAACAAGATGCAATAATCCCATGTTGTCTCCCACATGCGCCCAACTAGCCCGATTATAAAGCCCGTCAAGCCGAGGAAGATCGATACCTAGTTCATTTTTGGTAAGAAATAGAATTACCTCTTCAGGTTTCTCGTTGAGCACGATGGTTGTTATGACACTCATTGCTTTGCCCCTCCCAACTGTTTGTATTCTCTCTCTGTCTGCTTGTTATCTGCTTCTATAGCTTCAGGCGTGTAGAGCAACTCAAACTCACCCTTTAGTTTGTAGTCTTCTAGTGTTGCGGCGTGAGTATTATTCCAAATGACACCGCCATCATTCGGCTTTACACCATCCGCCACACCTAATGCTCTGAAACGTTCAAGCTCTCTCAGCTCATGAGTATAGAAACGTTTGTCGATAGCCGTAGTTATCAATTCACCTCGCAGATTTTTTTCCAATCGGTCAACCATGATGGCATTGGCGTCCGAAGGGTCGAAGCGGCCCGTATGCAATTTGACAAGGTCAATACCCGCTTTCGTCACGGTAGCATTGGTCCAATCCAAATCCAGAATTGGGCCTCCAGCTTTGGCAGGATTGAAAAATCGACCGCTGTACTTCCCTCTCGTGGTAGCCCCTTCATAAGGACTATTGAAAACAATGTAAATCGGCGGCAAGCCGCTGTTGACCGGAAAGCAGTAAATACAATCCCTGAAGTCGGGTAACTCGAACGCAGGCAATGGTTCGGGCCGCACGAGTAGTGGCAACAGTTCAACGCCACTGTAATGCGGTACTTCCACTGGTCTAGCAGGTGAAGTTGTCGAACTGCTTTCCCAGTGGATAATTGGAAAACCGAGGGTGATGGGCGGTGTGTCGGCGGAGGTGAAACTGTAGCTGTTAGTCTTCTGGTCGAACTCCAGCGCCCGAACTGGCACCGCTGATGAAATGCTCCCTCCCGCCGGTGTTGCAACGAGGGTGTATTGGCCAAGGTCACCATAAATCCGGTAGGGAAGATCGATGGTTCCTTCGGTAGCGGCGATTTCATTCAGGTTAGACGGTGCATCTGGCAAGACTGTACTGCCAGATAGTTTGAGAGCCGTTTGAGGATAACGCTCGCCGTTACCCAGAGCGGGTGAATAGAGCAAAGCCCCGATCCCAATCGCCGTCGCTCGACTGAGAAGTACGTCCCCCAGCCCTGTCAACAACAAAATGCTTTTACGGATGGCTGCCTCGAAGGTCCAACCGTCCGCGTTTTGGAGAGTAGCGGCACCCGCCACAGTGACCACCTGCGCGGATTGACTAAGGGTTAAATTGAAACTGTAGGCAGTTTCACCTCTAGCCAAGGCAGAATGGATCGCAGCATCTATAGCTGGAGAAGCGTCCTCTAAAATGGAAACAGCCTCGACAAGGATTCGTTTAATGTAGGCGGCTGTCAGAGATTTCAGAAAGTTTTCGTAATAGGCTCGGCGCTCCTCCTCGTGTTCTACTGTATCCAAATAAGCCGCGAATAACTCGGCACTTTCCATACTGTCCAATGACAATGCATCTATGCCAAAAAAACTATCTGCTTCATACCAGCTGCTACTCATTCTAATTTGTTGCAGGAGCTTGACAATAATGGCTTTCTTTTTTAAGGCGTCCTCCAGTTTATTGAATGGGTGGGTATCAGTAGACGAGCCTATGCGCCCCTCTATTTCATTTCGCACGCCCGACGTGCCATTCGAAAAAACACTTCCTATCTGATCTTGCACCGAATGTGCTATGGCTACCAACTGTGCATATGCGTCGCGCTCTTGGTTGATGGTTTCAATTTTGTGAGCCACAGTAATCGTCGGAATAGCTCCATTCCAATTCAGAGCGCTGTCAAAATTTGATATATCGATAGATTTTTGCATGCGGCATTCCTTGCCATGATTTGAATTCCAATTAGCAGAAGCGCCTAGTTATGCCGCAACAAGGGCGCCACATCAACAGTAGAATATTTACTGTTGATGTCGTGATTGAAGATTGGGTAATTACAATGTGAGCGGGCTGTATTTGGCTGCGTAGCAGTCATCGCCAGCTCCTACAACGACCGGCGCACGATTCGAGAAAGCGGCAGAAAAGCGGCAGATGGCGGAGACCGGTTGCCGCTTTTCTGGCATTGCCGCCTTGCCACTCCCCGCAAAGCCCCGGTTTATGGGCTTTTTTTATTTGGCACGCCGCTTGCTTTGTCTCTGTTACGAAAAATCAGGTCACCCGAAGGTTTCCCGACATGAGCATCAGCTTCGATAAAGCGCTCGGTATCCACGAACAAGCCCTGGGCTTTCGCGCTCAGCGTGCCGAAGTCCTGGCCAACAACATCGCCAACGCCGACACCCCGAACTACAAGGCTCGGGATCTGGACTTCTCGAAAGTGCTCGCCGCACAAAACGAGAAAACCAAGAGCGGTACTTTTGCCTTGAACATGACCAACAGCCGTCACATCGAAGCTGAAGGCCTGGGCAATGGCGACGAGTCGCTGCTGTATCGCACGCCGATGCAACCGTCGATCGACCAGAACACCGTGGACGCCCAGCTGGAACAGTCGAACTACGCGGAAAACGCCGTCGGCTTCCAGGCCAGCTTCACCCTGCTCAACAGCAAATTCAAAGGGCTGGTATCAGCCCTGCGCGGAGAGTAAGTCATGTCCCTATCCAGTGTTTTCAACATTGCCGGTAGCGGCATGAGTGCTCAAACCACTCGCTTGAATACCGTGGCCTCGAACATCGCCAACGCCGAAACCGTTTCGTCGAGCATCGACCAGACCTATCGCGCCCGTCACCCGGTGTTCGCCACCATGTTCCAGGGCGGCCAGAACGGCGGTAGCGATTCGCTGTTCCAGAGCCAGGACGCTGCCGGTCAAGGCGTGCAAGTACTGGGCGTGGTCGAAGACCAGAGCAACCTTGAAGCGCGCTACGAGCCGAACCATCCGGCTGCTGATGCCAAGGGCTACGTCTACTACCCGAACGTCAACGTCGTCGAAGAAATGGCCGACATGATTTCCGCGAGCCGTTCGTTCCAGACCAACGCCGAAATGATGAACACCGCCAAAACCATGATGCAGAAGGTCCTGACTCTCGGTCAGTGATAAGGGGCGACTCTGATGAGTGTTATCGATACGACCAGTGGCTTGAGCCTCAATGATGTTTTGGCCAATTCTTCGGTCAAGACCAACAATACCAGCAGTGATGGTCTGGCTTCAGCGACCCAAAGTGCCGCTGGTAAAAAAGAGTTGGGCAAAGACGCGTTCCTGCAATTGCTGGTGACCCAGCTGAAAAACCAGAACCCGCTTGAACCGCAGGACAACGGCGCGTTCGTCGCTCAGTTGGCGCAGTTCAGCAGTCTGGAAGGCATCACCACGCTGAACGATACGGTCAGCGGCATTGCCGGCAATTACAACTCCTCGCAAGCGTTGCAAGCCTCTTCGCTGGTAGGCCGCTCGGTTATCGCCCAGACCGACACCGCAGTGGTTGATACCTCCAAGAGTTTCAACGGTACGGCAGTCGTGCCGGCATCGACGGACCCGGTGACGGTCAAGATCACCGATGCCGATGGCAAAGTCGTTCGC
Organism: Pseudomonas sp. P4_C8; assembly: GCF_056401975.1. Classification (NCBI taxonomy): domain Bacteria; kingdom Pseudomonadati; phylum Pseudomonadota; class Gammaproteobacteria; order Pseudomonadales; family Pseudomonadaceae; genus Pseudomonas; species Pseudomonas sp. P4_C8. Next base: position 23,941 of record NZ_JBFUIH010000067.1, on the reverse strand, counting down.
ACCATCGACCTGGGCAGCCAGCCAGCCGGCAACGCCAGTTTTATCTGGGACGGCAAGAACGATGCGGGCGAAGTGGCCGCGGCCGGAACGTACAAGTTCGCCGCCACCGCGACTTACGACAGCCAGGCGACTTCGCTGGTGACTTACCTGCCGGCAACCGTCAACAGCGTGACCATCAGCCAGACCGGCGGTGAGTTGATGCTGAACCTGGCCGGCCTGGGCAGTGTTGCCCTGTCCAAAGTACAAACCATCGGTATATAGAGCCGACTAACACGGCACAAAGGAGTGGAATATGTCTTTCAATATCGGCCTTAGCGGTCTCTATGCCGCCAACAAACAACTGGACGTAACCGGCAACAACATCGCCAACGTCGCGACCACCGGTTTCAAATCCTCCCGTGCAGAATTCGAAGACGTGTACTCGGCCACCCGCCTGGGCACCGGCAGCAAGACCATCGGCAACGGCGTGCGCCTGGCCAACGTTTCCCAGCAGTTCAGCCAGGGCGACGTGAGCAACACCGGCAACGTGTTGGACATGGGTATCCAGGGCAACGGTTTCTTCATCCTCAGCGACAACGGTTCGATGAGCTACACCCGTGCCGGCACGTTCAAGACTGACGCCGAAAATTACGTGGTCGATAACAACGGCAACCGTTTGCAGGGTTATGGCGTAGACGCCAACGGCAAGATCATCAACGGCGTGCTGACCGACTTGAAAATCGATACGTCGAACCTGACACCGCATGCGACCACTCGTGTCGATCAGACGATGAACCTGAACTCCTCGGACGCACTTCCAACCGTGACGCCGTTCAACGTCAAAGACACCAACAGCTACAACAAAACCATTTCCACCCCTGTGTACGACACGCAGGGTAACAAGCACTCGATGGACCAGTACTACGTAAAAAATCCGGGGGCCAACTCCTGGACTGTTTACACCTACATGGACGGCCGCAGCCCAAGCGACCCGACGCAAAACCCACCGGAGCCGATGATAGCGGACATCACCTTCAATCCGGATGGCAGCATCAATACGCTGACGACCCCTCCACCTCCAGCCACGGGATGGACGCTGACCGGTACCACGCTGACCATGACAGGCTGGAAGCCGGGCGTGGTGGTTGACGCCAACGCCAACCCGCCAACCTGGGCCCTGAACGGCTCGGACGCCGCTGCTGGCGGTGTTGCGTTCGACATGGGTAAAACCACTTCGTACGCTTCACCGACCGCACGTACTGCGCAGTACCAGGACGGCTATGCCACTGGCCAGATTTCCAGTCTGACCATCGACGAAAGCGGTGTCATGACCGCCAATTTCAGCAACGGGCAAACCAAGGCCGTCGGCCAGGTAGCCGTGGCCAGCTTCGCCAACGAACAAGGCTTGCAGCCAATTGGTGGTACCCGCTGGAAAGAAACCTACTCTTCGGGCGTGGCCGGCGTCGATGCACCGAAAACCGGTACGCTGGGTTCAATCGTGTCCAACTCGCTGGAAGAGTCCAACGTCAACCTGACCAACGAACTGGTTGATTTGATCAAGGCGCAGAGCAACTACCAGGCGAACGCCAAGACTATCTCCACCGAAAGCACCATCATGCAGACCATCATTCAAATGGCTTGATGCCTGATAGCGCTACTTGAAGAACCCCTCGTAAGAGGGGTTTTTTTATGGGCGGGATTTGTCTCGGGTCCTGACATCCTGGTTGTCTGTATTGGCCTTATCGCGAGCCGGCTCTCAGCTTTGTAGTTGTTCGAGCTGACGCCATCGCGGGCAAGCCTTGCTCCTACAAGATTGGTGCCGTGTCCAACAAACGCGGCAGACATAAACTCTGTAGGAGCAAGGCTTGCCCGCGATGGCGTCATCGTCAGCACCACAAAACTACCTGGCAGCCACCTCAGCCACTTTCACCGAAGGCTTCAACACCAACCACAACGCCGCTGCAATCAATACCCCGCCATAGATATGCGCCATGGACAACGGCTCATCCAGCAACAATGCTCCCCACAACACCCCGAACGGCGGGATCAGGAAGGTCGTGGTCATCGACTTCACCGGCCCGACCGAGCTGAGCAAACGGAAGTAAATGATGTACGCAAGCGCGGTACACACCAGCCCCAACCCAAGCAACGACAACCAGACATTCCAGCCACCCCAGCTCGCTGGAGGATGGCTGATCACGCTGTACCCGAACAGCGGCAACAGAAACAGCGTCGCCCCCAGCATGCTGCCTACCGCAGACAAACGGCTGTCGAGTCCGCCGGCCTGATCCAGCCAGCGGCGGGCGAGGAAACCGGCAAAGCCATAACAGGTGGTGGCGAGCAGGCAGGCGAGGGCGCCCATCAGCAATTGCATGTCGAACGCGACCGGGCCCGCGCGAGTCAGCACGCCAACACCGAACAATCCGAGGAATACTCCGCCGAGCTTGGCGGCGGTGAGTCGTTCATGAAAGAACAACCCGCCGATCAGCACGCCCATCAGCGGTGTGGTGGCGTTGAAAATGGCCGAATACCCGGCCGGCAGCACTTGGGCGGCCACGGAATAGAGCGTCGCCGGAATTCCGGAGTTGATCACCCCGAGTAGCATCACTGTCTTGAGTTTGCCTTTGAAATCCCAGCTGATGCGCATCAACCCGAGAATCACCAACAAGCCGGCAGCGGCAATCGACACGCGGAAAAACGCAGTGGGGATTGTGCCAATCACTGGGGCGATGATGCGCATGAACAGAAAGCTCGCACCCCAAATGGCCGCCAGTGACAGTAAACGGACGATATCGACGGGGTTCACGGTGCTCTCCTTCCTTGATGGGGACGAGAGTGTTGCTGAGCGCCAGATCGATGGCAACCGAAAAACGGGCAAATAATCCGAGCGAAAAATTACGCTTCTCCTGCACCCGGTTCACTGGCTAAGCTCAGGGCTCACGAATTCCCGCAGAGGTCTCACCCATGCCGCAGCAATGGCCAGCCGCCGATATCGCCCGAATGATCCTCGATGGCTTTGACGATTACCGCGAGCATTTCCGTCAGATCACCGACGGCGCACGGGCCCGTTTCGAGCAGGCCAAATGGCAGGAGACGCAAGTCGCGTCAGCTGCGCGGATCAATCTCTATGAAGAAAAAGTCAGCGAAACGGTGGAACGGCTGCGCATCGCGTTTGACGCCGACACGCTGGATGTCAGCTGCTGGCCGCTGGTCAAAAGCGCGTACATCACATTGATCGACCTGCGCTTCGACGATGAACTCTCCGAGACCTGGTACAACTCGATTTTCTGCGGTTTGTTCAGCCATGACCTGATCAGCGACGGCTGCATGTTCATCCACACCACCCGCCCGAGCCTGCGTCGGGCCCGCGCTGCACAAACCCGCACCTACAAACCTCAGGGTCAATTGTCCGGCATGCTGGCGAGCATATTTGCCGACTACCGCTTCAGCGAGGATTACGCCGACCTGGCCGGTGACTTGAGCCGCCTCGAAGCGCAACTGCGCGAGAACCTGCCGGACTGGGTGTGCAAAGACCCGGAGTTGAGCGTCGAACTGTTTTCCTCGGTGCTTTATCGCAATAAAGGGGCGTATCTGGTTGGGCGCATTTACACCCACGACGAACAGTGGCCGTTGGTGATTCCGCTGCTGCACCGCGAAGGTCGCGGGATTCAGATCGATGCGCTGATTACCGATGAAGCGGACGTGTCGATTATCTTCTCGTTCACCCGTTCGTACTTCATGGTCGACGTGCCGGTACCGGCGGAGTTCATTGGTTTCCTCAAGCGTATTCTGCCGGGCAAGCACATCGCCGAGCTGTACACCTCGATCGGTTTCTACAAACACGGCAAGTCCGAGTTCTACCGGGCGTTGATCAATCACCTGGCCAACACCGACGACCAGTTCATCATGGCCCCCGGTGTGCGCGGCATGGTCATGAGCGTGTTTACCCTGCCGGGTTTCAACACCGTGTTCAAAATCATCAAGGACCGTTTCTCGCCGTCGAAAAACGTCGACCGCGCCACAGTGATCGAGAAATACCGCTTGGTAAAAAGCGTCGACCGCGTCGGGCGCATGGCCGACACCCAGGAGTTCGCCGATTTCCGTTTCCCGTTGAGCAAATTCGACCCGGCGTGCCTGGAGGAATTGCTCGAAGTCGCCGCGTCCACGGTGTCGGTGGAAGGTGACACCGTGCTGATCCGCCACTGCTGGACCGAACGGCGGATGACGCCGTTGAACCTGTACCTGGAAAACGCCAACGAGGCGCAGGTGCACGAGGCGCTGGAAGATTACGGCCTGGCGATCAAGCAACTGGCGGCGGCGAACATCTTTCCCGGCGACATGTTGCTGAAAAACTTCGGCGTCACCCGCCACGGTCGCGTGGTGTTTTATGACTATGACGAGATTTGCTTCCTGACCGAGGCCAACTTCCGGCACATCCCGCAGCCGCGCACGCCGGAAGACGAGATGGCGTCGGAGCCCTGGTATTCGATCGGGCCGCTGGATGTGTTTCCTGAAGAGTTTCCGCCGTTTCTGTTTGCCGATTCGGGGCAGCGGCGGCTGTTTGATCAGTTGCATGGTGAGTTGTACAACGCCGATTACTGGAAAAGCCTKCAAGARGCGATTCGCRCCGGCAAAGTGATCGACGTGTTCCCGTATCGGCGCAAGGGCCTCGATAACGAATAACCTCGTTTGGGCRACCACAAACCTGTAGGAGCCCGGCTTGCCGGCGATGGCGTCCGTAAGATCGCAATCGCCGGCAAGCCGGGCTCCTACAGGGAACAGTGGCCATTCGAAAAATCGCCGCRCTCATTTGTACCGCCAAATCTGCGACAATCGCCCCCCTGCGCCACTAGACGACTGAATTGCGTACCCGATGACCGACGAATCGCCCTCCATCGACAAACTGCTGAAAAACCTCGATCACGCCATGCTTGCCGACCGCCACCGGCTGCGGCGGCAGTTGCTTGAGCTGCGCAAGAAACCTGACGAGGCCAAGCTGGCCCTGTGGGTGACGCGGATGCAGGCATCCTGTGATCAGGTGTTGGCGCGGCGGGCCAGCCTGCCGGTGATTCGGTACGACGACAGTTTGCCGATTGCCGCCAAGCGCGACGAAATCAAAGAAGCGCTGCTCAAGCATCAGGTGCTGATCATCGCCGGCGAAACCGGCTCGGGTAAAACCACCCAGTTGCCGAAGATCTGCCTGGAAATCGGTCGCGGCCAGCATGGCCTGATCGGCCACACCCAGCCCCGTCGAATCGCCGCCCGCAGCGTGGCCAGCCGCGTGGCCGAAGAACTGGCGACGCCACTGGGCGCGCTGGTCGGTTATCAGGTGCGATTCGAGGATCAGAGCGATTCCAACACCCTGATCAAACTGATGACCGACGGCATCCTGCTGGCGGAAACCCAGAACGACCGCTACCTCGAACGCTATGACACGATCATCGTCGACGAAGCCCACGAACGCAGCCTGAACATCGACTTCCTGCTCGGTTACCTGAAAACCCTGCTGCCGCGTCGCCCTGACCTGAAAGTCATCATCACCTCGGCAACCATCGACCTGGAGCGCTTCTCCAAACATTTCGATGACGCGCCGATTGTCGAAGTCTCCGGCCGCACCTTCCCGGTAGAAACCTGGTATCGCCCGCTGACCCTGGAGCAGGACGAAGAGGGCAACCGCGTCGAGGATGACTTGACCGTGGACCAGGCAATCCTCGCCACCCTGGACGAAATAGCCGCATTCGAACGCAGCGAGCGCAAGAGCCCCGGTGATGTGCTGGTGTTCCTGCCCGGCGAGCGCGAGATTCGTGACGCGGCCGACATGCTGCGCAAGGCCCAGCTCAAGCACACTGAAATCCTGCCGTTGTACGCACGCCTGTCGCCGGCCGAGCAGCAGCGGATTTTCCAGTCGCACCCAGGCCGCCGCGTCGTCCTGGCGACCAACGTCGCGGAAACCTCGCTGACGGTGCCGGGCATTCGTTACGTGATCGACAGCGGTACCGCGCGCATCAGCCGTTACAGCTACCGCGCCAAGGTCCAGCGCCTGCCCATCGAAGCGATTTCCCAGGCCAGCGCCAACCAGCGTAAAGGTCGCTGTGGTCGGGTCGAGCCCGGTATCTGCATTCGCCTTTACGGTGAAGACGATTTCATTGGCCGTCCGGAATTTACCGACCCGGAAATCCTGCGCACCAACCTTGCCGCCGTGATCTTGCAGATGCTGCACCTGCGCCTCGGCGAGATCACCGATTTCCCGTTTATCGAACCGCCGGACGGTAAGGCGATCAGCGACGGTTTCAACCTGCTGCAAGAACTCTCGGCGGTGGACCGCAACAGCCAGCTGACCCCGCTGGGACGCAATCTGGCGCGCTTGCCGGTGGACCCGCGCATGGGCCGCATGCTTCTGGAAGCGGCGAAACTCGGCAGCTTGCAGGAAGTGCTGATCGTCGCCAGCGCCATGTCGATTCAAGACCCGCGCGAGCGTCCGCCGGAGCGTCAGCAAGCGGCGGATCAGGCCCACGCACAATGGAAAGACGTGGACTCGGACTTCGCCGGGCTGGTCAATCTGTGGCGCGGTTTTGAAGAACAACGCCAGGCGTTGACGGCGAGCCCGTTGCGCAATTGGTGTCGCAAGAACTTCCTGAATTACCTGCGTCTGCGCGAATGGCGCGACTCGCACCGCCAGTTGAGCCTGATCTGCCGCGACATGCAGCTGAGCATCAACAAAGAGCCGGCGGACTACCCGAAACTGCACAAAGCCGTGCTTTCGGGCCTGCTCAGTCAGATTGGTCAGAAAACCGATGAAGGCGATTACCTGGGGGCCCGTCAGCGGCGTTTCTGGATTCACCCGTCATCCGGGCTGGGTAAAAAACGCCCGCAATGGCTGATGACTGCTGAGCTGGTGGAAACCACCAAACTCTATGCGCGCATGGTCGCCAAGATCGACGCCGACTGGATCGAGCCGCTGGCCGGGCACCTGATCAAGAAAAACCACTTCGAACCGCATTGGGAGAAGAAGCGCGGTCAGGTCGTGGCCTTCGAGCAGATCACCTTGTTCGGGCTGATCGTGGTCGGCCGTCGGCCAGTGCATTACGGGCCGATTGACCCGGTGGTGTCCCGTGAGTTTTTCATTCGTGAAGGCCTGGTGCGTGGCGAAATTCAATCCAGGGCCAAATGCCTGACGGCCAACGCGCAACTGCTGGAACAACTTGACGAACTGGAAGCCAAGGCCCGCCGTCGCGACATTCTGGCCGACGAAGAAACCCTGTTCGCCTTTTACGATGCGCGATTGCCGGCGGAGATCCACCAGACCGCGACCTTCGACAGCTGGTATCGGGTCAACAGCCAGAAAGACCCACAGCTGCTGATCATGCGCGAAGAAGACGTGCTGGCCCGCGAGGCCAGCGAAGTCACCGCCATGCATTACCCGGACACCTTGCACATCGGCGATCTGGAACTGGCGCTGAGTTATCACTTCGAACCCAATCATCCACGCGACGGTGTGACCTTACGCGTACCGGCACCGTTGCTGCCGATGCTGCCACCGGAACGTCTGGAGTGGCTGGTACCGGGTGTGATCGAAGCCAAATGCATCGCGCTGGTGCGCAACCTGCCCAAGGCACTGCGCAAGAATTTTGTGCCGGTGCCGGACTTCGTCAAAGCGGCGTTGCAGCGCATGACGTTCGCCGAAGGTTCGTTGCCTCAGGCGTTGGGCCGCGAGTTGCTGCGCATGACCGGCGCGCGGGTCAGCGATGAAGCGTGGGCCGAGGCGTCGCAGCAGGTCGACAGCCATTTGCGCATGAACCTGGAAATCGTCGACGGCCAGGGCAAGTTCCTTGGCGAAGGGCGTGATCTGGCCGAACTGACCGCGCGTTTTGCTGAAGCGAGTCAGGCGGCGTTGGCTGTACCGCAATCCGCGAAAAGCCAGCAGCCGGTAGAAGCGAAAGTCTTTGCCGCGGTTGCCGAGAAAACCCAGCAGAAGATCGCCGGGCTGTCGATGACGGTCTACCCGGCGCTGGTGGAAGAAGGTGGCACGGTCAAGGAAGGGCGTTTCTCGACGCCGGCTGAAGCCGAGTTCCAGCATCGCCGCGCCTTGCAACGTTTGCTGATGCAGCAACTGGCGGAACCGGCGAAGTTCCTGCGCGGCAAATTGCCGGGGCTCACGGAACTGGGCCTGATGTACCGCGACATGGGGCGTATCGATAGTCTGGTGGAAGACATTCTGCTGGCCAGTCTCGACAGCTGCATTCTCGAGGGTGAAGAACCGTTGCCGCGCGATGGCGCCGGGTTGGCGGCGTTGGCCGAGCGCAAGCGCGGTGGCTGGACTGACCACGCCGAGCGTCTGGCGAAGCTGACGCTGGAAATCCTCAAGCTCTGGCATGGTCTGCAAAAACGCTTCAAGGGCAAGATCGACCTGGCGCAAGCCGTGGCCCTGAACGACATCAAGCAGCAGCTCAGTCATCTGGTGTATCCAGGCTTTGTCCGTGAAACGCCGATGGTGTGGCTCAAGGAATTGCCGCGTTACCTGAAAGCGGTCGAGCAGCGTTTCGAGAAAATCGGTGCTCAGGTGCAACGGGATCGGGTGTGGAGCGGCGAATTGTCCGGCCTCTGGACCCAATACCAGGCCCGCGCCAGTAAACACGCCCAGGAAGGCAAGCGTGATCCGCAGCTGGAACTCTATCGCTGGTGGCTGGAGGAATACCGGGTTTCGCTGTTTGCCCAGCAATTGGGGACCAAGGTGCCGATCTCCGACAAGCGCCTGAACAAACAGTGGACCCAGGTCGAACTGTAGGAGCCGAGCTTGCTCGCGATGGCGGCATCAAAGACGCCATCGCCGGCAAGCCGTGCTCCTACAGTTGGGGGAGGTACTTCATCTCGCAAAAGGCGCCAAAACCCAATGTTTATGGCAAACTTCGCGCCTATAAACGCCGGTTCCGCGGTTTTGAGCCCTTCAAGGTTCGGGGGATCGGAATAAAGCGATGCCTGGTTGGCTTCCCATGACGGGAACAGACCCCTTGTGTGTTGGTACGTCGGTGCCAATGCTTTCTGCCTGAACAGATTAGAGAAACAACCATGCATAACGTCGTCATCAGCGGCACTGGCCTGTACACCCCGGCCAATAGCATCTCCAACGAAGAGCTGGTGCAGTCTTTCAACGCCTACGTTGCTCAATTCAACGCCGACAACGCCGAGGCCATCGCCCGTGGCGAAGTCGAAGCGTTGATCGAATCCAACGCGGCGTTTATCGAGAAAGCCTCCGGTATCAAAAGCCGCTTTGTCATGGACAAGGACGGCATTCTCGACCCGCAACGCATGGCGCCACGCCTGCCGGAACGTTCGAACGACGAATGGTCGGTACTCTGCCAAATGGCTATCGGCGCCGCCGAACAAGCCTTGCAGCGCGCCGGCAAGACCGCCGCGGACATCGACGGCGTGATCGTCGCCTGCTCCAACCTGCAACGCGCCTACCCGGCCATCGCCATCGAAGTCCAGGAAGCGCTGGGCATCCAGGGTTTCGGTTTCGACATGAACGTTGCCTGCTCCTCGGCAACCTTCGGCATTCAAGCGGCCACCAACAGCGTGCAACTGGGCCAGGCCCGGGCCATCCTGATGGTCAACCCGGAAGTCTGCACCGGTCACCTGAACTTCCGCGACCGCGACAGCCACTTCATCTTCGGCGACGCTGCCACGGCCGTGATCATCGAACGTGCTGACCTGGCGACGTCCAAGTACCAGTTCGACATCGTCAGCACCAAGCTGCTGACCAAGTTCTCCAACAACATCCGCAACAACTTCGGCTTCCTCAACCGCACAGCGGAAGAGGGCATCGGTGCCAAGGACAAACTGTTCGTGCAGGAAGGCCGCAAGGTGTTCCGCGACGTGTGCCCGATGGTTGCCGAACTGATCGCGACGCACCTGGAAGAGAATGCGCTGAACATCAGCGACGTGAAGCGCTTCTGGCTGCACCAGGCCAACCTCAGCATGAACCACCTGATCGTCAAGAAACTGCTGGGTCGCGAGGCCACCGAAGAAGAAGCACCGGTGATTCTCGACACCTACGCCAACACCAGCTCCGCAGGTTCGGTGATTGCGTTTCACAAGAATCAGGATGATCTGGCCGCCGGTTCGCTGGCCGTGCTCAGTTCGTTTGGCGCCGGTTATTCGATTGGTAGCGTGATTCTGCGCAAGCGTTGAGCTCACGGATGAGAGGTATACATGGCTGTCGCTGACGACACCCGATTGCTCGACCGTCTGTTGGCGGGCGAGCAGAAGGCTTATAAGGAATTGGTCAGCACTTACCAGAGTGCGATGCGTGCGGTGGCCTATGCGATTGTCGGCAACCGGCATGCCGACGAAGTGGTGCAGGACGCCTGGTTGTCGGTCGTGCGCAATCTCAAAGGATTCGAGGGGCGTTCGAGTCTCAAGACCTGGTTGCTGACCATTACCGCCAACTCGGCCAAAGGTCGCTACAAGCAAAACCGCCGCGAGGTTTTGCTTGATGACCTTCCGTCGCCCCACGGCACCATCGATGACGATCGTTTCTCTCCGGGCGATGGTCATTGGCTGGTGGCGCCGTTTGCCTGGCACCAGGACACCCCGGAAGCGCTGCTGACCGAAAACGAGCTGCGTGAATGCCTGGAACGCACGCTGCTCAGTCTGTCGGAACTGCAAAGCAGCGTGTTGTTATTGCGCGAGCGTCAGGGGCTGGAGCTGGAAGAAATCTGTAATCTTCTGGAAATCTCGCTCTCCAATGTTCGCGTGCTGCTGCACAGGGCGCGGTTGAAGGTGTTTGCGACGGTGGAACATTTTGAGGAGACCGGGGAATGTTGACCTGCAAGGAACAAGTGGCATGCTCCAGCGATTATCTTGACGGTCAGTTGAGTTTTCGTGAGCGGCTGATGGTGCGTCATCACCTGATGTTCTGCCCTAATTGCCGGCGCTTCATTCGTCAGATGCGGCTGATGCAGGCGACATTGCGCGCCATGCCCGAAGAAACGGTGCCGGACGCCGATGCGCTGGCCGAACGTCTCACTGCCGAACGTCGCAAGGACATTCCGTAGCAGAGGGATTCATTGCGGGGATCAAGAAACAGCCTTGCGTGGATGTATCGAACGGATGATGGGGATCAATCCATCCACGCCAGACTGTAAAAGCAACCGGCTTCCTTGCCCGAGTCATATAGCGGGGTAAATCAGAACTTCGCTTCAGCATCCAGTTGCAGGGTGTTGATGTCCGAATCTTTCTTGTTGGTGCTGGCGTTGATTTGGTCAGAGTTAGCCAAGAAGTACGTGGCGCCGAGGGTGAAGTTCTTGTCCAGCTCGTAGCTCACTTTCAACTTGCTGCCGCGCGAACCGGTGTAACCGTAGGCGAAGTCGGAGTCGGTGAAGGCGCCGACCACCGAGTTACTCTGTACATCACGGTAGTTGTAGTCCACTGCAACGCCGTAGAACTTGGTCTTGACGCCGGCCAACCAGGCAGTGTCCTGGTCATTGCTGGCTTCGGTGTTATTGACGTACTGACCGTATAGCGACAACGGCATTGGCAGACCGCCAATGTCCAGCTGACCGAAACCTTCGTACAGGTTGAATTCTTCGCCCGGGCTGTTGCCATTGACGGCCAGTGCACACGGTGCAGTGGTGGTGCCGGAGGTAGGGCAAGCGCTGTCTTCATCGTTATCGTAGGCGTAGAGACTGCCGCCCAGGGTCATTTTCAGGTTGTCAGTGATAGCGAAGCGCCCACCCAATTGGCCTGCGTACAGACGCAGATCGTTTTTGAATTGCACGCCTTCGCCGTCGACGTTGTCCTTGAGGGTGTAGTGACCGGCGCTACCGAACAGCTCGGTGCTGCCGCTCAGCGGGTACTTGTAAGTCACTGCCAGGCCTTCCGGGTTGACGTCGCTATCCCAGATGACGTCGCCCATGCTCACCCATTGCTGCGGCATCTTGCCGCCAACGAGGTGCAGGTTCTTGATGGCGTCGGGGTGGTAGTCGATGTAACCCAGGTCCAGCCAAATCTGCTTCTTGTCAAAGTAGTTGTCCAAGTCCTGATTGGTGGAACGAGCGTCGTCGTTGTTGCCGGTGGCAATACGAATACCGGTGTCGACTTGCGGGTTGATTTCGCTGTAGGCACCCAAGCGGGCACGAATGCGCTGACGGTTCTTGTCTTTGTTGTTAGGCGCGTCATCGTTCTGGATAGTTTCCTGACGGAAACGCATGTCGCCCTTGAATTGGGTCTTGGCAGCCCACGCGAGTTTCTGGTCGAAGGTACTCAGTTCAGTGGTTTTCTTCGCCGTCGCTGCGATTTGCTCGTTGGTCTCTTGCTGAGCCTGTCGAGCGATTTGCTGGTCCTTCTGTTCCTTGGTCAGCTCGGCTTGCAGTTCGCTGTATTGGGCGTTAGTAATCGAGCCGTTGGCCTTGAGCATGTCGAGCAGTTTGGCGTCGACTGCGGCGCTGGCCGGAACGCTCATGGCCAGCATTAGCCCGCCAAACAGGCCGGCCGCAGTTTTCGTGGAAGCAAGACGCATATCAATCTCCGAAGATGAGAGTGGATGACTGAGCCATCCAGGGCACAACCGACCATTGATGGACGGTAAACAATCGCCATATATAACTAGGCGCTATAAAAACATGCGCAAGTATTGCGATTGATTATTACAAATCAGCGTCAAAGTAATGGCGCCCAGATGACGATAAAAAGTCTGTCTGGACACTCTCTTCAGAGGCCTGATGGCGAAGCGCGGGTGTGGATTGGCTGTGGAGTGCGTGTGGATTGGGTTTCGTTAAGCGATACTCGCGAAGCTTTTACGCAAGAAGTGGAGAGGAAGTTGATGCCGCTGCAACGTTTAGAAAAACTTTCGGCAATAGCACCGTATACCTGGGATGCGCTCGTACCTGAGCGTCAGCCATTTCTGCGCCATGCCTTTCTCAGTGCCCTTGAAGACAGCGGCAGTGTCGGTCCGCATTCCGGCTGGCAACCCGAGCATCTGTTGCACGTCGAGGGTGATCGACTGATCGCCGCACTGCCCAGTTACCGCAAGTGGCATTCCTATGGCGAGTACGTGTTCGATCATGCCTGGGCGGATGCCTGTGCGCGGGCCGGCATCGACTATTACCCCAAATTATTGACCGCCGTGCCCTTCAGTCCCGTCAGCGGCCCGCGCTTGCTGGCGTCCAGCGTCGAGGACGGTTTCGAGCTACTCAAAAGCCTGCCGGGCTACCTTGAGATCGAGGAGCTTTCCAGCGCGCACATCAACTTCACCGACCCGTTCACCGACGCGGCACTGGCCGAACAGCCCGGCTGGTTGCAGCGAATTGGCTGTCAGTATCACTGGCAGAATCGCGGCTATCGGGATTTTCAGGACTTCCTCGACGTCCTGAGTTCACGTAAACGCAAGCAGATGCGCAAAGAGCGTGAGCAAGTCGCGGGGCAGGGCATTGATTTCGAATGGCTTGAAGGTCGGCAGCTGGATCAGGTGCAGTGGGATTTTGTCTACGCGTGCTACGCCAATACCTACGCGGTGCGGCGGCAAAGGCCTTATTTGACGCGCGAGTTTTTCAGCCTGTTGGCCGAACGCATGCCGGAATCGATTCGTGTGGTGCTGGCCAAACAAGGCTCACGGCCGGTGGCCATGGCCTTCAGTCTGGTGGGGGGTGACAGTTTTTACGGTCGCTACTGGGGCTGTCTGGCGGAGTTTGATCGACTGCACTTTGAAACCTGTTTCTATCAGGGCATGGATTATGCGATTGCCAATGGCTTTCAACGTTTTGACGCCGGTGCCCAAGGCGAGCACAAATTGATTCGCGGGTTTGAACCGGTGATCACGCATTCCTGGCATTACCTGCGTCACGCGGGTCTGAAAGCGGCGGTCAAAGACTTCCTGCAACAAGAGCGCGTTGGGGTGCTGGCGTATGCAGAAGAGGCGAGGACCGCCTTGCCCTACCGGCAAGACTGATCCTCGTCCGAGGCTTTAGGTACCTTCTTTGCCCAGCCAGCGATAGGTTATGCCGCCGATCACCGCGCCCAGCAGCGGTGCGACCCAGAACATCCACAGCTGTTGAATGGCCCAGCCACCGACAATCAGTGCCGGGCCGGTGCTGCGCGCCGGGTTGACCGAGGTATTGGTGACCGGGATCGAGATCAGGTGGATCAGGGTCAGCCCCAGGCCGATGGCGATGGGCGCAAGTCCTGCCGGGGCGCGCTTGTCGGTGGCGCCGAGGATGATCAGGATGAACATCGCCGTCATCACCAGTTCACAGACAAACCCTGCCACCATGGAATAGCCGCCGGGGGAGTGTTCGCCATAGCCGTTGGATGCCAGGCCGCCGGCCAGGTCGAAACCGGGTTTGCCGCTGGCAATGAAGTACAGCAAAGCCGCTGCAATCACCCCGCCAATCACCTGAGCAATGATGTAAGCCGGCAGCTCCTTGGCCGGGAACCGTCCGCCGACCACCAGCCCCAGCGACACTGCCGGGTTGAGGTGGCAACCGGAGATATGGCCGATAGCAAACGCCATGGTCAGCACCGTCAACCCAAACGCCAGGGCCACCCCCAGTAAACCGATTCCTACATCCGGGAAGGCGGCGGCCAGCACCGCACTGCCACACCCCCCCAACACCAGCCAGAACGTACCTACCAACTCTGTCGCTGAACGTTTGAATAGAGACATAGAGCGTGCCCTTTCGAGGTTTTACTGCCTATCGCATCCAGCAGATGGACTGCAGAACCATCACCAGAACCTTGGCTGAGTACAGCAGGGTTTTTTCAGAATTCCAGTGCCATAAAAAACCGCCAGAGCCCGTGGTTGATAGGCTGCGGCGGTTTTTTGCATGAAGACGGTCCCCTGTAGGAGCTGGCTTGCCAGCGAAGGGGCCGGCACATTCAACATCCCTGTTGACTGACCCACCGCTATCGCGAGCAGGCTCGCTCCCACAGGGGATAGGGGGATCGCGAATTAATCGATTCCGACAAAGCCCCCGGTCTGGTGCTGCCACAACCGTGAATACAACCCGCCATGGGCCAGCAGTTCTGCGTGTGTTCCGGTTTCGGCGATCTTGCCGTTTTCCAGCACCACCAAGCGGTCCATCCGGGCAATGGTCGAGAGACGGTGGGCGATGGCGATCACGGTTTTGCCCTGCATCAGGGTTTCCAGACTTTCCTGGATTGCCGCTTCCACTTCCGAATCGAGGGCCGATGTGGCCTCGTCCATGATCAGGATCGGCGCATCCTTGAGCAGCACGCGGGCAATCGCTATCCGCTGACGCTGACCGCCAGACAGTTTCACCCCACGCTCACCCACATGCGCATCAAAACCAGTGCGACCTTCGGCATCCGAGAGCAACGGGATGAACTCGTCGGCGCGAGCCTTGTGCACCGCTTCCCAGAGTTCGGCATCGGTGGCGTCGGGTTTGCCGTACAGCAAATTGTCGCGGATCGAGCGGTGCAGCAGCGACGTGTCCTGAGTGATCATGCCGATACGTTCTCGCAGGCTCTCCTGGCCGACTTCAGCGATGTTCTGGCCGTCGATGAGGATTCGTCCTCCCTCTACGTCATACAGGCGCAACAGCAGGTTGACCAAGGTTGATTTACCGGCGCCGGACGGTCCAATCAAGCCGATCTTTTCACCCGCTTTGATGTTGAGATTGAGGTCGCCGATGATCCCGCTCTTCTTGCCGTAGTGGAAATCCACGTGCTCGAAACGCACCTCGCCACGGGCGACGGCCAATGGTTTGGCCTCGTCTCGATCCATCACGCTGACCGGTTGAGAGATGGTCTGCAAGCCGTCCTGAACCATGCCGATGTTTTCGAAGATGCCGGTCACCACCCACATGATCCAGCCGGACATGTTGACGATGCGAATCACCAGGCCCGTGGCCAGGGCAATTGCACCCACGGTGATCAGCGACTGCGTCCACAGCCACAGGGCCAGGCCAGTGGTGGTGACGATCAGCAAGCCGTTCATGCTGGTGATGACCACGTCCATGCTGGTGACCACACGGCCGGCCAGTTGCGCCTTGACCGTCTGTTCTTCGATGGCTTCCTTGGCGTACTGCTGTTCGAAATTGGTGTGGGCGAACAGTTTCAGCGTGGTGATGTTGGTGTAGCCATCGACGATCCGCCCCATCAGTTTGGAACGCGCATCGGAAGACACCACCGAACGCTCTTTGACCCGTGGCACGAAGTAATAGAGCGCACCCATGTAGGCTGCGATCCAGCTCAGCAGCGGGATCATCAGGCGCCAGTCGGCTTCGGCAAACAACACCAGCGAACTGATCGCGTAGATCAGCACGTGCCATAGCGCGTCCACTGCTTGCACCGCCGAATCGCGCAACGAGTTGCCGGTCTGCATGATGCGCTGGGCGATGCGCCCGGCGAAGTCGTTCTGGAAGAAATTGAGGCTCTGTTTGAGCACGTAACTGTGGTTCTGCCAGCGAATCATGCTGGTCATGCTGGGGCTCAGGGTCTGGTGCACCAGCAGGTCATGCAGGCCGACGAACACCGGACGCAGGATCAGCGCCACCACCGCCATCCAGGCCAGTTCGATGCCGTGTTCCTTGAAGAAATTGACGTTGGGCGTGCCCTGGGCGAGGTCGATGATGCGGCTCAGGTAGCTGAACAGCGCCACTTCGATCAGCGCGCCAAACAGGCCGACGATCAGCAGGGCGGCGAAACTCGGCCAGACCTGCTTCAGGTAATAGGTATAGAAAGGGAAAACCCGATCCGGAGGGGCTGCCGTCGGTGCATCGCGGAATACGTCGATCAGTTTTTCAAAACGGCGATAAAGCATCAGTTCTCCGCCCGCGCACGGGCTCTCCTTTGAACAATGTGAGCGGCGCCGGTGGCCGGCAGCCGCTCAAGACTTCCTGTGAAGCTTAGTCGATGACTTTGGCTGACTTGATGAACACTGGATCGGCGGGCACGTCCTTCATGCCGCCACGGGTAGTGGTTGGCGAGTTGACGATGACGTCCACCACGTCCATCCCTTTCACGACTTTACCGAACACGGCATAACCATCACCGTTGTCGAGGAAATCGTTGTCCTTGACGTTGATAAAGAACTGGCTGGTGGCCGAATCAGGCGCCGAGGTGCGTGCCATGGACAAGGTGCCACGAACGTTAACCAGGCCATTCTTGTGTTCGTTCTTGATCGCGTCCTTGGTCACCTTTTGTTCCATTTGTTGGGTGAAGCCGCCGCCCTGGACCATGAACCCAGGAATCACACGGTGGAAAATCGTGTTGTTGTAGAAGCCGCTGTTCACGTAATCAAGGAAGTTCTTGGTACTGATCGGCGCCTTGACCGGGTCCAGTTCGATTTCGATCTGGCCGTTGGTAGTTTCCAGCAGAACGTGCGGCGCCTTGGCGGGCGTTGCAGCCATCAGGTTGGCAGCAAACAGTACGGAGCCGGCGACGAGGGCGATTTTCTTTAGCATGGGTCAGTGATCCTGAGTGAGGTGGTGTCGACTGCGGTGAGAAACTCGAGCAGTGTGTGGTTGAAGTGTTCGGGCTGGTCCAGCGGGGTGGCGTGGCGCGAATCGGCAATCACTACCAGCCGTGCATCGGGCAGTAGTTTTACATAGGATTCCTTCAGCGCGACCGGCGTGTAATCACGGTCGGCGCTGACGATGAGGGTTGGGCAGGTGACCTTCGAAAGTCGTTCCTGAACACCCCAACCAACGATGGCATCGAAGCTGGCGAGATAAGCATGTTTGTCGTTTTTTGCCCAGCGTTCAGCCATCTTTCGTCGCAGATCCGCCTGTTCCGGTTTCGGGAACAACTTGCCGCCGAGGGCCTTGCCGATGGTGCCGAGGCTGAGGGCGCGCATCAGGCTCCAGCGTTTGAACCACTGCCAGTAATCGTCTCGACTGCGCAGTTTGACCTCTGGCGCACTGTTGACGATGGTCAGGCTCTTGAGCAATTGCGGTTGATCCACGGCCAGTTGAAAACCGATCATGCCGCCCATCGACAGCCCCACGTAGTGCACCGGGCCGAGGTTCAGATGCTCGATCAGCGCGACCACGTCGGCGCTGAAGCCGGCGATGCTGTAGCGCTCGCGGGGTTTATCGGAACGACCGTGGCCGCGTACATCCGGGACGATCACCCGGTAGCGTGCGGACAGTGCCGGGATCTGCATTTCCCAGTCCAGCGTGCTGGACCCTAAGCCGTGGATCAGTAGCAACGGCGTGCCATGGCCGTATTCCTCGTAGTGCAGATTGCAACCTTCGTGTTCGAAATAGGCCATGCATTCACTCCTTGTCAGGCTTGTTCAGGGGCGGCGAAAGGCGCGTCCAGCGGTGCGGTGTCGAAGGTGCGCAGTAGTTCAATGAGAATCTGCGTCGCCGGTCCCAGGGGTTTGTCCTTGTTCGAGTACAGATAAAAGCTCGGGTTACGACTGCCGCCCTGATCCAACGGTAGCAGCTTGAGCGTGCCTTCTTTGAGTTCCCGTTCAATCATGTGCCTGGGCAGCCAGGCGAACCCCAGTCCGCTGCTGACAAACGTTGCGGCGGTGGCCAGGCTGCCGACGGTCCAGCGCTGTTCGGCACCGAGCCAGCCGACATCGCGCGGCTGCTGCCGCCCGGAGTCGCGGATCACCACTTGCATCTGGCTTTCCAGGTCCTGGAAGTTCAATTCTCGGTTGAGGCGGTGCAGCGCATGTTCGGGGTGGGCCACTGCGACGAATTCGACATCGCTCAACTCCGCCCCCAGGTAACCCGGGATGCTGAAACCAGTGATCGCCAGATCGGCTACGCCTTCGAGCAGGACTTCCTCTACGCCCGACAGCACCTCCTCGCGCAGACGAACCCGGCAGCCGCGACTTTGTGGCATGAACGCGGTCAAGGCGCGGACGAGGCGAGCGCTCGGGTACGCCGCGTCGACCACAAGCCGCACTTCGGCTTCCCAACCTTGTTCCATGTGATGGGCCAGGTCTTCCAGCTGACTGGCCTGTTTCACTAGTTGCCGCGAGCGACGCAGCAACACGCCACCGGCTTCGGTCAATACGGCTTTGCGCCCGTCGATGCGCAACAGCGGCACACCGAGTTGGTCCTGCATGCGTGCCACGGTGTAGCTCACCGACGATTGCGAGCGGTGCAGCGCTTCGGCGGCCTGGGCGAAACCACCGTGGTCGACCACGGCCTGCAACGTTCGCCATTGATCAAGGGTCACGCGGGGCGCTTTCATGAATGGCTCCTCTTGTCCTAAGCTGGCAGCCCTTTATGGAGACTGCTGAATGAAAAAGCTTTGTTGTGTGCTGCTGGCGATGCTGCCGCTGACGGCGTTTGCTTATCCGATTGATGTGCAGAAAAACCTCAACGGCATGAAGATCGACTACACCACCTACGACACGGATAACGACATGGGCTCCATCCGGGTGGCTAACTACGGCGACGTTGATGCGAGCTGCAAAGCGGTTTTCAGCAATGGCCCGGAAGCACCGCGTACTCGCAAGATCGATGTGCCGGCGGGAAAACACAAAGACGCCACCGCCAAGTTCACCCGTAGCATTATCAAGCTGCGCATTGAGCTGACCTGCACACCTAAATGACTTCAATCCCTTGTAGGAGCTGAGCTTGCTCGCGATAGCGGTGTGTCATTTAATTTGATGTCGGCTGACACACCGCTATCGCGAGCAAGCTCAGCTCCTACAGGGGTATGCTCAGCTTATAAACGAATTAATTGATGGGTTATAGCAGTTTTTTGCGCTTTTTCATCGATATGACTCTGTTTAATCTTCACTCCATCGCCTTACAGCATTCTCAGATGGAGCCTACATCCCATGTCACGCGTTCTGATCATCGAAAGCAGCGCCCGTCAGCAAGACTCGGTTTCCCGTCAACTGACCCAGACCTTCATCAGCCAGTGGAAAACGGCTCATCCGGCCGACCAGATCACCGTGCGTGACCTGGCCGTCAAGCCGGTGCCGCACCTGGATATCAATCTGCTGGGCGGCTGGATGAAACCTGCCGAGCAACGCAGTGACCTCGAACAGGCTTCGCTGGAGCGCTCCAACCAGTTGACCGATGAGCTGCTGGCCGCCGACGTGCTGGTCATGGCTGCCCCGATGTACAACTTCGCCATCCCCAGCACGCTTAAAGCCTGGCTCGACCATGTGCTGCGTGCGGGCGTGACCTTCAAATACACCGACACCGGCCCGCAAGGTCTGCTCAGCGGCAAACGTGCCTACGTGTTGACCGCTCGCGGCGGGATCTACGCCGGCAGCACCGCGGATCACCAGGAACCGTACTTGCGTCAGGTCATGGCTTTCATCGGTATCCATGATGTGACCTTTATTCACGCCGAAGGCATGAACCTGGGCGGCGACTTCCACGAGAAGGGCCTGAACCAGGCCAACGCCAAGCTTTCCCAGGTGGCATGAGGCTTTAATCGCCAGATAATCCCTTGATGTTCAAGTGACCTGGCGCAACCCCTTCAAGGCTTTACGCGCATCGAACCTCCCTTTGCACTTATTGCTCCTGAGTGCTGTTGCCCGATTGAACGCTTTAGCGAGATCGGGCTTTTTTTCGCCCACGATTTGATGGGCGCGCACATAACCCTGTAGGAGCTGAGCTTGCTCGCGATGAGGGCTGGTACACCGCTATCGCGAGCAAGCTCAGCTCCTACAGGGTTGTGTGTCGCCTGACGATTCGCAGTGATCGGTAAAACCCGCTATCGTCGCCGCCATTCAAAACGAGGCGAGCATGGGCTATCTACTTTTTGTCACGCTGATCCAGGCGTTTTCCTTCAGTTTGATCGGCGAATACCTGGCCGGTCACGTCGACAGTTATTTCGCGGTCCTGGTGCGCGTGGTGCTGGCGGGGCTGGTGTTCATTCCGCTGACGCGTTGGCGTTCGGTGGAGCCGGCATTCATGCGCGGCATGCTGTTGATCGGCGCGTTGCAGTTCGGCGTGACGTACGTTTGCCTGTACCTCAGCTTCCGCGTGCTGACAGTGCCGGAAGTGTTGTTGTTCACCATCCTCACGCCGTTGCATGTGACCCTGATCGAAGATGCGCTGAACCGGCGTTTCAATCCGTGGGCATTGATTGCTGCGCTGGTGGCGGTGATGGGGGCGGCGGTGATTCGCTACGACCGGATCAACCCGGATTTCTTCATGGGTTTCCTGCTGCTGCAACTGGCCAACTTCACCTACGCCGCCGGGCAAGTGCTTTATAAACATCTGGTGGCGCGCCATCCGAGCGATCTGCCGCACTACCGCCGATTCGGTTACTTCTATTTAGGTGCATTGGCGGTGGCCTTGCCGGCGTTTCTGCTGTTCGGCAAACAGAACTTCCTGCCCGAAGCGCCACTGCAATGGGGCGTGCTGGTATTCCTCGGCCTGGTCTCGACTGCATTGGGGTTGTACTGGTGGAACAAAGGCGCCTGCATGGTCAACGGCGGAACGCTGGCGGTGATGAACAACCTGCATGTGCCCGTGGGGTTGCTGATCAATCTGCTGATCTGGAATCAGCATGAGGAATTGGGGCGGTTGTTCCTCGGTGGGTCGGTGATTTTGATGGCGGTGTGGATCAGTCGTTTGGGGATCAGGCGCGCAGCCAAATTCGTGTAGGTGCTGCCGCAGTTGCAGCGGATGGGCCAGCAGGCAGAGGTTCAGCTGGTCAGCCATGGAGAAGTGAACTAAGGGAATGCCTGCATGAAAACTGCGTACAAAAAAATAGCGTTGGCTGTCTGCCTGTGTGCTGGCTTGACGGGGCCGGACGTTGAAGCCGAAGAGCCACCACCTACAAAAGATTGGAAGAATCTAACTATCAATGATCTTTCTGTCATGCGGCAACGGATAGTGACTTCTCATCCAGGCGCTATTGATAGTAATAATGAGGTTTTTACAGATTGGGTTGAACGGGGTTATTTGGAAGCAAGTCAGCTGTCTGAACGCGTCAACTCAAGGAAAGACTCTCAAGCCGTGCTGAATTTTTACATTGCGGGCTTCAAGGATGGACACGTAGGGCTGAATCAACCCGATCAAGGAAACTCTTCTTGGGCGGGTTTCATTTTGGAGATGCAGGGGCAGAATTTCGTTGTAAAACAGCTCGCTAAAAATTGGTCTGTACCGTTGCCGCCGATTGGTTCCAAGGTTATATCGTGTGATAACAAGTCAGTTCGCGAGATACTCCAGAGTGAAATATCTCCTTATGTTGATCGTCGCCTTGATCTGAAATCGACTTGGTTGCATTTGGCTAAGCAGCTAACTGTCGATGATGCCAACTATCCCGTGCTGGCGAGGGTCTTATCCAAAAGCTGTCTGGTTGTTCTGCCTAATGGAGTAAGACAAAATTTTAATTTATTGTGGCAAGAAGATCGCGGGCAATTGGACGCTTTTTTGCGCCAGCCTCAACCACTCCAATCGCTCCAGAATTTAGGGGGCGGGAGATATTGGATACATGTATCAAACTTTATGCCGTCAGCAGCCGAGAACGCTTCCCTCGATAAAATGCTCGACGTCATCAAGAGTATTGATGATGCCAAACTGGTTGTGCTTGATACACGAGGCAATCGCGGCGGTAACAGTTTAGTTGGTACTGAAATACTTTCTGCTTTGCTAGGCTCGCAAATGGTAAAAAGCCTGGATGAGTCATCTGCGTATGCAATGTGGCGGGTTTCTCCTTTTGCACTCACAACGCTCAATAATGCTCTCACTACCATGGGGCGTGACTACGGAGGCAATAGTGAAGCTTATAATTTTGTTTTTAGTTTAACCAGGTCGATGGAACTAGCGCTTCAGGAGAAAAAAGACTGGTTGCGACAACCGAGCACTTCCTCTGTCGATCAAGAGGGTTCGAGAGGATTCAATGCCCGAGGTTTTAAAGGTAAGCTTGCACTGGTGACTGACTCATTTTGCGCGAGTGCCTGTCTAGACTTTGTGGACGTCGTACTTTCCATTCCGGGGGTTGTCCATTTAGGGGCGTCAACGAGCGGYGATACAGATTATATTGATATAGGCTCTCAAGTGCTGCCGAGTGGTGCACAGTTCTGGATACCGTTAAAAGTATGGCGGGGGCGAGCGCGGGGGAATAATCAAAGTTATGATCCGTCATTTGTTTTTGATGGCGATATAAATGACACAGCGGCAGTCCAAAAGTGGGTACTTAATAACTTATGATCCGATCAGCGCCATTCCTCAAGCACAACGATAACCTTCCACACGAACTGCTCACCGCCATCGAGCAGGTGTACAAACCAGCAGGCCTGACATTGACGCAGGAGGCTCAACGCGAGCCGGAGAGTGCCGAGTACGAAGCCTGCCGTCTTGGCCTCGATGACCAGGAAGTGGTCTTCCGTGTGGCGAAGACCACGCCGACCAAGATTGGCCAGTTCGTTACGCTATGGAAGCGGCCGACGTCGACCAGCGAGATTGCCCCGTTCGACACCGGCGATGGCGTCGCCTTTGTGGTGGTGAGCGTTGCTGATGACACGCACCGCGGACAGTTTGTTTTTGATCAAAAAATACTGGCCGCCAAAGGGGTCATGTCGATTGACGGTGACGGTGGCAAGCGCGCAATTCGCGTCTATCCGCCGTGGGCCAGACCTGTCGCAAAACAGGCGATCAAGACGCAGCAATGGCAGCTGAAGTATTTCCTCGCGCTTGAACAGGACGGCGGCGCAGACGTGGATCAGGTGTGCCGACTCTTCGGAAAATAGACACCTGACCCTGTAGGAGTGAGCCTGCTCGCGATAGCGATGTAGCAGCCAACATCCATATCGACTGACACTCCGCCTTCGCGAGCAAGCTCGCTCCTATGTATGGACTCGCCCCCACTGTCTACCTGCTTTTCAAACACTGCTACCCGGTTGCATCTATGTATAAGGCCTATTCGAGGAAGCCATCTTTGGCTTCTGGCCAACATTGGTTGAGCTCACGGTATGCCGATTACATTCAGGCCTCGAAGGCCGGTAGGAGCGCAGGCATCAATCCGCGACGGTCTGACCTGGGGTCAATGTTTTCTAGCAGGGGCTGGAGCG
>NZ_JBFUIH010000066.1:0-26996 GCF_056401975.1 Pseudomonas sp. P4_C8 | reverse complement strand
GACTGACACTGCGCAATCGCGAGCAGGCTCGCTCCCACAGGGGATGGTGGGTACTTCGCCGAAGGCGGGTTTTTGCGTAAAATGCCGGCCTTTCGTCACACCTCACGGATTTCGCGACATGGGCACTCTTACGGTCAACCAGAACAAACTGCAAAAGCGCCTTCGCCGTCAGGCCGGTGAGGCGGTTGCCGATTTCAACATGATTGAAGACGGCGACAAGGTCATGGTCTGCCTGTCCGGTGGCAAGGACAGTTACACCATGCTCGACGTGCTGATGCACTTGCAGAAGGTCGCACCGATCAAGTTCGAGATCGTGGCCGTGAACATGGACCAGAAGCAGCCAGGTTTCCCGGAGCATGTGCTACCGGCCTATCTCAAAGAGCTGGGCATCGAGTACCACATCGTCGAGAAAGACACCTACTCGGTGGTCAAAGAACTTATTCCTGAGGGAAAGACCACCTGCTCGCTATGCTCGCGTCTGCGTCGCGGCACGCTGTACACCTTTGCCGATGAAATCGGTGCGACCAAAATGGCCCTCGGTCATCACCGTGACGACATCGTCGAGACGTTCTTCCTGAACATGTTCTTCAACGGCTCGCTCAAGGCCATGCCGCCAAAATTGCGCGCCGACGATGGCCGCAACGTCGTCATCCGTCCGCTGGCCTACTGCAACGAAAAAGACATTCAGGCTTACTCGGACTTCAAGCAATTCCCGATCATCCCGTGCAACCTCTGCGGTTCTCAGGAAAACCTGCAACGTCAGGTGGTCAAGGACATGCTGCAAGACTGGGAGCGCAAGACCCCGGGCCGTACCGAAAGCATTTTCCGCAGCTTGCAGAACGTGATCCCGTCGCAACTGGCAGATCGCAACCTGTTTGACTTCACCAGCCTGAAAATCGACGAAACGGCGGCTTCGCGCTTCGTTAACGTGGTCAACCTCTAAACACAATCACTGTGGGAGCCAGCCTGCTGGCGATGGCGGTGGGTCAGACACATCATTGTTGACTGACCCGTCGCTATCGCCAGCAGGCTGGCTCCCACAGTGGTCTATTCATTTACTCATCAGGAGAGGGCATGCGCGATTACAAGTGGCTGAACGAATACTGTCTGAACCGCTTTGGTTCAGCAGCTGAACTGGAAGCCCATCTGCCCGTTCCGAAAACCCCGGCGCAATTGCGCAAGATCAGCGACGACCGCTACCTCTCGACCATGGCGCTGCGCGTGTTCCGTGCCGGGCTCAAGCACAGCCTGGTGGATGCCAAGTGGCCGGCCTTCGAAGAAGTGTTCTTCAAATTCGACCCTGAAAAAGTCGTGCTGATGAGCGCCGAACACCTTGAGCGACTGATGCAGGACGCGCGAATCATCCGTCACCTGGGCAAGCTCAAGAGCGTGCCGCGTAATGCACAGTTCATTCTGGACGTGGCGCATGAGCACGGCAGCTTTGGCGCGTTGATCGCTGATTGGCCGGTAACGGATATCGTCGGGTTGTGGACATACCTGAAAAAGCGCGGCCATCAATTGGGCGGGTTGTCGGCGCCACGTTTCTTGCGCATGGTCGGCAAGGACACCTTTGTGCCGAGCTACGATGTGGTCGCGGCGTTGAATGCACAGAAGATCGTCGACAAGGTGCCGAGCAGTTTGCGGGATCTTGCCTTGGTGCAGGATGTGTTCAACCAGTGGCATGAACAGAGTGGCGGGCGGCCGATGAGCCAGATTTCTATGATGTTGGCTTACACAGTGAATCATTGAGACCGAGTCGCCCGCATCGCTGGCAAGCCAGCTCCTACAGGGGATTTGTGTCGTCCACACATCCCCTGTAGGAGCTGGCTTGCCAGCGATGCGGTCTGTCAGGCGACGGAAATCTCGCCTTCACCGGCGAGCTTGCGATTGAGTTGAAACCGCCACCGCACATACAACAGCGCCGAGCAGAATACCGCCAGGCTCGCGCCCATCTCCAGCAACCCAAACAGCTGCCGGTTCGGGTCATACGCCGCCAGTGCGCCCTTGATGAAATACAGGTTCACCACAAAACACATCCACGAATGCCCACGGGCGCTGCCGATAATCATCCCCGGTGCGAGCAACAGCAGCGGCACCAGTTCGATCAGCAAAATCACCCACGGCCGCGCGCCATGCAGGTCGGCAAACACCAGGTAGTAGGCGCACAACAGCCCAACCAGACCGAAAAAGCACAGCAGGCTGACGACGCGCATCGCCCGCACCCGTGGTTCGAGCCATTCAATGGAGGGCAGAATCTTCGGCTTCTTGGCCACGTCAGTTCCCCAGCTTTTGCGCAGTCTTCGCCAACCGCAGGCCCAAGGCCCGACACAGCGCCACTTCATGTTCATTCAAGCCGCTTTTGCCATCGGCCCCGGCGTGATGGCTGGCGCCATACGGCGTGCCGCCGCCACGGGTTTCCAGCAAGGCGGATTCGCTGTAAGGCAGACCGGTGATCAGCATGCCGTGGTGCAGCAGCGGCAGCATCATCGACAGCAGCGTGGTTTCCTGACCGCCGTGCAGGCTCGCGGTGGAGGTGAACACGCCGGCCGGCTTGCCCACCAGCGCGCCGGTCAGCCAGAGGTTGCTGGTGCCGTCCAGAAAGTATTTGAGCGGCGCCGCCATGTTGCCGAATCGGGTCGGGCTGCCCAAGGCCAGGCCCGCGCAGTTCTTCAGGTCATCGAGGCTGGCGTACAGCGCGCCGGCGTCCGGAATGTCAGGCGCCACGGCTTCACATTCGGTGGAGATCGCCGGCACGGTGCGCAGGCGCGCTTCCATCCCGGACTGCTCGACGCCACGGGCAATCTGTCGGGCCATTTCATTGGTCGAGCCACTGCGGCTGTAATACAGAACCAGAATGTACGGTGCGCTCACGGCAGCAACTCCAGAACGTTCTCTGGTGGACGGCCGATGACGGCTTTGTCGCCGACTTCGAGAATCGGTCGCTCCATGAGTTTCGGGTGAGCAGCGATGGCCGCGATCAATTGCGCTTCGCTCAGGCTGCTGTCGGCCAGGTTGAGGGTTTTGTATTCGTCCTCGCCAGTGCGCAGCAGTTGCCGGGCGCTGAGGCCAAGCTTGGTCAGCAAGCTCTGGATTTGCACGGCGTCCAGCGGGGTTTCGAGGTAGCGCACGACAGTCGGGGCCAGGCCGCGGGCTTCGAGCAGTTCTAGCGCACCGCGGGATTTCGAGCAGCGCGGGTTGTGATAAAGCGTCAGATCGGTCATGGGCGGGTCGCTTCTTGCGTAAAGTGGCAGCTATTCTAACTGTGCAGCGCGTAATCCTGAACCTTGCGAGGCGATGGGTCGCAGGCGCATTCAATTTTGAACAAGGAACACGACATGACAAGGCGACTGGCAGCGGCATTGGCGATTTTCGGGGCGTTGATGCTGGGGGGCTGCGGCAATGACTATGGCGTCGACCAGAACGGCCAGAAAGTTGCGTCCGAACGGCTGGACAAACAATGGGTGGTGCTCAATTACTGGGCCGAATGGTGTGGCCCATGCCGGACCGAGATTCCGCAGTTGAATGCGTTGGCTGATCAATTGAAAGACAAGAAGATTGGCGTGTTCGGGGTCAACTTCGACAATGTGCAGGGTGAAGAACTGAAAAGCGCCAGTGAAAAACTGGGGATCAAGTTCACGGTACTGGCTTCAGACCCGGCCGATCTTTTTGAACTGCCGCGCAATGAGGCCCTGCCGGTGACGTACATCATCGATAACAAGGGCAAGGTTCGCGAACAACTGATGGGCGAGCAGACGGCGGCGGGGGTGATGGCGAAGCTTGAGGCGTTGCAGGCAGTCAACTGAGATGACCGTTATGATCGTTCCCACGCTCTGCGTGGGAACGCCGCCAGGGACGCTCCGCGTCCCTGTGACGCAGAGCGTCACTTGATGCATTCCCACGCAGAGCGTGGGGAACGATCGGGTAGAAGGATCAACCCTCTTCAAGCCACCATCGCAATGGCTTGCCTTGCGCCGGCCAGAAGCGCATCTGCTCGATCGGTGAAACGTCCCAGCGCTGTACGCCTTCCAGCGCCTGCAAGAAGCGCTTTTCCTGCTCCATGAGCGCTGGCGCACAGAGCTTGCGGGTGCTGCCGATCTTGCCGAAGCTCAACTTGTCGCCTTCCAGGGTATACGGCGCGAACCAATGGTTGCAGCCGCCATTGCCATAGGCCCGACCGTCTTCACCGAGGGTGATGGTCAAGTGGCTGTAGTCCATCAATGGATTTTCGCCGATCCATTCCAGAATGTAGCTACGATTTTTTTCGAGTTGCACCGGCTCGGCGGCGCAGCCCAGCAGGCTGGCACCGACCATGGCGGCCAGAGCGAGGCGTTTCATCACGCAGGCTCCTGGCATTTCGGGCACAGGTGTTTCTCGCCAACCGAGGTCCAGCCCAACTCGGTAATCCGCGCCGTGGCAGCGGGCTTTTCAGCCTTGTTGCCGAGCTTGGCGTCGACCGCGAACTCAAAGCTCAGCGCTTTGGCACAGCTGTCGCAATTGACTTCCCAGGTGTGGATCGCCAGTTCGCCGAACACCGGGCCACTGCTCACTGCGACCCATTGGCCTGGCGGGTTGATCAAGTGGCGAACCGTTTCGACGGTCAGGCGCATGGACAAGTCCTTGCTGCCTTTAAGGGTCACTACCAGCACGTCGCCAATCCGGATCGAGCCGCCGTTGCCGGTGACTTGATAACGCCCCGGCACAAGGGCGCGGCATTCGGTGAGGGTGTGTTGCGGGTTCATCAGGGTGTAGCGGAAATCGTGTTCGACCATGGGTCCTCCAAATATGCGCGGTATGCTATCACGGGCCTGCGTGCAGCATGGCGCGGGTGGATGACCTTCGATCAGGTTCAAACGACCTTCCAAAGCCTGAGTCAATCAGCCCTCGACCTGATTCTGCGGCGTACCGGCGGCCCAGGCCACGATGTTTTGCAAGGTCGTCGCGGCAATCGCGCCCAGCGCTTCGCGGGTCAGGAAGGCCTGGTGCGCGGTGATGATCACATTCGGGAACGTCAGCAGCCGCGCCAGCACATCGTCTTGCAGCGGCAGGTCGGACCGGTCTTCGAAAAACAGCTGTGCCTCTTCTTCGTACACATCGAGCCCCAGATAGCCCAATTGGCCGTCCTTTAATGCGTCGATCAGCGCCGGCGTGTCCACCAGACCGCCACGCCCGGTGTTGATCAACATCGCGCCGGGTTGCATGTGCACCAGTGAATTGCGGTTGATCAGGTGTTTGCTCTGCTCGTTGAGCGGGCAATGCAGGCTGATGATCTGCGACTCGGCGAGCAGTTCCGGCAGGCTCAAGTAGCGGGCGCCAAGGGCTTCGACTTGCGGGTTGGGGAATGGATCGTAGGCCAGTAGCTGGCAGCCGAAGCCGTTCATGATCTTGGCGAACGTTGCGCCGATCTGCCCGGTGCCGACCACGCCGACGGTCTTGCCCACCAAGTCGAAGCCGGTCAGCCCGTGCAGGCTGAAGTCGCCTTCGCGGGTGCGGTTATAGGCACGGTGCAAGCGGCGGTTGAGTGCCAGGATCAGCGCCACCGCATGTTCAGCCACGGCGTGTGGCGAGTAGGCCGGGACGCGCACGATCGACAATCCCAGCAATTTCGCCGCCGCCAGATCAACGTGGTTGTAACCGGCCGAGCGCAGGGCGATCAGGCGTGTGCCCCCAGCCGCCAGACGTTCCAGCACCGGGGCGCTGAGGTCGTCATTGATAAAGGCGCAGACCACCTCGTGAGATTGCGCCAGCGCCACGGTATCGAGGCTCAGCCGCGCGGACTGAAAGTGCAGCTCGATACCGGCGGGCAGGTCGGCGCTCAGAAAACTGTCGCGGTCGTAGGTCTGGCTGCTGAAAAGAATCGTGCGCATGAGTCCTCCTGGATAACTCGGTCAAGGCTTTATGTAGCAGCTGGCGAAGCCTGCGTCCGGCGGCGCAGCCGTCGTAAATCAGGAAAACGTGGTTTACCTGAAAGACCGCAATGTCTGATTTCACGACGGCTGCGCCGCCGGACGCAGGCTTCGCCAGCTGCTACAAGGGCCAGCTTAGCGCTTATGGTGATCGGCGCGGTTGCGCTGCATCAAGCGTTGATACGGGCATGAGCGGCCAGGCGATTGATCGCCCGTTCGAGCTCTTCCAGTGCGCCGGGCGCTTTCGGATCCTGTTGCTTGAGCAGCGTTTCACTGCGCTGACAGGCGGCGCGCAGTTGCGGGACGCCGCAATAACGGGKTGCCCCGTGCAAGCGATGGACGCGCTCGATCAATGCATTCCGGTCGTTGCTTTCCCGGGCCGTGCGAATGGCCTCGCGGTCGGCCTCAAGCGAGGCCAGCAACATCGCCAGCATGTCCGCAGCCAGATCCGCTTTGCCAGCGGCCAGACGCAAACCTTCTTCGGGGTCGAGCACCTGCAAATCATGCCCGCCGCCGTGGCTGTCGCTGGAACGTTCCGGTCCATGATTGCGCAGGGCCAGGCCTGTCCACTTCAACACCACCTGCGCCAATTGCCGCTCACTGATGGGTTTGGTCAGGTAATCGTCCATGCCGCTTTGCAGCAGCGCACGTTTTTCATTGGCCATGGCGTGGGCAGTGAGAGCCACGATCGGCAATGGTGTGCAATGCCGTTCACTTTCCCACTGACGAATCGCTTCGGTACTTTGACGCCCATCCATGCCGGGCATTTGTACGTCCATCAACACCAGATCGAAGGTTTCGTTGTGCACTGCCTTGACCGCCGCGTAACCACTTTCCACGGCCAGCACCTTGGCGCCCATGTCTTCGAGCAGGGTTTGTACCAGCAACAGGTTGGCCGGGTTGTCATCGACGCAAAGCACCTTCGGCGCACGGCTGGACAGCGGTTCGCCGGGTTCGCTGCGTTGCTGGCGCGGGTTGACCAAGTCGGATAAGGCCCTACGCAGTTTGCGGGTGCAGGCCGGTTTGGCCTGAAGCTGACTGTGCGGGTTAGGCACCGAGAGATGGAACAGTGTCTGCTCGGTGGTTGGACACAGCACCAGGACTTTGCAACCCAGGTGTTCGAGGTCCCAGATGTGCTGGTTGAGACGCTCCGGCGGCATGTCGTTGCTGGTGATGCCAAGCACCGCCAGATCGATGGCCTGATCGGTCTGATGCGCGCCGGTCACGCCATTGGTCAGGCTCTCCAGGGTATTGAACGGCGTTACGCTCAGGCCGCAGTCTTCCAGTTGATGCTGCAACGCTTGCCGCGCCAGCTCATGGTTTTCCAGCACCGCCACGCGGCGCCCGAGCAGGGGAGGGCCTGGCAGGTCTTCGGCGTCATCGCGGGTCTTGGGCAGACTCAAGCTGATCCAGAACTCCGAACCTTCGCCCGGTGTACTATCGACGCCAATTTCGCCGCCCATCTGCTCAATCAGTCGTTTGGAAATCACCAACCCCAGCCCCGTGCCGCCGGGTTGCCGGGACAACGAGTTATCGGCCTGGCTGAAGGCCTGGAACAGCGCGCGCACGTCCTGGTTCGACAGGCCGATGCCGGTGTCCTGAATGCTGATGCGCAGTTGCACGCTGTCTTCATGCTCTTCTTCAAGCATGGCGCGGGCAACGATGGTGCCTTCACGGGTGAACTTGATCGCGTTGCTGACCAGGTTGGTGAGGATCTGCTTGAGCCGCAACGGGTCGCCCACCAGCGATAAGGGCGTGTCGCGATACACCAGACTCACCAGTTCCAGCTGTTTGGCGTGGGCCGCCGGAGCGAGGATGGTCAGCGTGTCCTGCAGCAGGTCGCGCAGGTTGAACGGAATATTGTCGAGCACCAGTTTGCCGGCCTCGATTTTCGAGAAGTCGAGGATTTCGTTGATGATCCCCAACAGGCTGTCGGCGGATTTCTCGATGGTGTCCAGGTAGTCGAGCTGGCGCGGCGTCAGTTCGCTTTTTTGCAGCAGGTGCGTGAAGCCGAGAATGCCGTTGAGCGGCGTGCGGATTTCATGGCTCATGTTGGCCAGGAACTCGGATTTGATCCGGCTCGCTTCCAGGGCTTCCTTGCGCGCCAGGTCCAGCTCGATGTTCTGGATCTCGATGGTTTCAAGATTCTGGCGCACGTCTTCAGTGGCTTGGTCGACGCTGTGCTGCAATTCTTCCCGCGCATTTTGCAGGGTGCCGGCCATGCGGTTGATGCCGGACGCCAGGTCATCCAGTTCCTGACTGCCGAGGGGTGGCAAGCGGGTTTCCAGATGACCGTCCTTGAGTTGCGCTACCGCCAGTTTGATCTGGCTGATCGGTCGGTTGATGGTCCGCCCCATCCGCAGTGCCAGCAGCGCCGCGCCGGCCAGACCGGCGGCGATCATCAGCAGGCTGGCAAACAGGCTGCGGTAACCGCGCAGCAACATGCCGCTGTGGGACAGTTCGATTTCGACCCAGCCGAGCAGGCGGTTGGCTTCATCGGGAATCAAGTCGCCGGCCAGGTTGCGGTGTTTGCCAAACACCGGCAGCAGATAACGCGTCGCATCGTTGCCGCTGCGGCGCAGCATCTGCGAGCCGTTGCCCACCGGTGCCTGATTGAGCATGGTCGGGCCGGCGTGGGCCAGCAGCGTGCGGTCGGGGGCGAGGAGGGTCACTGCGCGCACGTCCGCTGTTTCCAGCGACTGGGTGGCGATACGCTCCAGCAGGTCATTGTCCTTGCGACCCATGGCCGGGGCCACCAGGGGCGCAAGCTGTTCGGCAATCATCTCGCCGCGCTGCAATAGCTGGGATTGCAGGTCGGATTGCTGCATCCAGGTGAAATAGCCGCCCAGGACCAATGCCATCAGAGTCGTCGGCAACAAGGTCAGCAACAGCACGCGGCCTTCAATTCCCAGTTTCTTGAGCACGCATTTCTCCTGCATCCAGCGATTGATTGACCTGCGTGTACGTCCGGTACGCGCCACCCGGGCAGTGTAGCGAGTTGCAGGCAGGCAATCTTCGTAAAATTGATGTCGTCATTCGTCGGACGCCTTGCTGCTTTTGCGTCTTGGGCAAACCTTGGGTTGCCCATCGGCAGGCAATCTTGAATAATCAGTCAACTGAGAATTATTTGCAGATACTCATGACTCCCATCTCTATTGGCCATCCCCGAATCCTTTCCATCGAAGACGACCTCGTGCTCGGTGCGTATGTGCACGAACATTTGGGACGTTGTGGTTTTCAGGTGACCTGGTGTCAGAACGGCCAGGAAGGCCTGGCCATCGCGCGTCAGCAAGCCTTCGATGTAGTGTTGATGGATATTCTGTTACCGGGCCTGGACGGCCTCAATGTGTTGACGCAGTTGCGCCAGAGCCATTCCACCCCAGTGGTGCTGATGTCCGCACTGGGCGCCGAAGAGGATCGCATCAGCGGCTTTCGCCTGGGGGCCGATGATTACTTGCCAAAACCGTTCAGCATGGCCGAATTGCGCGTACGCATCGAAGCGATCCTGCGTCGGGTGGCGCTCGACCGGAGGCCAGAGCCGGCACCGCTGGCCAGTGAGGCGGACAGTCTGCATTTCGACGATGAACTGTGTGAGGTTTTCTATGGCGAACACGCCGCCGGCCTGACCCGCAGCGAGTATCGATTGCTGGAAACACTCAATCGCAATGACGATGAGGTGTTGAGCAAAGCCTTCCTTTATCAGCACGTGCTGCAACGTGGTTACGCCGCCCATGACCGCAGTCTCGATATGCACATCAGTCAGATCCGCCGCAAACTCAAAGGCATCGGTTATACCGAGCGGGAAGTGCGCACGGTCTGGGGCAAGGGTTACGTATTGAGTGCGGCCGATGAAATGGTCTGACCTGCCAGGCCGGCACTCGCTGTTCTGGAAACTCGCCTGTTTGCTGGTAGCGTTTTGTCTGCTGATGATCTGGCTGAGTTGGTCCTGGGGCCGGTACATGGAACAGAAAAACCTGTTCTTGTCCGAAGAGGCCAGGCTCACGCTGACCCGCTACGCTGCCGAAGCCGAGCAAGCCTGGAATCAACGCCAGAGTGCAGGCGTCGATGTCTGGCTGCAGGATATCGGCAAGCGCGAGACATCGTGGGTCGGTGTCATCGGCGCTGACTTGCAGTCGTTGAGCAGTTATCCGCTGACGGAAAAAGAAGTTCAGCGCCTGACCTTTTTGCGCGGACTTGATTGGCCAACGAGTCGCCACACCAGAGGCTTGCCATGGTTGAGAATCCCCTTTCCAAACGACCCGGCGGCCGGCAGCCTGGTGATCGAGCTGCCCCAACGCTTTGTTCCGGGGCAATACCGGCTTTTCTGGCGGGTGATCACCAACGGCATCATTCCGGGATTGTTCACGCTGTTGTTATGCGTCGGTCTGTATCGACTGCTGGTCGTGCCGTTGAACAGTCTGCGCGAACAGGCCAACGCCTGGCGCGCGGATCAGTTGAACGTGCGCTTGTCGAGCAGCACCACCAATCGTTCGGATGAGCTCGGTGAGTTGGGCAGGGCCTTCGATCACATGTCCGAGCGCCTGCAAAGCACCGTGGCCTTGCAGCAACAATTACTGCGTGACCTGTCACACGAACTGCGTACACCGCTGAGCCGCTTGCGGGTGGCCAGCGAAAGCGAGCAGGAACTGTCGGCGTTGCGCGAGCGTATCGGTCGGGAGGTCGATGGCATGCAGCGTCTGGTGGAAGACACGCTACAACTGGCCTGGCTCGACACCGAGCGTTCACCGTTGCCCGATGAAGCGATCCAGATTCAGGCACTGTGGGAAATGCTCACGGAAAATGCTTGCTATGAAAGTGGTTGGCCGGGCAGTCAATTGCACTGCACGGTGGATTCATCGTGTTGGGTTCGCGGCAATCTCAACACCCTGGCGCAGGCGCTGGAAAACATTCTGCGCAACGCCGTTCGTCATTCGCCGAAGGGCGGCGTGGTGAGTCTCGGTGGGCGGCGCGATGGCGACTTCTGGCATTTGTGGCTGGAGGATGAGGGCGGCGGGGTGGCTGAGGCCGATCTTGAACGGATCTTCAGTCCGTTCATTCGACTCGATGGCTCGCGTCCCGGGGATGGCGGGTTTGGGTTGGGGTTGAGC
This sequence comes from Pseudomonas sp. P4_C8, assembly GCF_056401975.1. Lineage (NCBI taxonomy): Bacteria > Pseudomonadati > Pseudomonadota > Gammaproteobacteria > Pseudomonadales > Pseudomonadaceae > Pseudomonas > Pseudomonas sp. P4_C8. The sequence goes on along the minus strand of NZ_JBFUIH010000066.1, from coordinate 15,985 downwards.
ATTGCGAAGAATGCGGTGCGGCGGCAGGGAGGACAGCTTTGGGCTCAGAACACTGGGACGGGGTTGCGGCTGAATATGCGGTTGCTGGCTGAAAATGATGGCGTCAGTGATGACGCCATCGCGAGCAGGCTCGCTCCCACAGTGGAGATGAGTCGCCCACAAATGGCGTGATTCCACCCACTCCTTCAAGTCTAAACATACAAGCGAGCCTGCTCGCGATGAGGCCCTCCCAGCCACCCAAGTTTTGATATTGCCGGAGCGTTCCCGTTCTTATGTACGACCTTTCCTAAAGGGTATTGCTGACACCTTATGCCTGACACGACGGAATAGACTCGCGTTTTTCCTCGTCCTCAGGAGTCCGGCATGAATGCATCCAGCGTCCCCGACAATGCAACCGACGACCGTTTCAATGAAGTGCTTGCGCTGATTCAAAGTGCCAAACAGCAGGCCATGCAGACGGTGAATACCCAGCTGATTGAGTTGTATTGGCAGGTGGGTGCTTACATCAGTCGCAAGCTGGAAAAAGCCGAATGGGGCGATTCGGTGGTCAGTCAGTTGACTGAGCATCTGGCCACGACTCAACCTGGGTTGCGCGGTTTTACCCGGCGTAATCTGTTCCGTATGCGCCAATTCTACGAGGCTTACCGGGGAGATCAAAAAGTGTCAGCACTGCTGACACAATTACCCTGGACCCATAACCTGCTCATTCTGAGTCAGAGCAAACTCCCCCAAGAGCGTGAGTTCTATTTGCGTCTGGCGGTCCAGGAAAAGTGGTCGACGCGGGAGTTGGAGCGTCAGTTCAAGACCGCACTGTTCGAGCGAAGCGTGACCCAACCGGCAAAAACCTCTTCGGTGCTTAGACAACCTCACCCGGCAGCGCTTGAGATATTCCGCGACGCCTACATGCTCGAGTTTCTCGGCCTGCCGGGTGGCCATGCCGAAACTGATCTGCATAAAGGGTTACTGGTACGCCTCAAGGATTTTCTGAGCGAGCTCGGCCGCGATTTCTGCTTTGTTGGCTCTGAATACCCGCTGCAAGTTGGCAGTCGTGATTTCGCTCTGGATTTGTTGTTCTACCACCGTGGTCTCAATTGTCTGGTGGCCATAGAGCTAAAAGTGGGTCGATTTGAGCCGGAGTATTTGGGTAAGCTGGACTTCTATCTGGAAGCGCTTGACCGCGATGAGCGCAAATCCCACGAAAACCCCTCCATCGGTGTATTGCTCTGTGCCAGTAAAGATGACGAGGTGGTCGAATATGCCCTCAACCGCAGCCTTTCGCCGGCGCTGATTGCTGAGTATCAAGTCCAGCTACCGGATAAGCAGCTGTTGCAGGCCAAATTACATGAGTTCTATGCTTTAAATGTCGCGCAAGCAGAGGAATCCTGAACCCGCTCAGGTTGCTTATTCCCATAAGCCATAAGCACCACACTTTGCGTGATATGGCCTGCGAACGTTTGTCGGTATGATAGTCGCCCCCGCAGTCTGGATTGCGAATACGCCATGACCTTGCAGTACCCAACCATCGCCGATTGCGTCGGCAACACTCCGCTGGTTCGTTTGCAGCGCCTGCCCGGCGCCACCAGCAATACCCTTTTGCTCAAGCTCGAAGGGAATAACCCGGCGGGTTCGGTCAAGGACCGGCCGGCGCTGTCGATGATCACTCGCGCCGAGTTGCGCGGGCAGATCCACGCCGGCGATACGCTGATCGAAGCAACGTCCGGTAACACCGGGATTGCTTTGGCGATGGCGGCCGCGATCAAGGGTTACAAGATGATCCTGATCATGCCGGACAACTCCAGCGCCGAGCGTAAAGCCGCCATGACGGCGTATGGCGCCGAGTTGATCCTGGTCACCCAGGAAGAAGGCATGGAAGGCGCCCGCGACCTCGCTCAGCGAATGGAAGCCGAGGGCCGTGGCAAGGTGCTGGACCAGTTCGCCAACGGGGATAACCCGCAAGCGCACTACACCACCACCGGCCCGGAAATCTGGCGTCAGACCGAAGGCACCATCACCCATTTCGTCAGCTCCATGGGTACCACCGGTACCATCATGGGCGTCTCGCGCTACTTGAAAGAGCAGAACGAGAGCGTGCAGATCATCGGTCTGCAACCGATGGAAGGCTCGGCGATTCCGGGTATCCGTCGCTGGCCGCAGGAATACCTGCCGAAGATCTACCAGGCCGAGCGTGTGGACCGGATCGTCGACATGGCGCAAAGCGAAGCCGAAGACGTGACCCGTCGTCTGGCCCGCGAAGAAGGCATCTTCTGTGGCGTGTCCTCGGGCGGTGCGGTGGCAGCGATGCTGCGCCTGTCGAAGGAAGTTGAAAACGCGGTGATCGTCGCGATCATCTGTGACCGTGGCGACCGTTACTTGTCGACCGGCATCTTCGACGCGCCTAACTGATGGCCAAGCACGAGAGAGGTCTGCGCTTCCAACCCACGGGCGGCAGCAAGGCCCCACAAATCCCGACCGGCAAAAAGCAGCGCTTGAGTATCGAGCGCCTGGCCAATGACGGTCGCGGTATCGCCTTTTTCGAAGGTCGCACCTGGTTCGTCATCGGCGCCTTGGCCGGTGAAGAAGTCGAAGCGCGGGTGTTGGGTGCCCATGGCAAAGTGGTCGAGGCGCGTACCGAGCGCGTGTTCCAGGCCAGTGAATTGCGTCGTCCGGCACCGTGTCCGCATGCCGGTCGCTGTGGTGGCTGCAGCGTGCAGCATCTGCCCCATACCGAACAACTTGCCCTGAAACAGCGCATGCTCGCCGAACAACTGTCGAAGGTCGCCGGTGTCGAACCGCAAGAGTGGGCAGCGCCGTTGAGTGGTCCGGAATTCGGTTACCGCCGTCGCGCCCGGGTAGCGGTGCGCTGGGACATGAAGGCGAAAAAACTCGAAGTCGGATTCCGTGCCGCGGGCAGTCAGGACATCGTCGCGATCAACGAATGCACGGTGCTGGTACAGCCCTTGCAGCCGATCATGACCCGCTTGCCGGAGATGCTGCGTCGCTTGAGCAAACCTCAGGCGCTGGGGCATGTGGAATTGTTCAGCGGTTCGTCGTTGGCCGTGTTGCTGCGGCACATGGCGCCATTGTCTGAAGCCGACATGACGATCCTCAAGGAATTCTGCGCTTTCCATGAAGCCCAATTGTGGCTGCACGGAGAGGGTGACCCGCAACCGGTCGAAGCCGGCCAGTCGCTGGGTTATCGCCTGGAGCGTTGGGACCTGGACCTGGCCTACCGGCCCGGGGATTTTATTCAGGTCAATGCAGGGGTCAACGAAGCCATGGTCGCCCAAGCGCTGGACTGGCTCAAACCTCAGGCGGATGAGCGGGTTCTGGATTTGTTTTGTGGTCTGGGTAATTTCGCCCTGCCGCTGGCCAAGGCCGTTCGTGAAGTGGTGGCGGTGGAAGGTGTGCAGGCCATGGTCGAGCGCGCCGCCGTCAACGCGGCTAGCAATAATCTGCATAACGCGCAATTTTTTCAGGCCGATTTATCCCAGCCTTTGACTGATGCCGAATGGGCGCGCGAAGGCTTTTGTGCGGTACTCTTGGACCCACCGCGTGACGGTGCTTTCGAGGTGGTGCGCAAGCTGGCGTCCCTGGGCGCCAAACGGTTGGTGTATGTGTCGTGCAATCCGGCAACGTTGGCGCGCGATACAGTTGAGTTGATCAAACAGGGCTACCGGTTAAAACGTGCCGGGATTCTCGATATGTTTCCTCAAACGGCACATGTCGAGGCCATGGCGTTATTTGAAGCGAGCTAGGACTGCTCGTCTGGTCCGACTGGCCCGCCCGTGCAGCTCTCGCATGAGCCCCGTGAGGGCAATCGGGCAACGAAGGTCAGCGATTTGACGCATTGAATCTGCGTCATAGGGAAGGTAAGCAAGATGGTACAGGTGAGAGCACACCAGCCGATCAATACAGACGGCAGTATCAATCTCGAGGCTTGGCTCGATCATGCGGTCAGTGTCGATCCGGCACTGGATCGCGAAGCCTTGAAGGAAGCGTGCGAGTTCGCTCGTACGTCTGAACAACAGGCCAATGCGGCGAAGAATCTCTGGTCCGAAGGGACCTCGAGTTTCCGCACGGGCCTTGAGATCGCCGAGATTCTGGCCGACCTCAAACTCGATCAGGATTCACTGGTTGCCGCGATCTTGTACCGTGGCGTGCGCGAAGGCCAGATCCTGTTGCCTGCCGTCAGCCAGCGCTTCGGTCCGTTGGTGGCCAAGCTCATCGACGGCGTGCAGCGCATGGCGGCGATCAGCGACAGTCTGAGCCCGCGTAAATCCCTGGTGCTGGGCACTCAGGGCCAGGTCGAAAACCTGCGCAAAATGCTGGTCGCCATGGTCGACGACGTTCGCGTCGCGCTGATCAAACTGGCTGAACGCACCTGCGCGATTCGAGCGGTGAAAACCGCCGACGACGAGAAACGCAATCGCGTCGCCCGTGAAGTCTTCGACATCTATGCGCCACTCGCGCACCGTCTCGGTATCGGTCACATCAAGTGGGAATTGGAGGACTTGTCCTTCCGTTACCTTGAGCCTGACCAGTACAAGCAGATCGCCAAGTTGCTGCATGAACGGCGTCTGGATCGCGAGCGTTTCATCGCCGACGTGATGAGCCAGCTGAAGAACGAATTGCACGCCACCGGCGTCGATGCCGACATCAGTGGCCGGGCCAAACACATCTATTCGATCTGGCGCAAAATGCAGCGCAAGGGTCTGGAGTTCAGCCAGATCTATGACGTGCGCGCCGTTCGCGTGCTGGTGCCGGAGATGCGCGATTGCTACACCGCGCTCGGCATCGTCCACACCTTGTGGCGGCACATCCCGAAAGAATTCGACGACTACATCGCCAACCCGAAAGAGAACGGCTACCGCTCGTTGCACACGGCGGTGATTGGTCCTGAAGGCAAGGTGCTGGAAGTGCAGATCCGCACACACGCCATGCACGAGGAAGCCGAGCTGGGCGTGTGCGCGCACTGGCGCTACAAAGGCACCGACGTCAAATCCGGCTCCAACCACTACGAAGAGAAAATCTCCTGGCTGCGTCAGGTCCTCGAGTGGCACGAAGAGCTGGGCGATATCGGCGGCCTGGCGGAACAGCTGCGGGTCGATATCGAGCCGGACCGGGTCTACATCTTCACCCCGGACGGTCACGCCATCGACTTGCCCAAAGGCGCGACGCCGCTGGACTTTGCTTACCGCGTGCATACCGAAATCGGTCACAACTGCCGTGGCGCGAAGATCAACGGGCGTATTGTGCCGCTCAACTACAGCCTGCAAACCGGTGAACAGGTCGAGATCATCACCAGCAAGCACGGCACCCCGAGCCGCGACTGGCTGAACCCGAACCTGGGTTACATCACCACCTCGCGGGCGCGGGCGAAGATTGTCCACTGGTTCAAATTGCAGGCGCGCGATCAGAACGTCGCGGCCGGCAAGACCCTGCTTGAGCGCGAACTCAATCGCCTCGGCCTGCCGGCAGTGGACTTCGACAAGCTGGCCGACAAGGCCAACATGAAGACGTCCGAGGACATGTTCGCGGCGTTGGGTGCCGGAGATTTGCGCCTGGCACAACTGGTGAACCTGGCTCAGCAACTGGTCGAACCGGAACGCGGCAACGAACAGCTGGAGCTGATCCCACGCAAAGCCACCGGCTACAAACCGGGCAAGCGCGGCGACATCCAGATCCAGGGCGTCGGCAACCTGATGACGCAAATGGCCGGCTGCTGCCAGCCGCTGCCGGGCGATGCAATCGTCGGTTACATCACTCAGGGCCGTGGCGTAAGCATTCACCGCCAGGACTGCGCCTCGGTGCTGCAACTGGGCGGTCGCGAGCCAGAGCGGATCATCCAGGTCAGCTGGGGCCCGGTGCCGGTGCTCACCTACCCGGTGGACATCATCATCCGCGCCTACGACCGCTCCGGTTTGCTGCGTGACGTGTCGCAGGTGCTGCTCAATGAGCGGATCAACGTGCTGGCGGTCAACACCCGCTCGAACAAAGAGGACAACACGGCGTTGATGTCCCTGACCATCGAGATTCCGGGGCTGGATGCGTTGGGGCGGTTGCTGGGGCGGATTTCCCAGTTGCCGAACATCATCGAAACACGTCGTAACCGGACGCCTTGACGGGTCACCTTATTGCAGGCTGTGCTTTTGTGGGAGCCTGGCTTGCCAGCGATGCAGACACCTCGGTCTTTCAGGAACACCGAGGTGACATCTTCGCTGGCAAGCCAGCTCCTACAAGGATCGTGTAGAGATTGATAGATGTATTCAATTGAAGACCTGCTGCACTTGATGAACCGGCTGCGCGACCCGCAGTTCGGTTGCCCATGGGACATCAAGCAAACGTATGCCACCATCGTCCCGCACACCCTTGAGGAAGCCTACGAAGTCGCTGACGCCATCGAGCGCGGTGACTTCGATCACTTGCAGGGGGAGTTGGGCGATTTGCTGTTTCAGGTGGTTTATTACAGCCAACTGGCGCGGGAAGAAGGGCGCTTCGAATTCGACGGTGTGGTCGACAGCATCACCCGCAAGTTGATCCGTCGGCATCCGCACGTGTTTCCTACCGGTGATCTGTATGCGCCCGTGGACATCCCGCGCCTGAGTGAAGAACAGGTCAAGCAGCGCTGGGAAGAGATCAAGGCCGAGGAGCGCGCCGAGAAGTCAGCGGCACCGTTGCAGTTGTCGTTGCTCGACGATGTACCGGCTGCGCTGCCTGCCTTGTCCCGTTCGGCGAAACTGCAAAAGCGCGCCGGGCAGGTCGGTTTCGACTGGCCGGACGCCTTGCCGGTGCTGGACAAGGTCCGCGAAGAGCTCGATGAAGTGCTCGAAGCCATGGCCGACAATGACTCGGCAGCGATTGCCGATGAGGTGGGTGACCTGCTGTTTTCGGTGGTCAATCTGGCGCGTCATCTCAAGGTTGATCCGGAAACCGCGTTGCGTGGCGCCAACAGCAAATTCGAAAGACGCTTCCGTTTTATCGAACAGGCATTGCGCGACACCCACCGTCCCATAGAAGATTGCACCCTCGAAGAGTTGGACGCCTTGTGGGGCGAAGCCAAACGTCAGGAAAAGAATTTGACCAGCTGCGGTTGAGCAGTTGCCTAAGTGAGAAACAAGCACCATGAGCATTTCCCTTCGCGACCAGTTGCTCAAAGCAGGGCTGGTCAACCAGAAGCAGGCCAAACAGGTCGGCAAAGAGAAGCAGAAACAGCAGCGCCTGGCCCACAAGGGTCAGATCGAACTGGATGACTCGCAGCAGCGTGCAGCCCAGGAAGCCATGGCCGAGAAGGTCAAGCGCGACCAGGAGCTGAACCGCCAGCAGCAGGAAAAGGTCGAGGCCAAGGCCCGCGCCGCTCAGGTCAAGCAATTGATCGAAGTCTCGCGTCTGCCGAAGCTGACCACCGAGGACTACTACAACTTTGTTGATGACAAGAAGGTCAAGCGTATTTGCGTCAACACGCTGATGCGTAACCAGCTCAGCAATGGTTTCCTGGCGATCGTGCACCACGCCGGCGGTTACGAAGTGATTCCGCGTGAAGCGGCGCTGAAGATCCAGGAGCGCGATCCACAGCGTATCGTGCAGATGAACGTGAAGACTGAAGAAGTGGCAACCGAGGACGATCCGTACGCGGCTTATCAGATTCCGGATGATCTGATGTGGTAAACCGTTAAAGGCTGCAACAACGACAAACCCCGCTCATGGCGGGGTTTGTCGTTTTCAATGCTGTGTTGCTCAGGCGCAGAGCGACGCTCTTTTCTGCTCCAGGGTTTCCAGTTCGGCTTTGTAGTTGTGGGCGTCGGTTTCGGAGTGGAACATCCCCACCAGCAGGTCTTGTTGGTGGACATCCCAAATGCGGATACCGGCGGCTACACCCTCATGGGATTTATGTGAATCGTCGCGTTCAGTTACTTTTACAGTCATCTGCTAGCTCCAATCTCAATTACCTGCACCAAGGCGTGTGCAGGTCTTTGTTATATGTTTTGTTAGCTTGCTAAGTAAACGCTCGGGATTGGTAACGAACAATTGCCGATTCTGCAACAGTCCTGCAGCCCGCGTAACACGCGACATTCGCTCGCAGGGCGTTGGTTTTTATGACAAAAGCTTCATGTTCGACAGGAAGAAAACCACTGAAATCTGTAGGAGCCGAGCTTGCTCCGGGCGGCGATCCGACGATGGCGGCTTCACAGTCAATGATGATGGTGAATGTGATGGCCTCATCGCGAGCAAGCTCGGCTCCTACATTGTAAAGGCACAAAAAAAACGCCCCGAACCAGTCGGGGCGTTTTTTTTGTGCAGCGAAACGGCGAGGTATTACTTACCTGCCCAGCGCTTCAGTACCAGCGTGGCGTTGGTGCCACCGAAACCGAAGCTGTTGCTCATCACGGTGTCGATGGTGGCGTTTTCGCGAGTCTTGGTCAGGATCGGCATGTCTGCCACTTCCGGGTCCAGTTCGTCGATGTTGGCGGAACCCGCCATGAAGTTGCCTTCCATCATCAGCATGCAGTAGATCGCTTCGTGAACGCCGGCGGCGCCCAGGGAGTGACCCGACAGGCTCTTGGTGGAGCTGATGGCCGGAGCCTTGTCACCGAACAATTCGCGCACACCTTTCATTTCCATGACGTCGCCGACCGGAGTCGAGGTGCCGTGGGTGTTCAGGTAGTCGATCGGAGCGTCAACGGTGGACATTGCCATCTGCATGCAGCGGATAGCGCCTTCGCCGCTTGGGGCGACCATGTCGTAGCCGTCGGAGGTCGCGCCGTAGCCAACGATTTCCGCGTAGATCTTCGCGCCGCGCGCCAGAGCGTGTTCCAGCTCTTCGACCACGACCATGCCGCCACCGCCGGCAATGACGAAACCGTCACGCTTGGCATCGTAGGCACGGGAAGCTTTTTCCGGGGTTTCGTTGTACTGGCTGGACAGTGCACCCATGGCGTCGAACAGGAACGACTGGCTCCAATGCTCTTCTTCACCGCCGCCGGCGAACACGATGTCCTGCTTGCCCATCTGGATCTGTTCCATGGCAGTACCGATGCAGTGAGCACTGGTAGCGCAGGCAGAAGCGATGGAGTAGTTCAGGCCCTTGATCTTGAACGGGGTGGCCAGGCAAGCGGAAACGGTGCTGCTCATGGTCCGCGTGACACGGTATGGGCCAACGCGCTTCACGCCTTTCTCGCGCAGGATGTCCAGCGCTTCCATCTGGTTCAGCGTGGAGGCGCCACCTGAACCGGCAATCAGACCGGTACGCGGGTTGGAGACTTGCTCATCGCTCAGGCCGGAGTCAGCGATGGCGTCTTTCATGGCCAGGTAGGCGTAAGCCGCCGCGTGGCCGACGAAGCGAAAGATCTTGCGATCGATCAGCTCTTCGAGGGGAAGGTCAATGGAGCCGGAAACCTGGCTACGCAGACCCATTTCGGCATATTCCGGGTTGAACCGGATGCCAGGGCGGCTTGCACGCAGGTTAGCGGAGACGGTCTCTTTGTCATTGCCCAGGCACGAAACGATGCCCAGACCAGTGATAACGACGCGGCGCATGCGGATAACCCTTAGAAGTTGTCAGTGGAGGTGAAAACGCCGACCCGAAGGCCTTCGGCGGTGTAGATCTCGCGGCCGTCGACGCTGACCGAACCGTCGGCAATGGCCAGGTTCAGTTTGCCTTTCAACACACGCTTGATCTGAATGTTATAGGTGACTTTCTGGGCGGTCGGCAGGACCTGGCCGAAGAATTTCACTTCGCCCGAACCCAGCGCACGGCCACGGCCCGGCAGACCTTGCCAGCCAAGGAAGAAACCGACCAGTTGCCACATGGCATCAAGACCCAGGCAGCCTGGCATCACCGGATCACCTTCGAAGTGGCAGGCGAAAAACCACAGGTCCGGAGTGATATCCAGCTCGGCGACCAATTCACCTTTGCCGTACTTGCCACCCTCGGCACTGATATGGGTGATGCGATCCACCATCAGCATGTTCGGGGCGGGCAGTTGTGCGTTACCTGGGCCGAACAGCTCACCGCGACTGCAGCGCAGCAGGTCTTCCCGAGTAAAGGCGTTTTGTTGGGTCATGCGAGCTCCTCAATAGTCCCATGCGGCAGGGTGGGGCAAATCTCCCGGCCGATCGAAGCGTTCATGCCTCGAGTCAGCAGCCTACTCATAGACTATTGCGTTGTGGTGAAAGTCACAGCACCAAGGACATGAATGTACACTTGTGCACTGAAATTATTATTCAAGCCCCTTTTCGGGCCTGTTCGGGTGCCTAAGACTGCCGCACTTTCGCCTTTCACGCCAGTCGCAGATGCTCGAAAGGCCTGTACTACTGCACCCAGCGCTGCAGAATTTGCTGCAAATCAGTACGTTTGAAGGGCTTGGCCAGATAATCGTTCATGCCCACCGACAAACAGGCTTCGCGGTCGCCCTGTAACGCATTGGCGGTCAAAGCGATGATCGGCAAGTTCGCGCAGCCGGGCAACTGGCGAATCTGTCGGGTCGCCTCGTAGCCGTCGACGATCGGCAGCCGGCAGTCCATCAGAATCGCTTCAAAAATCAGGCTCTCGGCACTGCGCACGGCTTGCGCGCCATCGGTCGCGACGCTGACAGTAAAACCCAGGCTGCGTAACATTGCTTCGATGACGGTCTGATTGACCGGGTTGTCTTCGACCAGCAGCACATTGCGACCTGCGCCATCATCGTTACCGGTCTGTGTCCGGGGTGTCAGTACCGGCAGCGACTGCTTATAGAGCGCCAGCGGAATTTCCAGGGTAAACACCGAACCTTGGCCTTCCTCGCTCTGCGCACGTAAGGTGCCGCCCATGCGTTCCGCCAGCGTGCGGGCAATCGGCAGGCCCAGACCGGTGCCACCGTAGCGCCGTGAAATGGAGCTGTCGGCCTGCTGGAAGGCATTGAACATCAACTCCAGGCTTTCAGCCGAAATGCCGATGCCGCTGTCGCGCACGGTGCAGGTAAACCACAGCAGTTCGTGATCCAGCGATTGCCACTGCGGTTCAATGCTGACGCGGCCCTGCTCGGTGAACTTCAATGCATTGCCGACCAGGTTGACCAGAATCTGCCGGATCCGTGTCGGATCGCCCTGAACCTGAAGGGCGCGCATGTCCTCGGGGATCAGCAACTGCAGATCAAGCTCGCGCTGTAACGCGCTGTGCTGGAACGATTGGGCGCAACTGCTGATCAGGTCCGCCAGGTTGAACGGGATGTGTTCCAGTTCCAGCTCCGAACGCTCTATACGCGAGAAGTCGAGAATATCGTTGATGACCTTGAGCAGGTGTTCGGTGGACTCCGAGGCCAGCGCCGCGTATTCAATCTGCTCCTCGGTCATGTCGGTGGTTTCCAGCAATTGCAGCATACCGAGCACGCCATTCATCGGTGTACGCAGTTCATGGCTCATCATCGCCAGGAAGTCAGACTTGGCATTGTTGGCCTTTTCCGCCTCCTCGCGCGTCTGGATCAATTGCGCCATCGCCTGATGCTGTTCGCGACTGGCTTGTTCGAGGCCGGCGGCGAGGTTGTTGATGTGCTGCGACAGCGCACCCAGCTCGGTGTCGTCGACAATCGGCAAGGGTGTTTTGTAATCGCCGTGCTGGATCGCCTTCACTGCGTTGCCAATATCGCGGATCGGTTGCGACAGGCTGCCCGCCAGACGCCGGGCCACCAAAAAGGTAAACAGCAGGGCGAACAGCGCAAGGATGGCGGCTTTGAACAGGATTTCCTGCTGACGCTGGCTGAACGCATCATTTGAAAGACCGACGATCACCCGACCCAGATAGTCCTCGGTGGGGCCAATGCTGGCGGCTTTGGGGCCCTGGAAGAAATCATTGTTGAGCGCTATCCGTTGCAGCCGCACCGGTGCCTGGAACACTTCAACCTGTTGTGAGCGCCTGTAGGTTTCCGACGGGTGCTCGACGTACACCAAAATCCGGTTGGCGTTGTCCTGGACCTCCAGAAAGCGCACGTTCGGCGTGGCGAGTGTCGCCTTAAGCAAACTTTCAAGCACCTCGTTGTTACCCGAAATCACCCCGTATTCGGCGGCGGGTGCCAATTGGTTGGCGATCAATTGCCCGGTGTGGTTGAGCTCCTGACGCAGGTCCTGGATCCGCACGAAGGTGAAGAAGCTGATCAGCAACAACGTCAGCAGCAGGGCAGGGCCAAGGCTGATCATCTGGGTGCGAGTGCTGATGTCCCAGGGGCGTCGGAGGGTCATGGCAGGCTTTTTCCTTCAGCCAATTGGGTGGCAATAGCTGCTTCATTGATCGGTTCGATACCTAATGAACGAGCCACTTGCGGATTACTTGATACTTTGAAGTGTTGCGGATATAGCGACCGCGGCCAACTCGCCGCAGGTAGATCGAGCAATTCGTCGAGCATCTGCAGCCAGTCGCTCTGATCGCTGTAAGTGCTGGCCAGGCTGCCCGCCTTGACGAAAGCGGCGTTGGGGCCGATCAATGCCAATTGCCGGGAATAGCTGCTCAACAGCAGGTTTTTTGCGGTTTTCGGGTTGTAGAGGTCGGGATCGTCGAGGCCCAGCAGCACGTCACAGTTATTCAGCAAGGTCTGCAAGGGGCGGCTGTCATGGATGTTATTCCAGCGCTCGGCGACCACTTCAAGCTCCAGTCCAAGGGCGGCCCGGCGCAATTCTTTCAACAGGAATTCGCTGTGATTGTCGTACAGCACACCGATGCGCTGCGCCTGCGGCAAGATGAGTCGGGTCAGGCGCAATTGCCGATCCAGCGGCGCATCGCTCCAGAGCAGACTGAGGTGGGGTGGAACGTCAACGCCGAAACGTTGCTGGGCTTGCAGGCGGCTGATGCGCAGCACCAACGTCGCCGGGCCCTGAGCCTCTTGCTGGCGCCAGTCGAGGCTCGGCAGATCAAGCAGGATCAGGCGGGCGGCGGCGGGCAGTTTACCAGGTGATGGAAGGCTCGCCAGTGGCTGGAAACGCACACTGTCGGCAGGGCGCATGTCGCTCAGCGCGCGGACGAAGGATTGCACGCCGGGATTGTCTTCGGCGCCGGTCAACAGGATGTCGGCGGCCTGTGTCGGCAGGGCGCCGAGCAAACAGCCAGCCGCCAGGCACAACTTGGCCAGCAGGCGGCCCAGTGGCGGCGATTTCCATGACAGGCGATGCCCCATTTAAAACATCAGCTCCGCGCTGAAGTAAAGCACCCGACGCTCGTCGTAGTTGTTGTCGACGAACGTGGTGGGTTGGTTATCCAGGCGTTGTTGAAGGATGCTGGCCAGTTCCAGATTGGCCTTGCCCAAGCCGGCGAAGTAGCCGTTGCAGCCCGGTTCTCGCGAGCGCATGCGTTCGTTGTCGAGATCAACCGGACCACGGGTCTTGAGGTAGTAATGGGCGCTGGTCTGGCCGTAAGCCGTGGGCTGCAAATGGGTCACCCGGTAACTCCAGTTGACGTTGTTCTCGAACATGTCTGGCGAACGGATCGTCTCCGAGTACAGGGGGTGTCGTCGAGCGTGCCGTTGAAACCGGTCTCGGAAGCTGCCCGGTCGTAACGATAGTTCATGCCGCTGACCAGTCGCAGACTGTCGGACAGGCTGAGGGTGTCTTGCACTTCCATGTCATAGCACGATTCCAGGGGCCTCTGATCGATGTCGCCACACAGTTTGCTGATGTGGCGCGCGATTCATTGTCGAGAAACAAGTCGTCGGCCAGCAAGGACGGGCTGAAGATCAGCGCCATCACCAGCGGCGAGCGGGGTGAAGGAGAACCAAACGACACGTCATACCCTTGATCGTGATGAGTTGGCGCGCATGTTAACCGAGCCCGTTGACTTTTCCATTCACGATGCCGGCATTTTCCCAGGATTCATTGGTCTTCTTCCTACAAGTGTTGGTAAATGAAGCGGGGGCTGGCCGCCACGGGGCCGCTCCGTATAATGCCAACATCGCCACTGGTATGGATTAACGGATTGCATATGACTGAACAGCGCCCAATTGCGGTCCTGGGAGGCGGAAGTTTTGGTACCGCCGTGGCTAATTTGCTGGCCGAGAACGGGCATCAGGTCCGGCAGTGGATGCGTGACCCCGAACAGGCCGAGGCCATTCGGGTCAATCGCGAGAACCCGCGTTACCTCAAAGGCATCAAGATTCTTCCGGCAGTAGAACCGGTGACCGACCTGCAAGCCACGCTGGCAGCCTGCGACCTGTGTTTCGTCGCGCTGCCCTCCAGTGCATTGCGCTCGGTATTGGTCCCGCACACCGAACTGTTGAGCGGCAAACTGCTGGTCAGCCTGACCAAAGGCATCGAAGCCCACACGTTCAAGTTGATGAGCGAGATCCTCGAGGAGATCGCCCCGAAAGCGCGCATCGGCGTGCTGTCCGGACCGAACCTGGCCCGTGAGATCGCCGAGCACGCGCTGACCGCCACCGTGGTCGCCAGTGAAGACGAAGAGCTGTGCCAACGGGTTCAGGAAGCGCTGCATGGCCGGACCTTTCGCGTGTACGCCAGTGCCGACCGGTTTGGCGTCGAATTGGGCGGGGCGCTGAAAAACGTTTACGCAATCATTGCCGGCATGGCCGTGGCACTGGGCATGGGCGAAAACACCAAGAGCATGCTGATCACCCGGGCACTGGCGGAAATGACCCGTTTTGCGGTGAATCAGGGCGCCAACCCGATGACCTTTCTCGGTCTTGCCGGTGTGGGCGATTTGATCGTCACCTGCTCGTCACCAAAAAGCCGTAACTACCAGGTGGGGTTTGCCCTGGGTCAGGGCTTGAGTCTGGAGGACGCGGTCACGCGTCTGGGTGAAGTGGCTGAAGGCGTGAACACGCTGAAAGTGCTCAAGGCCAAGGCTCAGGAGGTTGGCGTCTATATGCCGCTGGTCGCCGGGCTGCATGCAATCCTGTTTGAGGGGCGCACGCTTAATCAAGTGATTGAATTGTTGATGCGCGGCGAACCGAAAACCGACGTCGATTTTATTTCAACCAGCGGTTTCAACTAATAAGCACGCTTTGCAAAAAAGCAGGGGAGCGCGACATGAACGATCCGAAATTAGAAACCAGGTACGAATCCATTCTGCTGCGGGTGCTGTGGATGATCGTCTTCCTGTTGGTCTGGCAAGTAGCGCAGTTCATCCTTGGGGCGGTGGTGCTGGTTCAACTGATCTATCGTTTGTTTTATGGCGCACCGAGCGCCAGCCTGATGAACTTCGGCGACAGCCTGAGCCAGTTTTTGGCTCAGATCGGCCGGTTCGGCACGTTCCACAGCGACCAAAAGCCTTGGCCGTTCGCCGATTGGCCGACGCCGCGTACACCGGAAGGTGAAGCGCCGCACGTCGTGGCGCCCGCACCGCATCCGGCCCGAGATGAGGAACCCAAGCTATGAAACTCTGGGTATTGCGTCATGGTGAAGCTGAACCGTATGGCTCGCGTCCCGATTCGGAACGGGCACTGACCGATCACGGTCGCAAGGAAGTGTTGAACAGCGCAGCGCATTTGATCGGTCAGCCGATTACCGCGATTTACGCCAGCCCTTACCTGCGTGCGCAGCAAACCGCGCAGTTGGTGCGTGAAGCCCTCGGTTTCGAGCCGGAGATCCGCACGGTCGAGTGGCTGACCCCGGGAACCGATCCGGACAAGGTGGCCGAACAGCTCGTATCAGTGAGTAATGTCCTGTTGGTCAGTCACAACCCGCTGGTGGGAAACTTGCTGAGCTATCTGCAACATGGCGCCGGGCATCCGCCGGAAAAAGTCTCCACTGCCGGGCTGGCCGAGCTCAAAGGTGATGAGTTGCTGATCGGCTCGATGAAGCTCAAGGGCATCAAACACCCATAACCGTTTTGCCTTGGTTTTTGTAGGAGCCGGACTTGCCCTAATGCCGATCAGTTAAGCAATTTCTGCGGTAACGCAATTTTTGTAGCAGCTGGCGAAGCCTGCGTCCGGCTGCGTAGCAGTCGTGAAATCAGACGATGCGGTGTTTCAGGAAGACCGAAAACTCAGGTTTTACGACTGCTGCGCAGCCG
>NZ_JBFUIH010000065.1:0-27487 GCF_056401975.1 Pseudomonas sp. P4_C8 | reverse complement strand
ATGTTGGGATAACGCCCCGATGGAGCGTTTTTTTGGCAGCTTGAAGTCCGAGTGGGTGCCTGAAGAGGGCTACCACTCGGAATATGAGGCCCGAGTAGATATCAACCGATATGTGGCGCGCTACAACAATGTAAGGCGCCACAGCTACAACGGTTACCACTCGCCGGTAGCGGCAGAAAAGATGGCGGCGTGAGAACCGAAAACAATGTCCAAAATTACTGGACCAGATCAGCCTGCTCGCGATAGCGGTGTATCAGTCACCGTAAATGTTGAATATCAGGCAGCCATCGCGAGCAGGCTCACTCCTACAGGGCTTTTTGGAGGGGCTGCAATTCCGTGGAGTCGTCTTCAATGATGGCAATTCAGTTTCAATTAAGTTCAGCTCGCTAAGGTGCCTCCCGTAAGCAACACATAAAAAATCCGGAGACACCCATGAACACCCTGACTGCCCTGTTCAGCGCCTCGATCATCGCCATGACCGCCAGCCTCGCCCACGCTCGCGACCTTGGCCCCGATGAAGCCCTGAGGCTGCGTGACGCTGGTACCATTGCGTCTTTCGAGAAGCTCAATGCCACCGCTCTGGCCAAGCACCCCGGTTCGACGGTGACCCAAACCGAACTGGAAGAAGAGTACGGCAAGTACATCTATCAGGTTGAGCTACGCGATCCACAGGACATCGAGTGGGACGTGGAATTAGACGCTGTCAGCGGCCAGGTTCTCAAGGATCATCAGGATACGTAATGAAGGTGCGTTCATTCTCACGCATGGCTCTGGTGCTTCTGGCGTTTTGCTCGGCGGTCCTGGCCCGCGACCTGGATCAGGACGAAGCCCTGCGCCTGCGCCAACAGGGGGTAATCCTGCCGCTGGAGCAATTGCTGCAACAGGCGCTGGATCGCTATCCCGGCGCCAAGCTGCTGGAAGCCGAGCTTGAAGAAAAGCACGACGTCTACATTTATGAAGTCGAGCTGCTGACCCCCGAAGGCGTGGTTCGTGAACTGGACATTGAGGCCGCCACCGGCCGTTTACTGAAAGACAAGGAAGATTGACCGATGCGATTGCTGCTGGTGGAAGACCACGTGCCGCTGGCCGACGAATTGATGGCCGGCCTCAACCGGCAGGGTTACGCCGTGGATTGGCTGGCCGACGGTCGCGACGCGGCGTATCAGGGCAGCAGCGAACCGTATGACCTGATCATCCTCGACCTCGGCTTGCCCGGTTTGCCGGGGCTTGAAGTACTGGCGCAATGGCGCGCCGGTGGCCTGATGACGCCCGTGCTGATCCTCACCGCGCGGGGTTCCTGGGCCGAACGCATCGAAGGCCTCAAGGCCGGCGCCGACGATTACCTGACCAAGCCTTTCCATCCGGAAGAATTGCACCTGCGGGTTCAGGCGCTGCTGCGTCGCTCCCACGGCCAGGCGAATCAACCGACGCTCAAGGCTGCCGGGCTGCACCTGGACGAAGGTCGCCAATGCGTGACCCGCGACGGCGCCGACATCCAGCTCACCGCCGCCGAATTTCGCCTGCTGCGCTATTTCATGCTGCACCCCGAACAGATCCTCTCCAAAAGCCACCTCGCCGAACACCTCTATGACGGCGAAACCGAGCGCGATTCCAACGTGCTGGAAGTTCACGTCAACCACCTGCGACGAAAACTGGGGCGCAGCGTGATCGAAACCCGTCGCGGTCAGGGTTACCTGTTCGGCGGGGCCGCTCAGTGAGATCAATCCAGCGCCGTTTGAGCCTGGGGCTGATCAGCGTCATGGTCGTCGTCGGCCTGGTGCTGGCGCAAACCAGTTTGTGGTTGTTCGAAATGGGTTTGCAGCGCTACCTCGAAGCGGGTTTGCGCAACGATAGCGAGAACCTGCTGATGGCACTGGTGCGCGGGCCGCAAGGGTTGCAACTGGAGGAGCGGCACTTGTCGCCGGCTTACCAGCGCCCGTTTTCCGGGCACTACTTTCGCATCGATTTCGACGATCACCATTGGCGCTCCCGTTCGCTGTGGGATCAGGAACTGCCACGGCTGGAGCAGCCCGGCTTGCACAGCAACCTGCAACTGGGGCCGGAAGGGCAGCAATTACTGGTGTTGCGTTCAGACTATCGACGCCTCGGCCAGTCGATTTCCATCAGCGTTGCGCAGGACTACACGCCGGTGCGCGAGAGCTTCAAGCGCATGCAGCAAGTGGGGCTGGGACTGGGATTGGCTGGGCTGCTGCTGATTTTGCTGCTGCAACGCATCACCGTGCGCCGCGCCTTGCGTCCGCTGGAAAAGGCTCGCGAGCAGATCGCCCAGTTGCAGCAAGGCCAGCGCTCGCAACTGGATGATCAGGTGCCGATCGAGCTTGAGCCGCTGGTGGCGCAGATCAACCATTTGCTCGCTCACACCGAAGATAGCCTCAAGCGTTCGCGCAATGCGTTGGGCAACCTCGGCCACGCATTGAAAACCCCGCTGGCAGTGTTGTTGAGCCTGGCTTCCGGCGAAAAACTCGACGCCCACCCGCAGCTGCGCAAGGTGATTCAGGCGCAACTGGAGCAGGTCCAGCAACGCCTCAATCGCGAACTCAACCGCGCCCGATTGTCCGGTGACGCGCTGCCCGGGGCGTTGTTTGATTGCGATGAAGAACTGCCAGGGTTATTGGCGACGTTGAACATGATTCATGGCGAGCACCTGGCGCTCAGCTACCGTGCATCGCCCGGTTTGCAGTTACCGTGGGACCGTGAGGACTTGCTTGAACTGCTTGGTAACTTACTGGACAACGCCTGTAAATGGGCAGATGCCGAGGTTCGCTTGAGCGTGGTCGAGGCGGTGGACGGGTTTGAGTTGAGCGTTGAAGACGATGGACCGGGAATTCCCGAAGACCAGCGGGCGCAAGTGTTCAGTCGCGGTACGCGGCTGGATGAACAGACGGATGGGCACGGGTTGGGGCTGGGGATTGTGCGCGACATCGTCGACAGCTGGGGCGGGGTACTGCGGTTGGAAGAGAGCGAGTGGGGCGGGTTGAAGGTCCTGATCGAACTTCCCAAACGCTGACCCCAATCTACAGCCAGTCACCAAACCTGTGGGAGTGAGCCTGCTCGCGATAGCTATTTCTCAGTCACATGGATGTCGTGTGTGCCGACGCTATCGCGAGCAGGCTCGCTCCCACAGGGGATCTTCGGTGGATGGGGGATCCAGGTCAGACCCGGAACTGATCCATCAGACTCTGCTGCTGGTTCGCCAGGCTGTTCAGCGACTGACTCACCCGCGCCGATTCATTCGCCTGCCCCGACAACGACTCGGTCACGTCGCGAATCGTCGCCACGTTGTTGTTGATCTCTTCAGCCACCGCGCTCTGTTCTTCCGCCGCTGAAGCAATCTGCAAGTTCATGTCGCTGATCACCGTCACCGCATCGCCGATCTGGCGCAGCGCGGTCACGGCCTGGCTGACCTGTTCGACACTGCCCTGAGCCTGCCGATGGCTGTTGTTCATCGAACCGACCACGTCCTGGGTGCCGCTCTGCAGTTGCTCGATCACCAAGCGGGTTTCTTCGACCGACTCCTGCG
This sequence comes from Pseudomonas sp. P4_C8, assembly GCF_056401975.1. Classification (NCBI taxonomy): domain Bacteria; kingdom Pseudomonadati; phylum Pseudomonadota; class Gammaproteobacteria; order Pseudomonadales; family Pseudomonadaceae; genus Pseudomonas; species Pseudomonas sp. P4_C8. The sequence continues at coordinate 23,946 of NZ_JBFUIH010000065.1, read as the reverse complement.
TGCGTCGCGCCAGGTTGCGTACTTCATCGGCGACTACGGCGAAACCGCGTCCGGCTTCACCGGCACGGGCCGCTTCGATGGCGGCATTGAGTGCCAGCAGGTTGGTCTGTTCGGCAATCGCGCGGATCACTTCCAGTACCGAACCGATTTTCTCGCTGTTCGCCGCCAGCCCTTCGACCTGCACCATGGCCGCGCTCATATCGGCGGCGAGGTTGTCGATGCTGGTGGTGGTCTGGTCGATCACGGTCAACCCACGACGCGTCGCCTGATCGGCATCCTTGGCCGCGTGAGCCGCTTGTGCGGCGCTGCGGGCGACGTCCTGGGCGGTGGCGCTCATTTCGTGGGACGCGGTGGCAACCTGATCGACCTGACGGTATTGCTGCTCCATGCCGGCGCTGGTCTGGGTCGCGATGGCCGACGACTGATCCGCGGTGTTGCGCGCGTCCTGCACCGAGCGTTTGACCTCGGCGATGATCGGTTGCAGCTTGTCGAGGAAGCGGTTGAACCAACCGGCCAACTGGCCCAGTTCGTCCTTTTTGTCATAGGCCAGGCGCCGGGTCAGGTCGCCTTCGCCGCTGGCAATGTCTTCGAGCATGTGGGCCACGCCGAGGATCGGTCTGGTCACGCTACGGGCCATCAGCCACACCAGCATCAGGCCGATCAACGCGGCCAGCACGCCGAGGCCGAGTTCGACCAGCGTGCCGCTCCGGTTGCTGTCATCGAGTTGTTTTTTCAGCGTCTCAGCCCGGCTGACCAGGACTTTCTGCGGCACGTCGAGCAGCACACCCCAGGATTTACCCCCGGGAATCGGCTGGAACGGCGACAGCACTTTCAATTGGTGATCGTTGTGCAGGCTTTCGGTTTTGCTGCTGCTGGCGAGCATACGGATCAATTCGGCACCGTTGGCATTGTCCACGGCGTCCAGGCGCTGGCTGAGTTTGCTGGCGTCGGCGCTGTAGCCGGCAAGCAGACCGACCGGGCTGAGGATGCTGACATTGGTCTGGCCGTCATAGAGCTTTTTGCTCGCGCCCTGACTCATCGCTTGCAGGCTGTTGAGGTTGAGGTCCACCGACAGCGAGGCGATGACTTTGCCGTTGACCATCAGCGGAAACACGATGCTGGTCATCAGTACGTTCTGGCCGTCGATCATGTAGAAGTACGGTTCGATCACGCACGGCTTGAGCGAGGTGCGCGGGCAGGTGAACCAGGCGTTGGCCGGTTCGCCGCTCGGGCCGGTACTGGTGTCGGCCATGTCACTTTCCGGCAGCGCCATGGACGTGATCTTGCCCGGCGTCGGCTGCGACCAGTACAGAGCGAAACGCCCCTTTTCGTTGCTGCCCAATTCCACCTGGCCGGTGAACAGGTCGTCCTTGCCGTCCAGCGCATTGGCTTCGAACACCAGCGACAGGCCGAGCAGCTCCGGGTTGGCTTGCAGCGCGGACTTGACCTGGCGGGTCAGGTCTTCACGCAGGTCGAACGCATCCAGAAAGCGTTTTTCCGCCTGATCGCGCAAGAACAATACCTGACGCGAAAAGCCATGGCCGTACTGATAGGCGTCCATGAACTGCTGACGAATCAGCAGCGCCTGGTTTTCGCCCTGGGATTCGATCCGCGCCTGGGCGGCTTCGGTGAGCATCTCCATGCTTGAGGCTTTCACCATCTCGGAGCTGTGCTCCATGCGGTACAGCGAAAGACCGACCAGCAGGGTCACGATACCGGCCAGGCAAAGCCCGGCCAGCAGGGTGATTTTCCATTGAATGGAAAGTTGTCTTAGTGACATGGAGACGTCCTTTATTCGATAAATATCTGAGACTTCGCACTGTAACGGCCGTGAATCCGGTTTCTTTATCCATGCGCTCAAATAAGAATCGAAACAAAACTTGCAGCAGCTGGCGAAGCCCCTGTGGGAGCGAGCCTGCTCGCGATGGCGTCGTGTCAGTCGATATTTGTGTTGCCTGATACGCCRCCATCGCGAGCAGGCTCGCTCCCACAGGGGCATCGCCAGCTTTGACAAGGCCATGACGCTGCGGCACAGTGCGCGCCCTCTAATAAAACCAATTCTCTACTCCGCTGGCGGCGCTTCGCAGACTGCCGGCTGAGCTCATTTCGCGTGCCTGAGGTAACGATGATTAATGCTGTAATTGCTGCGGTCGGCATCATGCTGATTCTCAGCCTGTCCCGCGTGCATGTAGTGATCGCGCTGATTGTCGGTGCGCTAGTGGGTGGCCTGACCGGCGGCCTGGGCATTGACGCCACGCTTAAAGCTTTCAACAGTGGGCTAGGCGGTGGGGCAACGGTAGCATTGTCCTATGCCTTGCTCGGGGCGTTCGCGGTGGCAATTGCCAAATCCGGCATGGCCCATGCCCTGGCGGACAAGGCCCTGGCGATGGTTGATCGCCAACACGCCAGCGGTGGCAGTCAGGTCAAGTGGCTGTTGATTGGCTTGCTCTGGGTGGTGGCCATCGCTTCGCAGAACATTCTGCCGATACATATCGCGTTCATCCCGTTGCTGGTGCCGCCGCTTTTATACGTGCTGACCAAGCTGCAACTGGATCGCCGGTTGATTGCCTGCGTCATGACCTTCGGTCTGATCACCCCGTACATGTTCCTGCCGGTGGGGTTTGGCAACATCTTCCTCAACGAAATTCTGCTGGCCAACGTTGCCCGCAGCGGTGTGGACATCAGCGGCATCAACGTCACCCACGCCATGGGCATCCCGGCGCTGGGCATGGTGTTCGGCTTGGCGGTGGCGTTTTTCAGCTACCGCAAGAAACGCGTCTACGACCTGGAAAAAATCGAACAAGTCGAACAGGTGGCGGTGCAGTACAACCCACTGAGCCTGATGGTGGCCGGCGTGGCCATCGTCGCTGCCTTCGTTATTCAGTTGCTGCTGGACTCGATGATCATCGGCGCCCTTGCCGGATTCCTGATTTTCTCGGTGTCGGGCATTGTGAAATGGCGTGAAACAGACGACCTGTTCACCGAAGGCATGAAGATGATGGCGATGATCGGCTTCATCATGATCGCCGCATCGGGGTTTGCCGAAGTGATGAAAGCCACCGGCCAGGTGCAGACGCTGGTGGAGTCCTCGGCTTCGTGGATCAACCACAGCAAGGGCATCGGCGCACTGCTGATGTTGCTGGTGGGCTTGCTGGTGACCATGGGCATCGGTTCGTCGTTCTCCACCGTGCCGATCCTGGCGGCGATTTTCGTGCCGCTGTGCGTGCAGTTGGGGTTCAGCCCGCTCGCTATCGTCTGCATCGTCGGCACGGCCGGCGCCTTGGGTGACGCCGGTTCGCCAGCCTCCGACTCCACCCTGGGCCCGACCTCGGGTTTGAACATCGACGGCCAACACCACCACATCTGGGACACCGTGGTCCCGACCTTCCTGCACTACAACCTGCCGCTGCTGGCGTTTGGTTGGGTGGCGGCGATGATTCTCTAATGTGGGAGCGAGCCTGCTCGCGATAGCGGAGTTACAGCCAACCTCACTGTTGAATGTGCCACCCTCATCGCGAGCAAGCTCGCTCCCACAGGGTAATCTCACACAGGGATAACCTGCCGCTACGGCTGTCCCGGTACGGCACCGCGCCAAAGCGACAATTTCGGCTGGCTGGGCAATCCGGCCATCGACTTGTCGAACAACCGGATCGTGGCGATGGTGTGCCTGGGGTTGGCGTTGGTGTTTATGTATCGCAACAGCACCCGGCAGGCTTGAAACAAACTCCTACACTGGTAAGACGGGCCGCGTTAGCGGCACCCCGACGACCACACCAATGGAGTCTGACCCATGATCAGCAGTGACAGTATCTGCGATTGCCCCAAATGCTCATGCAAGCTGGGCGAGCATCCCATCGCGCGCCACGGCAAACACTATTGCTGCGAAGCCTGCGCCAAGCACCATGAACATGGCGAAGAATGCTCCAGCAAGGGCTGCAAGTGTGCTGATACCAAGTAGTGCATCGCGACCAAGTGGAGCCTGATCGGGCACGCACTTTGTAGCAGCTGGCGCAGGCTGCGCCAGCTGCTACGGATCGTGTTGTTTCTTAAATGATCGGACTCGACTTTTTTAACTCGCCGGTCGCCACGTCACATTTTCGACGCCGAACTTTTCCGCCATCGGTTTGCTGGTCTTTTGCACCTTCTCCCGGCCAAATCGCGGGATCCTGCCCACTCCGGCGTCGCAACTCGCCCAATGCCAAGCCTGCGCGTTGTCCATCTTGTCCAGGCGGATGATGAATGACTTGGGAACGCCACGAAGGGTGTATTCAATGACGAAAAGTTTTTCGTTGTTCATAAAGCCCGTATTCCTCCCTGTGGTAATAGAGGGATCGTTGGGGGCGCGGAAAATTCACTCTGATTTTCAGGCGGTGGCGGCCAGTGGCGACAAGGCGTTCGGCTGGTTACCATGCAAGGCCTGTCAACCTCAATGATTGCTGCCCCATGGCCCTTGCCGCGCCTCCCGACCTGAGTGACACCGATGTGCCCGTGCAACCGCTGGCGCGCACCTATCCGCGCGGTCTGTTTATTGAACCGCACGAGCATGTCTGGGGCCAGTTGCTGTATGCGATGAGCGGGGTGATGTGGGTCGAAACGCCCCATGAGGCACTGGTGGTGCCGCCGCAACGGGCGGTGTGGCTGCCACCGGGCGTACCGCATGGGATTCGCGTGGTCTCGGACTTGCAGATGCGCAACATCTACCTGCGGCCGTCCCTTGCCGCGACGCTGGACGACACGGTCCAAGTCATCGAAGTCGGCGGCTTGCTGCGTGAATTGATCGTCGGCTTGGTCGAACAGGGCAACGACGGCGCGCCCGAGTATTACGAAGCGCTGGTCGGCCTGGCACTGCTGGAGCTGCGGCGTGCCAAGCGATCCGAGCTGAAAATCCCCCTGCCGGATGATTCCGACCGACGCCTGATGAACCTGTGTCAGGCGGTCATGGCCGCGCCATCACTGGACATTCCCTTCGAACAACACGCGCAAAACGCCGGTGCCAGCGTGCGTACCCTGGCGCGGTTGTTCAAGGACGGTCTGGGCATGGGCTTCGCCGAGTGGCGGCGACAGGTGCAACTGGCGACGGCGGTGGCTGAGTTGATTCAGGGCGTGCCGGTCAGCGCGATCGCCCGCGAGCTGGGCTATTCGCCGAGCAGCTTCAGTGACATGTTTCGCCGTGAGCTGGGCGTCGCGCCTTCGCAGTTTCCCAGCCATAACGAAACCCTGTAGGAGCGAGCTTGCTCCGGGCGTCGTTCCGACGAAGGCGGTCTTTCATTCAACATTGATGCTGAACATGACGCCCTCTTCGCGAGCAAGCTTGCTCCTACAGGGCTTCGTCAGCGGCACAGGATGCCTTGCGTCCAGCATTAGCACTTTGGCCGAAAAGCAGAAGCACTTGGCCGATGCCCGGCGCGACCTCCCACTAGACTTTGGGCCTATCACAATTGCCCACGGAGTCCGCCATGAGCTACTTCATCTCGCTGGTTATCGGTCTGGGCGTCGGTTTGCTCTACGGCGCGCTGGATTTTCGTTCCCCCGCACCACCGGCCATCGCGCTGGTCGGGCTGCTCGGCATGCTGTCCGGCGAACAGTTGTGGCCCATGGGCCGGCAACTGGTGGCTGGCTGGATCTCCTGAACCGTTTATTTATTCATTGGAAACGCTCATGAAAGCATTGCAGTTCGACCAAACCGGCGACCTCTCGGCCTTGCGCTACGTTGACGTGCCCACCCCTGTTGCCGGCGCCGATGAAGTGTTGGTGCAGATCAAGGCCGCCGGCCTCAACCCCAGCGATGTGAAGAACGTGCTGGGACGTTTTCCCTACACCACGTTGCCACGGATCCCCGGTCGGGATTTTGCCGGTATCGTGGTTGAAGGCCCGCAGGCATTGATCGGCCAGGAAGTCTGGGGCACCGGGCGTGAACTGGGGTTCTTTGCCGACGGCTCCCATGCGCAATTCGTCAAACTGCCGGCCAACGGCGTGGCGCTCAAACCGACCCATCTGAGTTTCGCCCAGGCCGCCAGCCTCGGCGTGCCCTACACCACGGCGTGGGATGCGTTGGAGCGCAGCCTGGTGACCGCGCAAACGCGACTGTTGGTGATCGGCGGCGGGGCGGTGGGCAGTGCGGCGTTGGCGCTGGCCAAGGTTCGCGGTGCTCAGGTGCTGGCGGCGGCGCGGCGACCGGAGCAGGTCAAGGCGTTGCAGGCTCAGGGCTATCAGACATTGCAGCTGGATAAGCCTGAGGATTTGGGCGTCCAGGTGAACGCTGTGTATGCCGGCGGCGCTGACGTGATCTTCGACACCACCGGGTTCTGGCTGCCGGCCTCGGTCCCAGCACTGGCAACCTTCGGCCGCATCGCCATCATCGCCGCGCCGGTGGACGGCATGGTGCAACTGCCGGCACTGGCGCTGTATCGCAAGGGTGGCTCGGTGGTGGGGATCAACTCGTTGCTGTACGGGGTTCAAGCGTGCGCGGCGATGCTTGATCAGTTTGGCCAGTTCTTCGATCAGGGCTTGTTGCCGTTGCCCGAGGGGTTGTTTGAATCGCCGTTGGCGGAAGGCCTGGAGCGTTATGCCGAAGTGAATCAGGGGGCCGGTGACAAGGTGATTCTATTGCCATAGCTGACACTGATGTTGGTTGTGCCGGCCCCATCGCGAGCAGGCTCACTCCCACATTGGATCTTCAGTGAACACAGATTTTGTGTATGACCGAAATCCAATGTGGGAGTGAGCCTGCTCGCGATGGCGGACTGTCAGCAACCCGCAAAGCCCGCGCCTTGCACCGGCCATGCTCTGCTAGAATCGGCCGCATTGATCCCATAAGGTGCACCCCATGAGCGAGCCGATTCGTCTGACCCAATACAGCCACGGCGCAGGTTGTGGCTGCAAGATTTCCCCCCAGGTGCTGGAGGTGATTCTGACCGGTAGCGGGGCGCAGAACCTGGACCCGAAACTCTGGGTGGGCAATGCCTCGCGCGATGACGCGGCGGTGTACGCCATTGATGAAGAGCGCGGCGTGGTCTCGACCACGGACTTCTTTATGCCCATCGTCGACGACCCGTTCGATTTCGGCCGCATCGCCGCCACCAATGCCATCAGCGATATCTACGCCATGGGCGGCGATCCGCTGATGGCGATTGCGATCCTCGGCTGGCCGGTCAATGTGCTGGCGCCGGAAGTTGCCCGGGAAGTGATTCGCGGCGGACGTTCGGTCTGCGATGAGGCCGGGATTCCACTGGCGGGTGGGCACTCCATCGATGCGCCGGAGCCGATCTTCGGCCTGGCGGTGACCGGGCTGGTGGAAAAGCGCCACATGAAGCGCAATGACACAGCCACGGCCGGTTGCCTGCTCTATCTGACCAAGCCGCTGGGCATCGGCATCCTCACCACCGCCGAGAAGAAAGGCAAGTTGCGCACTGCCGACATCGGCCTGGCCCGCGACTGGATGTGTACCCTGAACAAACCCGGCAGCCGTTTCGGCAAGCTCGACGGCGTGACCGCAATGACCGACGTCACCGGGTTTGGTCTGCTGGGGCATCTGGTGGAAATGGCCGACGGCAGCAAACTGACCGCCCGCATCGAATACAACCGCGTACCGCGTCTGCCGGGTGTCGAGTACTACCTCGACCAAGGCTGCGTGCCGGGCGGGACGCTGCGCAACTTCGACAGCTACGCCAGCAAACTGGGGCGGCTTCAGGAACTACACAAGCGCGTGCTGTGCGATCCGCAGACCAGTGGTGGTCTGTTGATTGCGGTCACGCCCGAGGGCAATGAACAGTTCCTCGCCGTGGCGGCCGAACTGGGTCTGACACTTGAACCGATCGGTGAACTGGTTGAGCGACAGACACACGCGGTTGAGGTGCTTTGATGTCGATCGACTTCACCGATTACCGCGACATCTTTCTCAACGACCGGCCGATGTTGGACGCCCGCGCCCCGGTGGAATTCAGCAAGGGTTCATTCCCCGGCGTGGTCAACTTGCCGCTGATGAATGACAGCGAGCGCCAGCGCATCGGCACCTGCTACAAGCAACAAGGTCAGCAGGCGGCCATCACGCTGGGGCATCAACTGGTGTCCGGCGAGATCAAGGCTGAGCGCATCCAGGCCTGGGCCGATTTTGCCCGGGCGCACCCCGAGGGTTATTTGTATTGTTTTCGCGGCGGTTTGCGTTCGCAGATCGTCCAGCAATGGCTCAAGGACGAGGCCGGCATTGACTATCCCCGGGTCGGTGGCGGCTACAAGGCCATGCGCACGTTCTTGCTCGACACGCTCGATCAAGCGGTCACCCAGTGCGATTTTGTCTTGCTGGGCGGCATGACCGGCACCGGCAAGACCGAAGTGCTCACGCAGTTGAACAACGGAGTCGACCTTGAAGGCCACGCCAATCATCGCGGCTCCAGCTTTGGCAAACGCGCGACGGGGCAACCGACCAACATCGATTTTGAAAACCGTTTGGCAGTGGATGTACTGAAGAAACGCGCCCACGGCATCGAGCAGTTTGTGCTGGAAGACGAGAGCCGGGCAGTCGGCAGTTGCGCCTTGCCGTTGCCGCTGTATCAGGGCATGCAGCAGTTTCCGATGGTTTGGCTGGAAGACAGCCTTGAAGGACGCGTCGAGAGGATTCTGCGCGACTACGTGGTGGACCTGTGTGCCGAATTCATTGGTGTGCATGGCGAGGAAGGATTTGCGCGGTTTTCCGAGCGCTTGCTGGAAAGCCTGAACAACGTTCAGAAGCGTCTGGGCGGTGAACGCCATCGGCGGATGCTGATCTTGATGGAAGAGGCCTTGGCAGAGCAGGGCCGAAGCGGTGCGGTGGACTTGCACCGTGGCTGGATCGAAGGGCTGCTTCGCGAGTATTACGACCCGATGTATGCGTTTCAGCGGGAGAAGAAAGGTACGCGGATTGAGTTTGCCGGGGAGAAGGCGGCTGTCCTTGAATACCTGCGGGCGCGGGTCAACCAGCGGGAATGAGGTTGTCTTTGCCGGCCCCTTCGCGAGGAGGCTCGCTCCCACACTGGATCTTGGTAGTACACAAAAACTGTGTTCACTGAAGATCAACTGTGGGAGCGAGCCTGCTCGCGAAGGGGCCCTTACAGGCGCTACAAATCCTAGAGCAAAGCAGCCCCGACCAACCCACTAACCACACCAACCCCCATGGTCATCAGCGCCACGCTCACCAGCACCCGAGCATCGAAATCCTTGCGCAGCATCAGCAGCGACGGCAGGCTGATACTCGGCAGGGTCATCAGCAACGCCACGGCCGGGGCGGTACCCATGCCCAGGGTCATCATGGTTTGCACGATCGGGATTTCAGCGGCGGTAGGAATCACAAATAGCGTACCGATGATCGCCAGCGGCACCAGCCACAACAAGCCGTTGGCCATGGCCCCGTCAATATGCGGGAACACCCAGACCCGCACTGCGCCCAGCACCAATACCGCCAGGATGTAGATCGGGATGGTGCTCCAGAACAATTGCCACAGGGTTTTGGCCCAGCGAGTCAGGAACGGCTGCGTATCCTTTTCACTGACTTCGGCCACCGCCTCGACGGCGGCTTCAGGCAATATTTCCGGACCGGATATACGCTGGGCGACCATCGACACGCCGAACACCAGCACTATCCCGGCGACCAGGCGCAACGCGGTGAACCCCCAGCCCAGCACGAACCCCATGAACACCAGGGTCGCCGGGTTGAGCACAGGGTTGCCGATCCAGAAGGCCAGCGCCGCGCCGACCGAGACATTCGAGCGACGCATGCTGGCAGCCACCGGGGCGGCGCAGCATGAGCACATCATCCCCGGCAGGGCGAACAGGCCGCCGCGCAAAGTCGAAGCGAAGCTGGCGCGACCGAACAGACGCAACAGCCAGTCTCGAGGAATCAGTACTTGCAGGAGGGAGCCGAGAATCACCGCCAGTACGGCCGCTTTCCAGATCGCCAGGAAATACACCTTGGCGTACGTCAGGGCGGCGGCCAGCGGGGCGGTTTGTTCGTCGTTGAGGATGGAGGCGCCGATGCTGTGGTTGTCAGCGGCGATGAAGGCTTTCAGGTAGTAGGGCGACCACTTGACGTAATAGAGGCCGATACAGGCGACCAGGACGAACAGGGCGGGTTTCCACCAGAACGACCAACCCCGGGCGGGGACAGCTGCGGAAGAGAGTGACATGGAAAGTGTCCAGACAAGGGAAAGATGGATACATGATAGCCCGCCCCTCGACTGCCGTGGTCCTCACCGCTTGTGGGATGTTGCCGACCGCTTAGGTCGGACACGTCTGCGATCCGTTATCCAGCCCTTGCTTGTAACTATGACTGACGAGGCTGGCCTTGCCGTTGCGCCAGGTCAGGGTCAGCACGTACACCGAATCGTAGTCGCTGGACTCCCAGTCCTCGGTGATGCTCTGTTTCTTGCCGACGGCTTCTCCAGCGACCTCGTTGATCAACTCTGGCAGGTAGCCATGGGACCAGGCGGTGTAGATAACGGAGTTGTGGTACTTGTCCTGCAGCAATTCGTCCGCCAGGTCGCTGGTGTCGTTGACCGAGAAGTTGATGTTCACCGGCAAACCGAGCTTGATCGCGCTGGGGCTGATGGTCATCAAGGGGCGGATGTAGCTGTACGAATTGTCCAGTTCGCCTTCCTCGACATTGCGCGTCGGGTTGGCGGCAAACACGTAGTTGGCCTTGCCGAATTTTTCCGGCAACAAGGTGGCCAGGTCGATGGCGCGGTTGAGGCCCTGGCAATTGAGCTGGCCCAGACCGCCGGCGGGTTTTTCCGCGTGACGCAGGAACACCAGTGTCTGAGTGCCGTTTACCTGTTGGGCGCGGCTTTCGCGGGACTGCAGCGTCACAAACAATGCGCTCGCCACCAGCACCGCGGGCAGAAGTACAAACGCATGGTGCTTGAAGCGTTTAGCGAATCTCAAAAGGTTGGTCATTGGTGATCTTCAGCGCATTAGTTAAGGCTGACAAACCTTTACACCACAAGCTCTCTGCTTCGGGTGTTTTCCATGTCGTTGAGCCGGTCCGTGTCCGAAAGGGCATTGCTCAGAGTCCTCTGAAGCCCATTTGGTTCGCGTCCGACGAGTGAGCAGCACTGTATCGACAACCTTGAACGGGTTGCAGCCCAGGTTATCGACAAAATGTTGCGACTTTGTGGACACATTACACTTTAAGGCACTGGAAAAGGCTGAGATCTATTGATCGTGTTCATCAGCGGTTTCGATAGCCCCCAAAGATAGCAACCTGAAACCGGCGATCCTGGATTATGCTCAACCCTTTCTTTTGGCGATGGATGTTCCCGATGACCGATCTGTCTGCGTTCCCGATTACCCAAAAATGGCCGGCTCAATACCCTGACTGGATCCAGCTTTACTCCTTGCCGACCCCCAATGGCGTCAAGGTGTCGATCATGCTTGAAGAGATCGGACTGCCCTACGAATCGCATCGGGTAGGCTTCGATACCAATGACCAGATGTCGCCCGAATTTCTGTCACTGAACCCCAACAACAAAATCCCGGCGATCCTCGACCCCCACGGTCCTGACGACAAACCCCTGCCATTGTTCGAGTCCGGGGCGATTCTGATTTACCTCGCCGACAAGAGCGGGCAACTGCTGGCTCAGGAGTCGGCAGCGCGTTACGAGACGATTCAATGGCTGATGTTTCAAATGGGCGGCATCGGGCCGATGTTCGGTCAGCTCGGTTTTTTCAACAAATTTGCCGGCAAGGACTACGAGGACAAACGGCCCCGCGACCGTTACGTCGATGAAAGTAAACGTTTGTTAAAGGTTTTGGATGGACGCCTTGAAGGGCGCGACTGGATCATGGGCGAGCGCTACACCATCGCCGACATCGCGACGTTCCCGTGGGTGCGTAACCTGATCGGCTTCTATGAGGCCGGCGATCTGGTGGGCATCAAGGACTTCAAGAACGTCACGCGCGTGCTGGAGCGCTTCCTGGCGCGAGCGGCGGTGATGCGCGGTCTGGAAATTCCTAAATAGATTGCTTCACGAACAAGGAAGATCATGCGTTCATTTGATTTCAAACAAGTAGATGTCTTCAGTCGCGTCGCCCTCAAGGGCAATCCATTGGCGGTGGTGTTCGGCGCGGACGAGCTCAGTGACGAACGCATGGCCGCGTTCGCCACCTGGACCAACCTCAGTGAAACCACGTTTGTGCTGGAGCCGCGCGATCCGCGCGCCGATTACCGCGTGCGGATCTTCACCACCCTGAACGAGTTGCCGTTCGCCGGTCATCCGACGCTGGGCACCTGCCATGCATGGCTTGAGGCGGGTGGTGTGCCCAAGGGCGAAGAGATCATTCAGGAGTGCGGCGTCGGGCTGGTACGGGTCCGCCGACAAGGCGCGGAACTGGCGTTTCTCGCGCCACCCCTGATCAACAACGGGCCGGTGGACGTCGAATTGGTGGAACGCGTGCGCCGCGGGCTTGGTCTGGAAGTCGGCGCGATTGTCCGGTCGCAGTGGGTGGATAACGGTGCTGGCTGGTTGGCGGTCATGGTCGAGGACCGCCAGCAGGTGTTGGACTTGCAACCGGATCATTCGCAGATGCTTGGCCTGGCGGTCGGCGTGATCGCGCCGTGGAATCCCGAGCGTGATGGCGATGACGCACAGTTCGAAGTACGGGCCTTCATCTCCGGGGACGGCATGCCGGAAGACCCGGCCACCGGCAGTTTGAACGCCGGGATTGCGCAATGGTTGCTCGCTGAGGGGCTGGCGCCAGCGTCCTATGTGGTCAGCCAGGGCCTGACGATGGGCCGGGCGGGGCGCATTCAGGTGGATCAAGTGGGCGATGAAATCTGGATTGGCGGCTCAGTGGTGACCTGCATCAGCGGCACCGTGACGCTTTAAGCCTGTGTGAGATCTAAACCTGTGGGAGCGAGCCTGCTCGCGATGGCGGTAGCACATCCACCATCAACGTGACAGACACACCGCTATCGCGAGCAGGCTCGCTCCCACAGGATTCTGTGTTGGGGCTGGGGATTATTGCCGAGCCGGTAAGGGTTTTTTCCGCGCTTGAGGTTTGTGCCTTACGCCTTGCAGGGCATAAGCTTCGCCTCCTACGACGTTCGTCTTGTCCTCCGTTTTTCAGGAATGCCCATGTCCAGTCAGTTCCCCGAAGCACGTCCACGCCGTCTGCGCCGCAATGCGAGCCTGCGCAGCCTGTTCCAGGAAACCGAGTTCAGCCTGAACGATCTGGTGCTGCCGATTTTTGTCGAGGAAGAGATCGACGATTTCGTGCCGATCAACAGCATGCCCGGCGTGATGCGCATTCCAGAGTCGAAACTGGCCGGCGAGATCGAGCGCTACGCCCGCGCCGGCATCAAGTCGGTGATGACTTTCGGCGTGTCGCATCATCTGGACAGCAGCGGTAGCGACACCTGGAGCGACAACGGGCTGGTGTCGCGCATGTCGCGAATCGCCAAGGATGCCGTGCCGGAGATGATAGTGATGTCCGATACCTGCTTCTGCGAATACACCGACCACGGTCATTGCGGCGTAATGCACAACCACGAAGTCGATAACGACCAGACCCTGATCAACCTCGGCAAACAAGCCGTGGCGGCGGCACGGGCGGGCGCCGATGTGATTGCCCCGTCGGCGGCCATGGACGGGCAGGTCCAGGCGATTCGTCGGGCGCTGGATGACGCAGGTTTCAGTCAGACGGCGATCATGGCCTATTCGACCAAATTTGCTTCGGCGCTCTACGGCCCGTTCCGTGAAGCCGGCGGCAGCGCGCTCAAGGGCGATCGCAAAAGCTATCAAATGAACCCGATGAATCGCCGCGAAGCGGTCCGCGAATCGCTGATGGACGAACAGGAAGGCGCTGACGCGCTGATGGTCAAGCCGGCCGGCGCGTACCTGGACATCATCCGCGACATCCGCGAGGTTTCGCGTTTGCCGCTGTCGGCGTATCAGGTCAGCGGCGAGTACGCGATGATCAAATTCGCAGCGCAAGCGGGGGCGATTGATGAGGATCGAGTGGTGCGTGAAAGCCTCGGGGCGATCAAGCGGGCGGGGGCGGATTTGATCTTCACCTACTTCGCGATGGACCTGGCCCTGGCCGGGATCTAACCCCCAACACATAATCCCTGTAGGAGCGGGCTTGCCCGCGAAGACGGTGGGTCAGCCACAGAAATGTTGACTGTGCCGCCGTCTTCGCTGGCAAGCCAGCTCCTACACTTCACCGTGTTGAGTCAGGGAGCGCCGAAGTAGGGCCGAATCCCGTGATCCCTGAAATACCGCTCAATCACTTTCGGATCGGAACACGTCTCGGCAATCGCCACATATGTATCCGGTCGCAACAGGTAAAACCCGTTACGACCCAACCCCGCCGCTTCAAACGCCGGCCGCCATTCGAACACCTGCAACGGCAGGTGATGCTCGGCGCACCAGGCGATCATTTCGTCGCTTGTGTCGCCATAGACGTGCACCTGCCAGTTCGGATTCCTCAGCGATTCAAAGTTGTCGCCTTCGCCGTCATGCGCCCAGGGCAGGCGATCGCCGCCGTGAACGTGCCCGGCGACGCCCGTGCTCAATGGCATGCCACGGTAGTTCAGGGTGATCTGCGAGACAGTGCGAAACAGGAACTCGCGGGACGTCTCGAACGAAGCCATTTTTGGGATCAAAAACGGTGCCAGCCGTGTACGCAACACATCGGCCATGCGCCCTTCGGCGGTGACGAAGGTGAACACCCGGTCGGTGGTGGCGACCAGTTTGCGGGCAAAGGCGATGCGTTCGGTTTCGTAGGTGTCGAGCAGTCTCTCTTCGGCGCCACCACTCAACACCGCCGCGAATTTCCACGCAAGGTTAATGGCGTCACCAATCCCGGTGTTCATGCCCTGACCACCGGCCGGGCTGTGAACGTGCGCCGCGTCGCCCAATAAAAATGCTCGCCCGGTGCGAAAGTGATCGGCGACCCGGTGATGCACGCGATAGGTCGAGAACCAGTTCACCTGTTCGATCTGCACGTTCAAGTGTTCAATGGCCCGGCTGCTGACATCTTCAAAGCGCAGGGTTTCAGCCTGGTCTGCGCGCTCGTCGCGCACCGTGCCGATCAACCGGGCGCGGCCCGTATCGCCGAGTGGAAACACGGCGAGGAAGTCTGCTTCATCAAGGTCCACGTGCAATTCGCCATTGAAGGTCGGCCCGCTGGCTTGTACGTCGGCAACATAGAAAATCTGCTGATAGGTCCCACCAGGGAACCCGGTGTCCAGTGTCTTGCGCACGACTGACCGGGCGCCGTCGCAACCCGCCAGGTAGCAGGTCTGGCAGATTTCCTGTTGACCGTCGGGCAAGCGCAGTTGGACGGTGATGCCAGCGCCGGTGTCTTCGAAATACTCCAGCTCAGTGTTGCGCTCCACATGGATGCCGAACGCTTCAAGGCGTGTTATCAGCAGCCGTTCGTGCTCGTCCTGTGGGTAGATTTCGAGGAAGGCGTAAGGCGTCAGACCCTCGCCAATGCGGCTCAGGGGCAAACGCGCCACTGGTTCGCCTTTGACCCAGAAATTTGCCGCCGCCACGCGATGACCGTTTTGCACCACGGCCTCGCTGAGGTCGAGCTGGCGATACAGCTCCAGCGTCCGCGCCTGGACCGCGAGTGCCCGCGAGGTGGTGCCGGGGGCTGAGGTCTTGTCGAGAATCCGCACGCGGATCCCCAGTTTGCTCAACCACAGCGCCAGTACCAGCCCGGTCGGGCCGGCGCCGACGATCAGTACGTCGCTTCGATTCATCAGCCTGTCCTCCTCGGTGCCTGGCTCAAGTATGGTCCAGTCGCAAAGCACAGGCAGGCTGACTGCCCAACGGAAAATGCACCCGGCAGGCGGGATGATGGAACAGGGCGCGGCGACCGGAGTCATAGCCTGCGCCATGCCATTGGTCGTATGGTTAACCCGGCTCAACGGATTTGATGGAGCACCATGCAAGCCAATCAATTGATCACCGGCGTCGCGGCGCTGTTGCTGCTGGCCGGTTGCGGCACTCAGCGCACGCAGGAACCGCCCGAGCGCAAGCCCGCCGAGGTCAAGGCCGAGATCGTGCGCCTGCTGCCGGCCAACACCACGGATCGCCAAGGCTGGGCCACGGACATCTACGCCGCATTCGCCGCGCAGAACATTTACCCATCCACGCAAAACCTGTGCTCGGTACTCGCCGTTACCGAGCAGGAATCCACGTTCCAGGTCGACCCACCTGTGGCGGGCCTGGGCAAGATCGCTCGGGAGGAAATCGACCGCCGCGCCGCGAAAGTCCACATCCCCAGCCTGTTGATCAGTGGTGCGCTCCAGGTGAAATCACCCAATGGCAAAAGTTACAGCGACCGTCTCAACGCGGCGCGCAGTGAAAAGGAACTCAGCGCGATTTTCGATGACTTCATTGGCATGGTGCCGATGGGCAAGACCCTGTTCGGTGGCTTCAACCCGGTGCACACCGGTGGGCCTATGCAGGTCAGCATCGATTTTGCCGAACAGCAAACGCGCAGTTACCCGTATCCGGTGAACGGTTCAATCCGTCATGAAGTGTTCACTCGACGCGGCGGCATGTACTTCGGCATTGCCCACTTGCTCGGTTACCCGGTGAGCTACACAGAACCGTTGTATCGTTTCGCTGACTTCAATGCCGGTTGGTATGCCAGCCGCAATGCGGCGTTTCAGAATGCGCTTAGTCGGGTATCAGGCAGCCCGTTGGCGCTGGATGGCGATCTGGTGCGCTATGACTCGATCATGCCCGGCACCACCGAACTGGCAGTGCGAAGCCTTGGCAAGCAGCTGGGCCTGCGCAATATCACTATTCGCAATCAATTGGAGGAGGGCAAAAGTCTCAAGTTCGAGGAGACCGAACTCTACCAGCGAGTGTTCACGTTGGCCGATCAAGCCGAGGGCCGGCCATTGCCTCGCGCAGTGTTGCCGGGAATCGAACTGCAAAGCCCGAAAATCACCCGCAAACTCACCACCGCGTGGTTCGCCAAACGGGTCGATGAGCGTTATCAGCGTTGCATGGTGCGGGCTGGCAAGTGACCCGATTCAAAAAACAGGCATAAAAAAACCCGGCGGGTCAGGCCGGGTTTTTCATCGAGTACTGCGGTAAAACCCTTCATTTATACCGCGCGGCTTTCGATCAGACGGTCGGAGCCACCTTCGGCAACGCGGTTCTGCATCAGTCGGTCAGAGCCATCAGCGGCTACACGGTTTTCGATCAGTCGGTCGGAACCATCAGCGGCTACGCGATTCTCGATCAGACGATCCGAACCCCCTTCAGCCACACGGCTTTCAATCAGACGATCCGAGCCGCCTTCAGCGACCACAGGCTGAGCAGAGGTAGCGGCAAAAGCGTTAACTGCGAAAACCGAGAAAGCAATGCTGAGAAGGGTTTGGCGTTTCATGATGGTGTGCTCCGGGGTGTGATTGGTTGGTATGGAGCGGATGTTACGCCGAGGAATTTTTATGAGAACTTCATTGATGTGATGGTGAACATCGACGGTATTGATAGACGATGTGAGTCGCCCCGAGCGGGCTTGATGGTTCAGTCGTCGGATGGCACGGATGGGGTCAGCCGGCGCTTCTACACTGGGAGCGTAACCAGCAGATGACGCCGCTAATGACCCCATTCTTGTCTCGCCAGGAGGCCGCACCATGTATCAGCTTTATGGACACCAGAACTCTGGCGCGGCGGCGATAGAAGCGGCGCTGGAGCTGTGTGACATCCCTTACCGCTTTATCGACGTCGAGTTGTCCTCGGAGGCAGCCCAGACACTGGAGAAACTCAACCGGCTCAAGCAGATTCCGACGCTGCAACTGCCCGATGGCAGCGTTCTCACGGAAAGCGCGGCGATTCTGATTCATCTCGGGTTGACCTTTCCCAAGTCGAATCTGTTACCGAAACTGCCCGCTGACCGCGATCAGGCGATCCGGGGCCTGGCGTACATCGTCAGCAATTGCTACGTGGCCATCGGCATTATCGATTACCCCGAACGCTGGCTGGCCGAGACAGATGAGGTTTCCAGGCAAAATCTCATGGCCGGCGCCCGCGCGCGATTGCACTGGAGCTGGGAGGTGTTTGCCGATCAGTTTTCCGGTGAGCTGTATCTGGGCGATGAGGCGCCGGGCGCACTGGATGTGCTGGCGGCGGTGGTGTCCAGATGGGCCGGTAGTCGGGAGCATTTACGCAGCGCCCGACCCGGTTTTTTCGCGTGGCTGGAACGCATCGACCGGCACCCGACATTGGCACCGGTCTTCGCCCGGCATTGGCCCGCCTGAACAACGAATATCACAAGCTTTTGTAGGAGCCGGGCTTGCCCGCGGTGCAGGCGACTCGGTTAAACGTCGAACCGAGTTGAATCCATCGCGGGCAAGCCCGGCTCCTACAGGGGGGACGGGTTATTCGCCGCGGATGTACTGCTCCAGTTGTCGAATCAATTCCGCCTGTTCGGCAATGGCTTCCTTGACCAGGTCGCCGATGGACAGTAAGCCAATCAACTTGCCGTTTTCCACCACCGGCAGGTGGCGCAGGCGGCGATCGGACATGATGCCCAGGCACGTATCGACGGTTTGATGGGTGTCCACGGTGATGACCGGGGACACCATGATGTCGCGAACCGGCGTGCCCACCGAAGAACGGCCATGCAGCACCAGTTTGCGTGCGTAGTCGCGTTCACTGATGATGCCCAGCACTTCATCATTTTCCACCACCAGCAAGGCGCCGACGTTTTTCTCGGCCATCTTCATCAGCGCTTCCAGCACCATGTGATCAGGCTTGATCTGGTGCACTTCCTGATTCTTCTGATCTTTGAGCTTGAGCAGTTGGGCGACGGTTTTCATGGTGGCTTCTCGGGTGTTGTCGTTGTTCTTGAAGAATCGTAGACCCAAGCGCTGAGGGCAAGGGAGAAAGCGGCAGATAACACTCAAAAAACGCCATTCAGCGGTTTTTCTTCAGTAAACCGCGTGGAAACCGTAGAGAGAAGTCGAAAGTGGCGTGCATGACCCGCTGACCCTTGATGACGCGTAGAATTGCAGCCTGAATCAATACGTGAGGTTGCAGTGGTGGATTTACAGCAGGGCTTCGTCCTGACCCGGCATTGGCGCGACACCCCTGCCGGTACGGAAGTCGAGTTCTGGCTGGCGACTGACACCGGTCCCCGGCGTATCCGCCTGCCTCATCAACCGTCGGTGGCGTTCATTCCGGCGGTCCAGCGCGAGCAAGCGCAACAGGTGTTGCACGGCGAGAAAAACGTCGAGCTCAAGCCCTTGGCCCTTGTGGATTTCGAGCACCGCCCGGTGCTCGGCCTGTATTGCCAGCAGCACGGTCAGTTGATGCGCCTGGAAACCGCGCTGCGCAAGGCCGGGGTCGAGATGTTCGAGGGCGACGTTCGCCCACCGGAGCGCTACATGATGGAGCGGTTCATCACGGCGCCGGTGATCTTTGGCGGTACGCCCAATGGCGAGGGGCTGCTGCTAGACGCGCAGATGAAACCCGATCCAGCCTATCGGCCCAACCTGCGGCTGGTCTCGCTGGACATCGAAACCACCGCTCAGGGCGAGTTGTACTCCATCGCCCTGGAAGGCTGCGGCGAGCGCCAGGTGTACATGCTCGGGCCACCCAATGGCGACGCCAGCGAGGTGGATTTCCAGCTCGAATACTGCGACTCGCGAACCGTGCTGCTGAAAAAACTCAACGAATGGTTTGCCCGCCACGACCCCGACGCGATCATCGGCTGGAACGTCGTGCAGTTCGACCTGCGCGTACTGCATGAACACGCCCGGCGCCTGGCGGTACCGCTCAAGCTTGGGCGCGGTGGTGAAGAGATGCAGTGGCGCGAACACGGTAGCCGCACTCATTACTTCGCTGCCGCAGCGGGGCGATTGATCATCGACGGCATTGAATCCTTGCGTTCGGCGACCTGGAACTTTCCCTCGTTCAGTCTGGAGAACGTCGCGCAAACCTTGTTGGGCGAGGGCAAGGCCATCAGCACGCCGTACCAGCGCATGGACGAAATCAACCGCATGTTCGCCGAAGACAAACCGGCACTCGCCACGTACAACCTCAAAGATTGCGAGCTGGTGACACGGATTTTCGCCAAGACCGAACTGCTGAAATTTTTGCTGGAACGCGCCAGCGTCACTGGTTTACCGGCGGATCGCAGCGGTGGGTCGGTGGCGGCGTTCACCCACCTTTACATGCCGCTGATGCACCGCCAGGGCTTTGTGGCGCCGAACCTGGGCGGCAAGTCACCGCAGGCCAGCCCGGGCGGGTTTGTCATGGACTCGCAACCGGGCCTGTACGAGTCGGTGCTGGTACTCGACTACAAAAGCCTTTATCCGTCGATCATCCGCACCTTCCTGATCGATCCGGTCGGGCTGATCGAAGGTTTGCAGCATCCCGATGACAGCGACTCTGTACCGGGTTTTCGCGGGGCGCGCTTTTCCAGAACCCGGCATTGCCTGCCGGCCATCGTCGCCAGGGTGGCCGAAGGCCGCGAAACCGCCAAGCGCGAACACAACGCGCCGCTGTCACAGGCGCTGAAGATCATCATGAATGCCTTCTACGGCGTACTTGGCTCCAGCGGCTGTCGTTTCTTCGACACACGTTTGGCATCGTCCATCACCTTGCGCGGCCACGAAATCATGCTGCGCACCCGACAGCTGATCGAAGCCCAGGGCCACACGGTGATTTACGGCGATACCGACTCCACGTTCGTCTGGCTGCGCCGTGCCCACGGTCAAGAGGAGGCCGCGCGGATCGGTCATGCATTGGTGGACCACGTCAACCAATGGTGGCGCGAACACGTGCGAGAGGAATACGGGCTGGAAAGCGCCTTGGAGTTGCAGTTCGAAACCCACTACAAACGCTTCCTGATGCCGACCATCCGTGGCGCGGAGGAGGGCAGCAAGAAGCGTTACGCCGGCCTGGTCACCCGCGCCGATGGCACTGATGAAATGGTCTACAAAGGCCTGGAAACCGTGCGCACCGATTGGTCACCGCTGGCCCGGCAATTTCAGCAAGAGCTGTACTCGCGGATCTTCCACCGCAAGCCTTATCTGGATTACGTACGCGATTACGTGCAAAAGACCCTGGCCGGCGAGTTCGACGACCGTCTGATCTACCGCAAGCGTCTGCGCCGCACCCTCGACGACTACGAGCGCAACGTACCGCCCCACGTGCGTGCCGCGCGCATCGCCGATGAGTTCAACGACCGGCAGGGCCGTCCGCGTCAGTACCAGAACGGCGGCTGGATCAGCTACGTGATCACCGTCGCCGGCCCCGAGCCGCTGGAGATTCGCAGCGCCCCCATCGACTACGACCACTATGTCACCCGGCAACTGCAACCGGTGGCGGACGCGATCTTGCCGTTTGTGGACGACGATTTCTCAACCCTGATTGGTGGGCAATTGGGCCTGTTTTAAGTCCAGCAACGACAGCGTCCAGTCATCCCGTATGCCGTGGAAATACTGCTCAAGGGCTCGATGGAAAAGGCTGTTTTCGGGGGAGACCTGGGCAAACAGCGTCATTGACGAGTGAAACTTGAGGTCATCGGGATGACCGAAAATCTCGGCGATCGAGCGCTGTTTGACGTTCAGGACCAATTGCGTGCACGTGTGCAGCCGTGGACCCAGCAGCGGATGCTCCAGATACGCCGCGGCTTCCTCTTTGGAGCGTATGGCAAAGTATCGGGACATCTCGCTCCCGCCCAAGCCGGCGAGTTGCGGAAAGATGAACCACATCCAGTGGCGGCGTTTTTTACCGGCAATCAGTTCTTCCTGGACCCACTCAAAGACCGGTTCTTGAGCCTGAACGAAACGTGGCAAGTTAAAAGCATCGAGCTGATCGGTGCTTCTCATGCAGAAACCCTCTGCCAATACGGCGATGGCTCAGACCATGGCCAATCGCTGTTTGCGTTGTGGCGCGTGAAACGCGTGGTCCAGCGCCTCCAGATCCCCGGGATCGAGCTGCAGCTGCGGGGATTGTGCATTCAATTGTAGATGTTCAGGTTTGACCGCTTTGGGGATGGCAATCACACCTGCCTGCCGCAGAATCCATGCCAGCGCGACCTGAGCCGGTGTCACCCCGTGACGGGCGGCAATCTTTTCAAGCGCTGGATGGGCGAGCATTTCTCCGCCCTGACCGATTGGACAATACGCCATTAATGGCTGCCGATGCTGTTGACTCCAGGGCAGCAAATCAAATTCGATGCCGCGCTCTTCCAGGTTATACATCACCTGATTGGTGGCGCAGGCCGGTGAGTTCAGTTCGTGCAGGTCGTCCATATCGAAATTGGACACGCCCCAACGACCAATCTTGCCATCTTCACGCAGGCGCTCGAAGGCTTCAACGGTTTCCTCCAGGGGATACTGGCCGCGCCAGTGCAGCAGGTACAAATCGATGTAATCGGTCTTCAAACGCCGAAGGCTGCGCTCGCAGGCCTGGGGAATACCTTGGCAGCTGGCGTTGTGAGGGTAGACCTTGCTGACCAGAAAGACCTTGTCGCGCAAACCGGTAATGGCTTCAGCGACGACTTCCTCGGCACCGCCTTCTGCGTACATTTCAGCCGTATCGATCAGCGTCATGCCCAACTCGATGCCAAGGCGCAGGGCCGAGACTTCACGCGCGTACGCCGAGGGATCCTCACCCATACGCCAAGTGCCCTGGCCGATGACCGGTACGGTGACGCCAGCCAATTCGAGCGTGCGCATGCAAACCTCCTCCCTGTGACTCGGTGAATACTGGATTGGCAGCAAAATTACGTCGTTGTTCCTCGGAGCGGCAGATACCTGATGATAGCAAACAAGACAAAATATCAGCTTTCAGGGCTTGGTCAGCGTGTTCACGGACCACCGGCACCGCACTTTTTTGCCTTTGGTGGCTCTATGCTTGGGCAGCCGGCGGCGATCCCCACCGTTGGCCCATGCCCAAGTTCAAGAACCCATGGCTCGAGTTTTACCCCGAATCCCCCCACCGATTCTCCGCCGTTGCTTGCTCCTGGCTTGTCTGGCGATGCTCTTTGTCACCGGTTGCAGTCAGCAGCAGGGCAGCGACATCGTCAGCCAGTTCCGCGAAGGCCGCCCCCAGGAATTTCTCCAGACCAGCGTTGATCGCATGGCCACGCTGGCGATGCGTGACAACCTCGACAGCCTCTACTTGCTGATGAGCAAGCTCTACCTGCGCAACCCCGATGAGCTGAAAAAATCCGGCTTCCTCGACGCCCGAACGGCCGGAAAGCAAGTGCGTATGGCCATCGAAGAGCAACAGCCACTGCCCACCCTCGGCGGCAAAAAAGACCTGGCGGCGCTCAGGTATGCCATGAGCCCGGAGTTTCTCGGTGACCGGGTCGGTGCCTTCATTTATGCCATCGGTAGCATGTTGGTGACCGCTCACGGCAATCGTCTGGAGTTCTACATGACGGATGCGCTCAACCCGACGTTCGTCAGCAATGCCGCGCGTAACATCGAGATAGCCACGTGGATTCTCAGTCAACGGCAAAACAAACAAGGCGAACCGTTGCTGTTCTCCAATGAGATCTCGGAGGAGGGCAGCAACCTGAGTTTTGCCGTGGAATTCGGCAAAATCGTTGCCCGGCTGGACTTGCTGACGCAGATGCTGGACGAGCGCTACCGACGCATCGGCTTGAACTACGCGCAGAGCCTGCTGTTCCTGAACTTCCTGCCGGTGCAATAAGCCCCAATGCAGACCTTGTAGGAGCCGAGCTGATCTGGTCCAGTAATTTTGGACATTGTTTTCGGTTCTCACGCCGCCATCTTTTCTGCCGCTACCGGCGAGTGGTAACCGTTGTAGCTGTGGCGCCTTACATTGTTGTAGCGCGCCACATATCGGTTGATATCTACTCGGGCCTCATATTCCGAGTGGTAGCCCTCTTCAGGCACCCACTCGGACTTCAAGCTGCCAAAAAAACGCTCCATCGGGGCGTTATCCCAACATTGGCCTTTTCGACTCA
>NZ_JBFUIH010000064.1:0-28165 GCF_056401975.1 Pseudomonas sp. P4_C8 | reverse complement strand
GTTCTTCATAAAGCACCTGGCCCAGAGCGTCTTCGCCTGCGACCTGAAAGACCTGCTTGGCAAGATCGACCGCCACTGTCGTACAGGCCGACACATCGGTTGAAGACAGGGACTGTTTAAGCGTCGTATTCTTTTTCATGGACTCGCCCTCGCTGCCGTTGGCTTCTTAGACTGCCACCGTGGCGCATTGACGCCTCGGCGTGGGCGAGTCCATCCAATTACATGGGATGGGCGTTACTTCGCTGCCAACTGCGCCACCAAAAACTCAATAAACGTCCGGGTCTTTTGCGGGACCCGCCGTGCCGAAGGGTACACCGCGTTAATGGTGATCGCGGGCGCCTGCCATTCGCTCATCACTGGCACCAGTCGGCCTGCCGCCAGCGCATCCTCGACAATGAAGTCAGGCAGCAGGGCGATGCCCATCCCGGCTTCGGCAGCCTGAGCGAGCAAGTCGCCGTTGTTGGCATGCAAGGGGCCAGTCACGTTGACCCGCTGGGTTTCCTGGCCGTTGCACAACTGCAGGCTGACGCCGCTTTGCAGGTACCCGTAATTGAGGCACTGGTGAGCGCGCAAGTCTTGCGGGGTCTGCGGTATGCCGGCGCGCGCCAGATACGCTGGGGACGCCACCATGATTCGCGGGGCCGGCGCCAGTTGCCGGGCAATCATCGTCGAGTCCGGCAGGCTGGCGATGCGGATGGTCACGTCGAAACCACCGCGCACCGGGTCAACCTGCTGGTCGCTGAGCACCAGTTGCAGCTCGATGTTCGGGTGCTGCTCATGAAACAGCGGGATCAGTGGCCCCAGTCGGCGCAACCCAAAGGACATTGGCGCATTGATCCGCAACACCCCGCGCAATTCGCCGACGCCGTTACGCGCTCGCTGTTCGGCCTCGTCCAGCGAGGCCAGCACTTCGCGCGCTGCGTCGAAGTATTCGGCACCTGCCTCGGTCAGGTGCAGGCTGCGGGTGGTGCGCTGCAGCAATTGCACACCGATCGCGTCCTCCAGCGCCTGAATCTGTTTGCTGACTTTTGATCGCGGCACATCCATTGCCCGTGCAGCGGCGGCGAAGCCGTTTTCGCCGACCGTGACGACAAAGGCGCGCATGCATTCGATGCGATCCATGATTGTCCCTGTTTTAGAATCAATGATTCTCGATTTTAGGGAATTGTCCCTTTGTATGCCAGCCCCTAAAGTGACATCCAAGCCGACGACAATACCGCTGAAGGCAACGTCGACTCACCCATGACTCACTTTGAAAATCGACATCAAAAGGAACGCGCCATGTCTATCCGTGAACTGCTCAACCCAACCAATTCCGCCCTGATCCTGATCGACCACCAGCCACAAATGGCGTTCGGCGTGCAGTCGATCGACCGTCAAACGCTGAAGAACAACACGGTAGGCTTGGCCAAGGCCGCGAAGATCTTCAACGTGCCGACCATCTACACCTCGGTGGAAACCGAAAGCTTCAGCGGTTACATCTGGCCCGAGCTGCTGGCGGTTCACCCGGAGCAAAAGCCGATCGAGCGCACTTCGATGAACTCGTGGGAAGACAAGGCGCTGGTTGAAGCGGTGAAAGCCACCGGGCGCAAAAAACTGATCATTGCCGCGCTGTGGACCGAGGTCTGCCTGACCTTCCCGGCACTGGAAGCGTTGGCTGAAGGTTACGAGGTGTACATCGTCACGGACGCCTCAGGCGGCACCACCAAGGAAGCGCACGACATGTCGGTGCAGCGGATGATTCAGGCCGGTGCGGTGCCGGTGACCTGGCAACAGGTGCTGCTTGAGTACCAACGTGACTGGGCGCACAAGGACACCTACGAAGCTGTAATGGAATTGGTGCTGGAACACAGCGGCGCGTATGGCATGGGCGTTGATTACGCTTACACCATGGTGCACAAGGCGCCTCAGCGTCAGGCCAAGTAACGCGCCAACCTCGGAAACGATTCAATCCCTGTGGGAGTGAGCCTGCTCGCGATGACGGAGTGTCAGTCGATATGAATGTGACTGTCAGACCGCTATCGCGAGCAGGCTCGCTCCCACAGGGTTTTTGTGGTTCTACATGATGTGTTTTTCAGGTTCAGGGATGTGGCTTGCGCCGAGCATCGCCGGCAACAACCCGGCCCGTAAATCACCACCACTCGGCTGCTGGTAAAGATTCAACCCAAACTCCGGCAGCACCGCCAGCAAGTAGTCGAAAATATCCCCCTGAATCCGCTCGTAATCAGCCCACGCCGTGGTGCTGGTGAAGCAGTAGATTTCCAATGGAATGCCCTGCGCGGTGGTCTGCATCTGGCGGACCATGCAGGTCATGCCGGGTTGAATCTCAGGGTGACTTTTCAGATACGCCAGCGCATAAGCGCGGAAGGTTCCGATGTTGGTCATCCGCCGACGGTTGGCCGACATGGCCGCCACATTGCCCTGCGCTTCGTTCCAGGCTTTGAGTTCAGCCTGTTTGCGACCGATGTAATCAGTCAGCAAATGCACCTGCGACAACTTCTGCTCTTCGTCATCGCGGATGAAACGCACGCCGCTGGCGTCGATGAACAGGCTGCGTTTGATCCGTCGACCACCGGATTGCTGCATGCCGCGCCAGTTCTTGAACGACTCGGACATCAAGCGCCAGGTCGGGATCGAGACGATGGTTTTATCGAAATTCTGCACTTTCACCGTATGCAACGTGATGTCGACCACATCACCGTCAGCGCCGACTTGCGGCACTTCGATCCAGTCGCCCACCCGCAGCATGTCGTTGCTGGTCAGTTGCACACTGGCCACGAACGACAGCAGGGTGTCTTTGTAGACCAATATGATCACCGCCGACATGGCGCCCAGACCCGACAGCAGCAACAGCGGCGAGCGGTCGATCAGGGTGGCGACGATGATGATCGCCCCCAGCACATACAAGACCAATTTCGTCAGTTGCACGTAGCCTTTGATCGAGCGGGTGCGGGCGTGTTCTGTACGTGCATAGATGTCCAGCAAGGCGCTGAGCAGGGCGCTGAACGCCAGCAGCAGAAACAGCATGGTGAACGCCAGCGCCACGTTACCGAGGAAATTCAGGCTGGTCTTGCTCAGCTCCGGCACGAGTTGCAAGCCAAACTGAATCACCAATGACGGCGTCATCTGCGCCAGGCGATGGAAGACCTTGTTATGCCGAAAGTCGTTGATCCAGTGCAGGGCCGGTTGACGACCGAGCATTTTGGTCGCGTGAAGAATGAGATAACGCGCCACTCGTCCGAGGGCCAGCGCAATGACTAACAACAGTATCAGCGCCAGGCTTGAATGCAGGAGCGGGTGCTGATCGAGGGTGCCCCAAAGGTCTTGGACGTTGAGCCAGAGCTGTTTGATATCCATGGGCTAAAACGATTCTTCTGTAGGACGCGATCGGTCGATTAGAGCATTTAAGTGGGTTTGGATGACGTTTGAAGACAAATCAGGCAACAAAAAGCCACTGTTTATCGTCGTTTTCACAAAGAAACTCGGCCTGAGCGCTCGAAACCGTTACCCTATGCAGCTGTTTTTTTGTATTTCTTCGAGGTAGCACCCGTGTTTTCCCAATTCGCCCTGCACGAACGCCTGCTCAAAGCCGTGGCCGAGCTTAAATTTGTCGAGCCAACGCCAGTGCAAGCAGCGGCTATTCCGCTGGCGCTCCAAGGGCGTGACCTGCGGGTGACAGCGCAAACCGGTAGCGGCAAAACCGCTGCTTTCGTTTTGCCGATCCTCAACCGTCTGATCGGCCCGGCGAAAGTCCGCGTCAGCATCAAGACCCTGATCCTGCTGCCGACCCGCGAGCTGGCTCAGCAGACCATCAAGGAAGTCGAGCGCTTTGCACAGTTCACCTTCATCAAGTCCGGTCTGATCACTGGCGGTGAAGACTTCAAGGTCCAGGCTGCGATGCTGCGCAAGGTGCCGGACATCCTGATCGGTACACCGGGCCGGATGATCGAGCAACTGAACGCCGGCAACCTCGACCTCAAAGAAGTTGAAGTGTTGGTACTCGACGAAGCCGACCGCATGCTCGACATGGGCTTTGCCGAAGACGTGCAGCGTCTGGTCGCCGAGTGCACCAACCGCCAGCAGACCATGCTGTTCTCCGCCACCACCGGCGGTTCGGGTTTACGCGACATGGTGGCCCAGGTGCTGAACAACCCTGAGCACCTGCAGGTCAACAACGTCAGCGACCTGAACGCGACCACCCGTCAGCAGATCATCACCGCTGACCACAACGTGCACAAAGAGCAGATCCTCAACTGGTTGCTGGCTAACGAGACCTATCAGAAGGCCATCGTGTTCACCAACACCCGGGCCATGGCCGACCGCATCTACGGTCGCTTGGTGGCGCAGGAATACAAAGCGTTCGTGCTGCACGGCGACAAAGACCAGAAAGACCGCAAACTGGCCATCGACCGCCTGAAGCAGGGCGGCGTGAAAATCCTCGTCGCCACCGACGTCGCCGCACGCGGCCTGGACGTGGATGGCCTGGACCTGGTGATCAACTTCGACATGCCGCGCAGCGGCGACGAATACGTTCACCGTATCGGTCGCACCGGCCGCGCCGGCAACGAAGGCCTGGCCATCTCGCTGATCTGCCACGGCGACTGGAACCTGATGTCGAGCATCGAGCGCTACCTCAAGCAGAGCTTCGAGCGCCGCACCATCAAGGAAGTCAAAGGCACCTACGGCGGACCGAAAAAGGTCAAGGCCTCAGGCAAAGCCGTTGGCGTGAAAAAGAAAAAAGTCGACGCCAAAGGCGACAAGAAGAAAACCGGCGCCAAGGCACCGACCAAGCGCAAAATTGCCAACCGCCCGAAGACCGACGCCTTGTCGCTGGTCAGCAAAGACGGCATGGCGCCGCTCAAGCGCCGCAAGCCGGAAGCGCCGGCGGCTGAATAAGCTGTTGTCGTGACCCCAAAAAAACCGGACTGATGTCCGGTTTTTTTATGCGCGGGATTCCTGAGTCGATCAGCTCTCGGCCTTCTTATCTGCCGTCTCCAACTCTTTCAACCGCTGATCAATTAACTGGCACTTGTCCGGCAAGTCCTTGCTGGCCGTGACCAGATCCATCTTTTGCAACTCGGCGTTGATCTCTTTGGCTTTGGCCGGATTCTGCTCGGTCAGCTTGGCCACTTCCTGAGCCAGTTGTTCACGCTTGGCGGTGGCGTCCTCGGGGGTGCAAGCCCAAACGGGGAGGGCGCAGGCGAGGGTGGCGGCGAGGGTGATTTTTAGCAGGGATTTCATAAGTGAGCCTCGATTCCGGTTAAGGCGGGTTAACCGGTTGAGGGTTGAAGCTCGGAAAAAGTTCAGCGGAGTTGCCCGGAGAAAGTTCGCTCCCACAGGGGATTGTTAGCGAACACAAATCCAATGTGGGAGCGAGCCTGCTCGCGATGGCCGCAACTCGATGTTGTGTTCTATCCCCCATGACAGCAGCTGGCCGCGGCTTTCTCTTCATATCGATCGTGATGCCGCACCCACTCCATGATTTCCTCTTCATTACGACCCTTGGGTGTGAGGTCGAGGTAGTTGTAGGCGCCGACCAACAGGTCCAGGCCTCGGGCGTAAGTGGAATAGGTGTGGAAGATGTCGCCAGCTTCGTTGCGATAAAACACGCTGAGGCCGGGGAGTTCTTCTTCGGCGCCGTCGGATTTTTCGTAGTTGTAAGTGGCTTTGCCGGCGGCGACGTCTTCGGCTCGGGCTGTGACGCCAAAGTCGTAGTTGAAGTCGCAGCCTTCTGACGACACCCAATCGAATTTCCAGCCCATGCGCCGTTTGAAGGCCTGGAATTCGGCGAACGGTGCGTGGGAAACCGCCACGACGGCAATGTCATGGTGCGCCAGGTGTTGGTTGGCGCCGTCGATGTGGTCGGACAGGAACGAGCAGCCTGGGCAACCTTCGTCCCATCCGGCGGCGAACATGAAGTGGTAGATGACCAATTGACTGCGGCCGCCAAACAGATCGGCCAGTTTCAGTTCGCCGTGGGGCCCCTGAAAGTGGTAGTCCTTGTCTATTTTCACCCAGGGCAGGGCGCGGCGTTCGGCGCTCAGTTTATCTCGTTCCTTGGTGAAGGCTTTTTCGTGGGCCAGATGTTGTTTGCGCGCGGCGAGCCATTCTTCGCGGGACACCACGGGATGATTCTGAATGTTCATTGGCATTGCTCCTGCGGGAGGCTGGGAGGTGACTTACACAGCCTAGTCGTTTGGCCTGCGCCAGATTCGACATACCGCCGGTCGGTGCTGCCCAAAACCTCGGCTGAACGGCTGCGCCCGGTGTCGGTCACAACCTGAGAGGGCCCTCTCAATCACGCGGTCTGGAGGCTGAATCAGGATGACCACTTATAACTGGGATTTGATTGAACGCTTGCTGCACGAGGTGCAAAACGGTGCCAGCAGCTTCACGCCACGGCCCTATGCCGAGCAATACGTGGCAGAGAAAACGGCGGAGGGTGAGCAGACGGAAAACCTGGATCACTTGAAAACAGTGGCCGGCGAGTACGAAAAATTACTGCTGGGACGTGGCTACATCGAGCCTCGGCCAGAGGAGCAGGGCGGTACCGGCTCGAATTACATTTTGACGCTGCGCGGCTCCAGTTTATTGAGCTTGATCGACAGCAGCATTCCGGGCAACGACCATCCGCGGCAGGTGTTGGATGAGCAGGAGGATGCACTGGATGAAGTGACGTTTGATGACGTGGCGTCGAGAGCGCAGATTGCCTGAAGAACACTGGGTACCCATGTGGGAGCGAGCCTGCTCGCGATTKCGGTGTATCAGTTAACAGTGATGTAACTGGTGTACCGCAATCGCGAGCAGGCTCGCTCCCACAGGGGATTTGTATTGGGATCAGCTTTGTTTGGCTGCCTTCAGACACTTCAGGTCGTTGAAGTCTTTGCGCACTCCTTCGATTTTCTTCAACAACCGCTGACGCTGAACCGGCGTGCTCTCGGCCATCAAATCCACGATCAACCCCCGGGCCTGAGCCTCGGTATTGGCGTAGGCCTGGCGATAGGCCGGCGTCCACAAACTCTCGCGATTCACCAGAAGCGTCTCGATTCTCTGTGGGAAGTCCGGACTATGACGCTGGGCAACGGCTGCGCTGAATTGCGTCTGCCAGTGTGCGCGGTTGGCGATCCATTGCGTGTTCTGGTCACCCAAGGCCTTTGACCAGGTGAACACCCGTTGTTGCTGGGTGGGGCTCAGCGGGCCAAGCCAGTCATCCAGACGTTTCTCCATGCGTTCGGCACGCTGTTTGATCTGCTGATCGAGGGACGGTTTGAGGTATTCCTGCTGCCGTTTGCGCAGGTCCTTGGCGAAGGCGTCGTTCATTTCCGCGACCTGCTTGTCATCCAGCCCCTGTAACAACTCGACCGCCGACGGGGTGATTTCCCGGGCGGTCTGGGCGATGGCGGCTTTGGCTTCCCGCGTGCGGGCTTGCAGCGCGGCGTCGGTGACCTGGTTGGTTTCGACCATGGTTTGTAAGCGGTCCAGCCAATCCAGGTAGCCCGGCAGTTGCGTGGTGCAATGCCAGCTCAGGTGTTCCTTGAGACGTTCGTTGAACCAGTCTTTCTGCTCGCCGCTCATGTCCAGATAGTCGTTGAGCGTCCACGGAATGATCACGTCGAGATTGCGGTAGGCCAGGCCCACTCGACTGCACGCGCCGAGGGCGAGGCTCAGGATGAGTAGAGCGGCGAAACGAATGAGCCAGCGCGACATGGGCAGATCCTTGCTAAGCGTAGGTTCTCATGTGAACGCAGGATGACTCCGGCAGTTCAGCTGTTCAATAAAACGCGTGTTCAGCCTTGAGAGTGACCAGTCCGTCGCATTGACTGTTGTGCCCGGAATAGGCCGAGCAGTTGCTGCCACTGAGACTTGAATCACTGTAGATCAGGTCCAGATCGATGCCCATGAACGGCCGTGAAAGTTGCACCGACCAATCGGTAAAACTGCCGATATACCCACTGTCGACCGACGCCGGTGTATAGAGTTGGTGGGTGGTGTACTTCATGCTGATCCCGATGCCGAATGGTTGATTGCCGCCGAGGTCGGCAAACAGTGTCCGGTTCAGTTTGTCCGGGTCATTGCTGAAGGCGGCGCCAAAGCGGCTGCCGAGCAGGGTCAGGCCGCCGAAGAGCTCCTGGCTGTCGAGGGTGTCCACTTTCGGATAGCTGTAGTGGATCATGCCTACTTCGTACCCGAGGGTTTGATCGAAGGGTTGTTTAAACCCCACGTAGGAATCCACTTCAAGGTTCTTGCCTGGACTCAACCCCATGCTCGGGGCCCATTGGCCGACGTAGAAGCCGCTGTCGTGGGTCAGGTCGAGGCCACCATGGAATGAACCAGTACTGGAAGGCTTGACCAACCCTTGGGCCATGCTGCGGCTGGGCGTAGTGCCGAGCTTGAGGTCGAAGTCGCCCAGTTCGCGCTGGAAAACCTGCGCGTTGGCAACCGGACATGCCAGCAACGTACAGAGCACTATGAGAGAGGACTTGAGCATGCGTCACTCCATTGACAGCGAGGAGCAGGAATCGAAAACCTGCTGAAACGCTTGTTCTAGACGTGTGCAAGCATACCGGCGAATGCTCGGCATCGAGGGCCGTTCGTCGATTTTTGAAAAATTGAGGAGTGTCGGGGTATTGCGGGAGGGTTCCAGTCCAAGCGCTTCGAAGCTCAAAGCGCTTAGGGACCAGTTGACGCGGCGGATCTTTGGGGGATGTTACTTCTTGCCCAAAGTGATCTGCTTGGACGGGCCGAACGTCTGGCCGCTGACGCCTTTGGCAATTTGCTGGATTTCACCACCGGACTTGAGGAACGCAGCGATCTGGTTGTTGATCGATTCGCTGGTTTCAACGGCCGGAGCTGGCTTTGCTTTGCTGTTGGATGCTTTTACACGCATGGCGGCCATTAACCTGTAGAAAACTAACTTGGCCAGGCATCGTACAGGAAATACTTGACAATTGCTTGGCTAATATCCCCTCAAAATACACATCGCAGGGCTTTGATTTATCTCGGATCATTATCTGAAATAGGTCTCTAACCCGCTGTTTTAAATAAGAACGTTGACGAAAATAGCCCGCGCATGAATGGACTGGCAGGTGAAAAACCCACCTCGTCGGGCTGACGAGTGGCGAGGGCCTCGGAGGCAACGCCCAGGAAAATCAAGGTTCGCAGAGTATTTTCTTTCACCACCGGGCCGGCCAGCGAACGTCGTCCGCAAAACCGGGTAGAATGCGCCCACGTAATGAGGGTATTTGAAATGGCTTTAGTCGGGCGTTACAACAGTTTGCAAGTGGTTAAACACACTAACTTCGGTTTATATCTGGACGGTGGGGCGGATGGCGAAATCCTGTTGCCTAATCGTTATATCCCCAAAGATATTCCCAGCGAAGATGAAGACTGGCTCAACGTTTTTATATATCTGGACAGCGATGACAAACTCATCGCAACTACCGAAAAGCCGAAAGTTCAGGTCGGTGAATTCGCCAGTTTGAAAGTCGTTGAAGTCAACAGCATCGGCGTTTTCCTGGATTGGGGTCTGCCGAAGGACCTGCTGCTGCCGTACTCCGAAGAAAAACGCCAGATGACCGCCGGTGAGTATGTGGTGGTGCATGTCTACCTCGACAAGCATACCCGTCGTATCACCGCGACCGCGCGTCTGGACCGCTACCTGGACAAGACCCCGGCCAGCTACACCCCTGGCCAGGAAGTGGATTTGCTGGTGGCCGAAGCGACCGACATGGGCTTCAAGGCAATCATCAACAACAAGCACTGGGGCCTGATCCACAAGAACGAAATCTTCAAGTTCATGCGTGCTGGCAAAGAAGAGAAGGGCTTTATCAAAGAAGTCCGCGCCGACGGCAAGATCAGCCTGAGCCTGCAGCCCGTAGGCGAAGAAGCGGCCACCAGCCTCAACTCGAAGATCCTGGCCAAGTTGCGAGAAAACAGCGGGAGCCTGCCGGTCAGCGACAAGAGCGACCCGACAGTGATCAGCAGCATGTTTGGCGTCAGCAAGGGCAACTTCAAGAAGGCCATTGGTGCGCTGTACAAGAATGGCCAGATCGTCATTCATGCGGATCGCATTGAACTAACCTGACCTCGCAGCCGGTCACTTAAGCTGACGCCCACTTTGTAGCAGCTGTCGAGCCCCGGCGAGGCTGCGTCCGGCTGCGAAGTAGGCGTAAACCCAGTACGCGCGGACTTTCTGAAACACCGCATTGCATGATTTTACGACTGCTGCGCAGCCGGACGCAGCCTCGCCGGGGCTCGACAGCTGCTACAGAGACGGACGCAGGCTTCGCCAGCAGCTACGGATTGTGGCGTTTTGTTTTTATTCTGCCGAGTTTCTGCCATGGATTGTGTTGTCGAGGTGTCACGGTGAGCGCGAGCCGGCGTAGCGCCGACGGATTTGCCCTGCAAGTGATGATCGGGTTGTGTCTGATCTGGGGCGTACAGCAGGTGATCATCAAGTGGGCGGCGCCCGACATCGCGCCGGTCATGCAGGCGGTGGGGCGGTCGGGCATTTCCGCATTGCTCGTAGGATTGCTGAT
Organism: Pseudomonas sp. P4_C8; assembly: GCF_056401975.1. NCBI lineage: Bacteria > Pseudomonadati > Pseudomonadota > Gammaproteobacteria > Pseudomonadales > Pseudomonadaceae > Pseudomonas > Pseudomonas sp. P4_C8. Next base: position 17,627 of record NZ_JBFUIH010000064.1, on the reverse strand, counting down.
CTGCTGGAAAGGCGGCTGGGATCAGGTCGGCGCCACGTGGCGCGGCGGCTTGCTGGCCGGTGCGCTGTTTGGTCTGGAATTCTTCTTCATCTCAGAAGGCTTGCAACTGACCACGGCGGCGCACATGTCGGTGTTCCTTTACACCGCACCGATTTTTACCGCGTTGGGCGTGCATTGGTTGCTGCCGAGTGAGCGTTTAAGGCCTTTGCAGTGGCTGGGTATTTTCCTCGCATTCGTCGGGATCGCCATCGCATTTGCCGGTGGCGTGTCCTGGGACAACCTCGATCACCGCATGTTGATGGGCGATGCGCTGGGCGTACTGGCCGGTGCCGCCTGGGGCGCAACTACGGTAGTGGTGCGCGCTTCGCGCCTGTCGGAAGCGCCGGTGACGCTCACGTTGTTCTATCAACTGATCGTCGGTTTCGTCGGTCTGATGCTGATCGCGATTCTCAGCGGCCAGATCACTCACGTCAGCCTGACCGCGGTGGCAGTGACCAGCGTGCTGTTCCAGGGATTGGTGGTGTCGTTCTTCAGTTACCTGACCTGGTTCTGGCTGTTGCGTCGTTACCTGGCGGCGAACCTGGCGGTGTTCTCGTTCATGACGCCACTGTTTGGCGTCACGTTCGGGGTGGTGTTGCTGGGGGAAGAACTGAGCCTCAACTTTGTCATCGGCGCCGTGCTGGTGCTGCTTGGCATCACGTTCGTCAGCGCTGAACAGTGGGTTCGCCGTCGTTTGCGCAAAGCCCTCGGGCAGTCCTGACCGGGCGCAGCAACAGGCTGCCGGCAATGAGCAATCCGCTGCCGGCAACGATCAAGGCGGGCTGCAAACCGCCACTGAAATGGCTGCTCAGGGCGGCCAGCAACGGCCCGGCGAGCTGACCCACGGCGAAGCACGCGGTCAGCAACCCGGCGTTGCGCTGGGTGGYGTGTGGCGCCAGTTCGCGGGAACGTTGCATCACCAATTGCATACACGCCAGAAACGGCGTGCCGCACAGCATCACCGCCAGCGCCAACCCCGTACCGCTCCCCAACAGGCAGGCGAAGACCCCGGCGGCTTGTAACCACAAAGTCACCATCAGCCAATGGCGTGTGCCATTTGGGGATTGTCGACGCAGGCTCACCAGCACCACCCCGACAGCTGAGGCCAGGCCGAAGCACGGCCAGAACAGGTCGGCCTGCCATTGACCGTGAAACTGCGCGTTGGCCATTTGTGAGAGGAACGTGGCGGGGATGATGTAGCCCAGGCCGTACAAGCCATAGATCACACTCAATCGAGCGATGCCTTGATGATTCGACGAGACGGCGATGGGGGCGGCCGCTCGCGTCGCCGGGGGTTGTGGCAAAAACGGCAGAATCCCCAGCAGCATCGCCAGCGCTACGCCGGCATAAACCAGCCACAACGTTGCGGAGGTCTGCCCCAACAGGTTCGAACCCAAGGCCAGTAAACCCGTGAGAAAAATCCCCAGACCTGGTCCGGCAAATACCAGCGCGCCCAACCGTGGACGACCGGCCGCTGCCGCCAATGGCTGGCTCAGTGCGGTGATCATCACCAACACCCAGGCGCTGGCCACGCCGGTGCCAAAGCGCAACAGCAGATGCGACCAGAACCCGTTGGCCCAGAACGACGCCAGGGTCAGCAGCACACAGAGCCACAACCCTCCCAGCAGGCGCTGACGGACTTGCGCCGGTCTGCGCGAGAACATCGCGTCCAATGCACCGACGAAGTAGCCAAGGTAATTGGCAGCGGCAATCAGGCCCGCTGCGGTCAGGTCGATCTGACCTTCGCTGAGCAAGTGCGGCATTTGCGGAGTCAGCGCGAAGCGCCCGATGCCCATGGCCATCATCAGGGCGATAAAACTGGCGAGTAAGCGAATCAGGGGGGACATAGTCTGAGTTCCGGTAAAGGATCAATGACCGTCAGGCTAGGACTGTTTGACTTTCTTTAAAAATGAATAATAGTGAGTAACTTGTTCTGAATTGGAGAAGATCGTGGAGTTCAGCCAATTGCGGATCTTCCAGGCGGTGGCGCAGGAGGGTTCGATCACCCGTGCTGCCGAACGTTTGCATCGGGTGCCGTCCAACCTGTCGACACGGCTGAAACAACTTGAGGAGCAGCTCGGTGTAGAACTGTTCGTCCGCGAGCGTCAGCGTTTGCAGTTGTCGCCTGCGGGAAAAGTCCTGCTGGACTACACCGCCAAGCTGTTCGCCCTACATGACGAAGCCAGTGCGGCAGTGCAGGGCGGGCAACCGGCCGGGGACTTCGTGCTCGGCACTATGTACAGCACGGCGGCGATTCATCTGCCGGGTTTGTTGGCGCGTTATCACCGCAATTACCCGGCAGTAAACCTGCAGGTGCAATCAGGGCCAAGCGGCGAACTGCTTGAAGGTTTGCTCAGCGGAAGGCTGGATGCGGCGCTGGTGGACGGCCCGCTGGAGTTCGCGGGGCTGGACGGCGTGCCGTTATGCGACGAACGGCTGGTGCTGATCACTGAGGCCGATCACTCGCCGGTACGCACTGCGCTGGATGTGGAAGGGCGCTCGGTGTTTACCTTTCGCCAGGGTTGTTCCTACCGGATGCGCCTGGAGGCCTGGTTCGCGCATGACCATGCTGCTATGGGCAGGGCGATGGAGATCGAATCCTATCCGGGAATGCTCGCCTGTGTGATTGCAGGCTCGGGCGTGGCGTTGATGTCGGAGTCGATGCTCGCCAGTCTGCCGGGCCGCGAGAGCGTGGCGGTGCACCCTTTGGCGGAACCATTTGCCAGCGCGACGACGTGGCTGATGTGGCGCAAGGGCATGGTCGGGGCCAATTTGAACGCGTGGATCGAGCAGCAACAGACGGTCTATCCGTCGGCACCGATACAGGCCCAGGCGATTGCTTGAACTATCGGTCAGGTATTTTGTTCAATTCAGTAACAGATCATTGCGACTTTTGATGAGCATTGCGTAGGACTTCGGACTATTATCAGTGCGAAGCGGCCTCAGAATTCCGGTCGCTCGGCACTACCCTGAAGGGGGCACCATGAAAGAGAAAATCCAAAACTGGCTGCACGATCTGGGTGTTGCACTCGGTTTGATCGAACCGCCTCTGCAACCTGTGCCTATTCGTACGGACGACGAGCAGCGCCGACGCCAGCAACGCCGCCGGTAGTCGCGACGCATGTAGCAGCTGTCGAGCACCGCGAGGCAGCGTTCGGCTGCGTAGCAGCCGTAAACCCTGCATGCAGGATCTACCTGACACACTGCGAAGTCTGATTTCACCGACGGCTCCGTCCGAACGTGGACTGGCCCGAACGCAGCCTCGCGGTGCTCGGCAGCTGCTACAGATCAGCCAGATGCCAGAGACCGGGCAAACTCAACGCCGCCCTATCTCAATCAAAAACCGACTCAAATCATTCGCCGTCCTGGCGGTCTTGAGCAGCCGGTCTTCCTCCGCCGTAAACGCCGTCAACCCCAGCTCATCCTCCAGATGGAAGATCAGCTCTTCGATGTCCTCTTTATCCAATCCCAACTCCGCCAGGCTGGCGTCGTCGCTGAAGTCATCCCGGCCCTCCAGCACGCGGCTGATGAGCTGGTGGACGGCGAGGCGAACGGCGGCTCTTTTCATGGTCGCTCTTCGAGGGCGATAGAGTTGTTGGCCCTGCGCTTGAGTACAGCAGGCTTCAGTCGTGTGAGCGCTGCCACTCGTCAATCATCGTGCGCAAATGGTCCCCCGGGAAACTGCCGAAATGCCCGCCATGCACCGTGCGCACAGGCAACTCACGCAGGCGTTTCAGGCTGCGGGCGTAGTCGTCGAGGTTGGAATGGTAGGCGTCTTCGACCAGTGGGCCGTCGTAGATGATGTCGCCACTGAACAGCGTCTCGGTCGCCGCTTCGTAGAGGCTGATGCCCCCCGGTGAATGCCCCGGTGTGTGCAGCACTTGCAGCACGCGGTCGCCCAGGTCCAGCACATCGCCTTCTTCTATCAAACCCGTGGCCGGTGCGGCTTTGACCCGGTATTCGGCGTAGCACAACGGGCAATCGGGGTGAGCTTCGAACATGTCGTCACCGACAAAGGCTTTGCTCAAATCGTTGTCGCCGTCCGGCGCGGCGAGGATGTCCGCCTCAGCCGGGTGCACTAGCCGTTCGGGGAACTCGTGATGCCCGGCAATGTGGTCGAAATGGCAATGACTGGCCACCGCCACCAGTGGCCGTTCGGTGATCCAGGGCAGTTGCTCGCGCAGGCTGACCAGCCCGGAACCGCTGTCCAACAGCAGATCCTTGTCGCGGCCCTGAATGTGCCAAAGGTTACAGCGATAGAAAGGCCGGATGTAGGGCTCGTGAATCAGGCGAATGCCGTCGCTGAGCTGTTTCACCTTGAACCAAAGATCGCGAGAAACAATCTTCATCAAAGGTTTTCTCCAGACGAAAAAAAACGGGTGTGGCAACCGACGCCACACCCGCCGAAGAAAGCATCAAGTTGTTATGTTCAGCTTAGGCGGCGCTGGCCTGAGCTGCAGGGCGACGGGACATCAGGCTGACCAGCACGAAGCTCACCAGACCGACGCCGAGGCTGTAGTAGATCGGAGTATTGGCATCCATACCGTCCTTGAACATGAACACCAGCGCAGTGGCGAAGCCCATGCCCATGCTGGTGATCGCGCCGGCGGTGGTTGCGCGCTTCCAGAAAATCGCACCCATCAGCGGGATCAGCATGCCGCCCACCAGCAGGTTGTACGCCAGGGTCAGGGCGCTGATCACGTCATTCACGACCAGAGCGATGCCGAGTACGACGATGCCGGTCAACAGGGTGAACAGGCGGTTGATGCGCAGGCTCGACGGTTTACCGCCACGCAGTTTCGGCAGCATATCTTCGGTCAGGGTGGTGGCAGCGGCGAGCAGGCCGGCGCTGGCGGTGGACATCATGGCGGCCAGGGCCGCGGCGATTACCAGACCACGGATACCGTCCGGCAGGGACAGTTTGACGATGGCGGCGAAGGCGTTGTTGACGTTGTCCAGGTCCGGGATCAGCACGTGAGCGGCCATGCCGATCAGGGCGCAGGCCAGTCCGTAGAGGATGCAGTAGAAGCCTGCGAATGTACCGGCGACCTGAGCCACTTTGGCGGTCTTGACGGTGAACACACGCTGCCAGATGTCCTGGCCGATCAGGATCCCGAAGAAGTAGATCATGAAGTAGGTGATGATGGTGTCCCAGCCAATCGTGGTGAAACTGAAGGCGGTGGCCGGCAGTTTCAACACCAACTCATCCCAACCGCCAACGCGATACAGACAGATTGGCAACAGGATGAACATCAGGCCTACGGTCTTGATCACGAACTGGACGATGTCGGTCAGGGTCAGGGACCACATGCCGCCGATTGCGGAGTAGATCACCACCACGCCACCGCCGACCAATACCGAGACCCAGAACGGTAGATCGAACAGCACTTGCAGCACGGTGCCGATGGCCAGGATCGAGGTCACGCCGATCATCAGTGCGTACGCCAGCATGATCACCGCGCTCGCGGAGCGGGCCATCGGGTTGTAGCGTTTTTCCAGCACTTGGGTAACGGTGTAGATCTTCAGTTTCAGCAGCGGTTTGGCGAGGAACAGGTTCAGCGCCACGATCCCGCAACCGAGGGCCGCGCAAAGCCAGAAACCGGAAATGCCATGGACGTAGCCCAGGCGTACGGTGCCGACGGTGGACGCGCCGCCCAGAACGGTGGCGGCCATGGTGCCCATGTACAGGCTCGGGCCGAGGTTACGACCGGCGACCAAAAAGTCTTCGTTGGTCTTGGCCTTGCGCATGCCGTAGTAGCCGAGTATCAGCATCGCGGCGGCGTAGATGAGTACGACGAATAAATCCAAAGCCATGACGGCGTGTCTCCAATTGTTTTTTTTATGGTGAGGCGAAAATCAAACCCGTAGGAGCAAGGCTTGCCCGCGATGAAGACACCGCGGTCAATCAGGCGGACCGCGTTATCGTTCATCGCGGGCAAGCCTTGCTCCTACAGGTAACGCGTTTATCAGGTGGTTTGTCGCAACGCCGGTTTAGCGAGCGAATCCATCCTTAGCGGTGGACCACACCCGGCAGTACGCAGAGCATTTCGTATAGCAGGTTGGCAGCCAGCAGCGAGGTGTTGCCGGTGGTGTCATAAGCGGGCGAGACTTCTACCAGATCGCAACCGACCAGGTCGAGGCCTTGGCAGCCGCGAACGATTTCAATTGCTTGAATGGTCGTCAGACCGCCGATTTCCGGGGTGCCGGTGCCAGGCGCCCAGGCCGGGTCGATGCCGTCGATGTCGAAACTCAGGTACACCGGACCGCCACCGACTTTCTCGCGAACTTCGGCCATCAACGGGGCCAGGGACTTGTGCCAGCACTCTTCGGCCTGAACCACACGGAAGCCCTGATTACGGCTCCAGTTGAAGTCGTCAGCGGTGTAGCCTTGAGCGCGCAGGCCGATTTGCACCACGCGGTCGCAATCCAGCAGGCCTTCTTCGACGGCGCGGCGGAAAGTGGTGCCGTGGGCGATTTTCTCGCCGAACATGTGATCGTTCACATCAGCGTGCGCATCGATGTGCACCAGGCCGATCTTGCCGTGCTTTTTATGAATGGCACGCAGGATCGGCAGGGTGATGGTGTGGTCGCCGCCCAGGGTCAGGGGGATCACATCGTGTTCGAGGATCTTGTGGTAGGACTCTTCGATGATCCGTACCGCGTCCAGCAGGTTGAACGTGTTGATTGCCACGTCACCGATGTCGGCCACCGACAGAGAATCGAACGGAGCAGCGCCAGTCGCCATGTTGTACGGGCGGATCATCACCGATTCAGCGCGGATTTCGCGAGGTCCGAAACGGGTGCCGGGGCGCAGCGAAGTGCCGATGTCCAGTGGCACGCCAATGAAGGCAGCGTCCAGACCGGCAGCGGTATCTAAATGGGGGAGTCGCATCATGGTGGCGATGCCGCCGAAGCGCGGCATTTCATTGCCGCCCAGTGGTTGGTGAAGAATCTTGTCCACGGGTAGGGCCTCATCGTCGTTGTTTTATTTATGTCGGTTGCACAGGTCCGGATAGACACAGGCACCGTTGGGAGACGATTCTGCGAAATGTAGTGGCCGGGAAGAATCGCTACGGGCAAATACTTAGTTCAGATTTTTCTAAACTAATGGTTCGGGCAGCGATAGACTCGCAGAGCATGTAGCAGCTGACGAGCACCGCGAGGCTGCGTTCGGCGGCGTAGCCGTCGTGAAACCTGAACGCGAGGTTTTCCTGAAACACCGCATTATCTGATTTCACGACTGCTTCGCAGCCGAACGCAGCCTCGCGGTGCTCGGCAGCTGCTACAGGTGTCATCGTCTGCGTTTTTTTGCTGGAGAGCCCCATGGCCAACGCTTTACCCGACCTGAAACTATTGCGCATCTTCGTCAGCGTGGTCCGTCATCAAGGGTTCGCCAACGCCCAGCAAGAACTCAACCTCTCGACGTCGGCCATCAGCACCTACATGAGCCAGCTTGAAGCGGCCCTCGGTCTGGTGCTCTGCCATCGCGGTCGTGGTGGGTTCAGCCTGACCAGCAAGGGCGAACTGTTTCATCAGGAAACCCTGCGTCTACTGGGCGAGCTCGAAGGCTTCGAGCAATACGCCGCAGCGCTCAAGGGTGAACTGCGCGGCACGCTGAACCTTGGCGTGATCGACTCAACGGTCAGTGACAAGGCCTTGCCCTTCGCCGAAGCCATCGGCGCCTACAGCCAGGAACACCCGGCCGTGCATTTGCACTTGTCGGTCATGAGCCCGTACGAACTGCAACTCGGCGTGCAGGACAATCGCCTGGACCTGGCCATCGGTGCGTTCTCCACGCGCATGAGTGGCCTGGTCTACATGCCGCTTTACCGCGAGCAGCACTGGCTGTATTGCAGCAGCCGGCATCCGCTGTTCACCGAGCGGCGTATCCCCGAGCAAGTCATCACCCAGCAACGGATGGTTGGCCGGGGTTACTGGAGCCAGGCGGAATTGGCGCGTCACGGTTTCAAACACAGCGCGGCGACGGTGGAGAGTATGGAAGCACAACTGATTCTGGTGCTGTCCGGCGCCTACATCGGTTACCTGCCAGAGCACTACGCTCAGGCATGGGCGGACAAGGGCGATTTGCGTGTGTTGCTGCCGGCGACCTTTGGTTATCAGGCGCCGTTCTCGATGATCGTGCGTCGTGGCCGCAGTCGCGAACCGCTGATCCAGACCTTTCGCGATTTGCTCAAAGCACAACTGAATCAGGCCTGATCCATGTCCAGAATCCAGTGTCCCCGTTGCCTGCGCCCGCAAACTCATTGTTTGTGCCCGCTGATCCCGAGCCTCGATAGCCGCACCCGAGTGCTGTTGTTGCAACATCCGAGCGAAGTGAATCACGCATTGAACACGGCGCGATTGGCGGCGTTGGGCTTGAAGAATGCAGAGCTGATCGTCGGTGAGGTGTTCGAGGATTTGCCGGCGCTGTTGAATCAACCAGGGTATCAGGCGCGGTTGTTGTTTCCGGGCGAGGACGCGCAACCGATGCCAACGTATACGGCGACTGACGAGCCGCTATTGCTGGTCGTCCCGGACGGCACCTGGCGCAAGGCGCGCAAGATGCTGCACCTCAATCCACTGCTGGCAGCGTTGCCACGGGTGACCTTGGCGGATGGCGGGGTATCGCGATATCGATTGCGCAAGGCACCGGGGCCGGGGGCGTTGTCGACAGTGGAGGCGATTGTGCAGGCGCTGCAAACGCTGGAAGCGCCGGGCACGTTTGAGCCATTGTTGAAACCGTTCGAGGCGTTGATCGAAGGGCAGATCGCGGCGATGGGGGAGGAGACCTTCCAGCGTAATCATGGGCCGAAATAGTCGTTGAATTTAAGGGCCTCATCGCGAGCAGGCTCGCTCCCACATGTGACCGAGTGCTTTCAGGATAATCGCGATCAAATGTAGGAGCGGGCTTGCCCGCGAAGAGGCCCTGACAAACACAGAAGATCCAGGCCAGAGACTACCTTTCCCGCATCGCCTCGGTCCGCGCTTTAAGCACCGGTTTGAGCAGGTAATCCAGCACGCTCTTCTCACCCGTGATGATATCCACCGTGGCAACCATCCCGGGAATGATCAGCAACGGTTTCACATCCCCGCCCAAGTGGTTTTTATCCGTCCGAACCTGAATCAGGTAGAAGCTGTTGCCCTTGTCATCGGTGATGGTGTCGGCGCCGATCAGTTCGAGTTTGGCGCTCAACCCGCCATAAATCGTGTAATCGTATGCGCTGAACTTGACCATCGCTTTCTGCCCCGGATGCAGGAACGCCACGTCCTGCGGCCGCACTTTGGCCTCGATCAGCAAGTTGTCTTCCAGTGGCACGATTTCCACCATGTCGCTGCCGGGCTGAACCACACCGCCGATGGTGTTGACCTTCAGCACTTTGATAATGCCGTGAACCGGCGACACCACTGTCGTGCGCGTCACGCGGTCATCGATGGCAATGCTCGATGCTGTAATTTTCGACAGGTCAGTGCGTTTCTCATTCAGCTCTTTCGCCGCGTCGGAGCGGAAGGATTGTTCCGACTCGTCGATTTTGCTTTTGATCTCGTTGATCGCCGCTTCAGCCCGGGGAATCGCCAGCGTCGTTGCATTCAGCGAGCCGCGGATCTCCACCGCACTGCGTTTGAGACGCAGGATTTCCACCGGTGAAACCGCCCCGGTGCTCACCAGTGGCGTGGACATGTTCATCTCTTGTTGGAGCAGCGCCAGGCTGGAGCTGAACTGTCCCTGTTTGGAGCGGAATTCTGCCAGTTCCTGGGTTTTTTGCCGAAGTTGTTCGCTCAGCGTGCGCTGTTCACTGGCAAGTCGACGCTGGCGTTGTTCGTACAGCGAGCGCTCATCCTCGGCCACTTGCGGTGCCTTGGCGATCACTTCATCTGACAGCTTGAACGGGCGTCCCTCCGCTTCTGCCGACAGCCGTTCAACCTGCGCCGTCAGTGCATAACGATCCGCTTCACTCTCACCTTTGTTCGACAGAAACCGTGTGTCATCCAGGCGCAGCAACGTGTCGCCCTTGTTCACCATTTGCCCTTCGCGAACGAAGATCTCGGTGACGATACCGCCCTCCAGGTTCTGGATCACCTGGACCTTGCTCGACGGAATCGCCTTGCCTTCGCCCATGGTGACTTCTTGAAGCACCGCGAACTTGGCCCATACCACCGCACTGATAATCAGCCCCGCCGCCAGCCACACGGTAATCCGCGACCAGCGGGGGGAATCCTGCAACGAGGCGCCGGCGGTTTCCGGCATGAATTCACTCTCGGCGGTTTTACCGAAACTGCCGAAGTAGCCCCGGTCCTTTGGTGTGTCGGATGATGAACGGGCCATGGGGTTCTCCTAGACCGCCGCAGAGCCGACACGGCCCTTGCGCAGTGCATCAATGACCGCTTCCTTCGGACCGTCGGCGACGATTCGCCCGTTATCCAGCACGACCAATCGATCCACCAGGCTGAGCATCGCAGTGCGGTGAGTGACCAGCAGCAGGGTTTTGCCCTGGACCCAAGTGTGGAGTTTTTGCCGCAGAACGTCTTCGCTGCTGTTGTCCATGGCGCTGGTCGGTTCGTCGAGCAGCAGGATCGGTGGGTCGAGCAACAAGGCCCGTGCCAGCAATACCGCCTGACGTTGCCCTCCGGACAGCAACTGCCCGCGCTCGCCTACCGGTCGGTCGAAACCCTGAGGGTGCTGGCGCGCCAATTCGGTGACGCCGGTCAGTTCGGCGACTTCGAGCATCCGTGAATCGCTGATGTAGCGGGCGCCCAGGGTCAGGTTGTCGCGCAGGCTTCCGGCCAGCAGCGGCAGGTCATGGGCGACATAACCGATCTGTTGGCGCAGGTCCGCGACATCCAGTTGCCGCAGGTCCAGACCGTCGAGCAGCAACTGGCCTTCTTCCGGTGCGTAGAACCCCATCACCAGTCGCGCCAGGGTGCTTTTGCCCGAGCCACTGCGACCGATGATGCCGATGCGTTCGCCCGGTTTCATGCTGAAACTGACGTTGGCCAGTGCCGGTGCGTTCTGGCCGTTGTAGTGGAAGGTCACGCCGCTGACGTCGAGCGCGCCTTGCAGTTGTGTGCGCTCCAGCGGCCGCTGTTTCGCGTCGCGTTCCTGTGGCAGGCCCATCAGCGCATCGGTGCTTTTCATGGTCAGTTGCGCTTGCTGGTAGCGAGTGATCAAACCGGCAATTTGCCCCAGTGGCGCGAGCACGCGGCTACCGAGCATGTAAGTCGCCACCAGTGCCCCCACACTGAGGTTGCCGGCGATGATGCTGTAGACCCCGGCGACGATGGTCGCCATGCCGGAGAATTGCTGGATGAACAGTGTGCCGTTGGTGGCCAGCGCCGAAAGGTGGCGTGCATGGCTGTCGAGGCGGGTGAGGGCGCCGTGGGTGCTTTCCCATTTGTGCTGGCGCTCGCTCTCGGCGCTACAGGCCTTGAGGGTTTCGAGGCCGCCGAGGGTTTCGATCAGCAAGGCCTGGCGTTCGGCACCCAGGCTCAGGCTTTTTTGCACGGTGTCGCGCAGGCGCATCTGGATCACCATCGCGAAGATGATCGTGATCGGAAACGCCAGCAACGGAATCACCACCAGCCAGCCGCCGAGCAAGCCGATCACCACCAGCATCAGCACGGCGAAAGGCAGGTCGATCAGGCTGGTCAAGGTGACTGCGGTGAGAAATTCCCGCAGGCCCTGGAAGTCATGAATGCTCTGGGCAAAACCGCCGATGGTCGCCGGGCGGGCTTTCATCGACATGCCGGTGATGCGCTCGAACAAGGTCGCCGACAGGATTACGTCGGTTTTCTTCCCGGCGGTGTCGAGCAAATGTGCGCGCACGACCCGCAGCACCAGTTCAAAACCGGTGCCGATCAGCAAGCCGATCGACAACACCCACAAGGTCGAGGTGGCCTGGTTCGGCACCACCCGGTCGTAGGTCTGCATCACGAACAGCGGCACCATCAACCCGAGCAGGTTGATCAGGAAGCTCGCCAGGATCGCATCGCTGTACAGCCATTTCGACAGTTTCAGCGTGTCGCGAAACCACGCTTCCACACGCGGCACCAGGGGCGAGCGCAAGTCTTCGAGTTCATGGCGTGGCCGGGCAAACAAGGCTTGGCCACTGTAGTTTTCGGCCAGCTCTTGCGTGCTGACCCATTGTTCACCGCCGTCGGCTTCGCTGGGCAGGATCAGCACCTGACCATCATCGCCGAAGCGTCGCAGGATGGCCGTGCGACCGTTGTTGAGGATTAACATCACCGGCAAGTTGAGGGCGCAAATATCCCCCAGTTCACGGCGAAGTACACGCGCCTGCAAGCTGGCCCGGGCCGCTGCGCGCGGCAGCAGGTCCAGGCTCAAGCGTTGTTTGTTCAGGGGTAGCCCAGCACTCAGGCTGGCGCGACTGACGGTCGCGCCGTGGAGTTTGCAGAGGATCAACAGACCGTCCAGAAGCGGGTCATCGAAGCTGAGGCGCGGATCGACACCAGTGTTGCCGGATTCCATGCTGGTCACATTGATCGCTCCCAGTGAGCTACTTCATTTCAGGTAAACGGGCTTCGTTCTTCACTTCTGAGGAGGCGATTGCATCGGCGGGCAACACTACCCGTTGCTTGCTCAGCAACTCACCCATACTGGCCAGCACGCGGTACATCGAGAATTCCTCGGTGTAGCGCACTTCGGTGTAGCGGCGGTTGGCGTTGTAGAGCTCGTTTTCACTGTCGAGCAAGTCGAGCAGTGACCGCTGACCCAGACCGAACTGGTCCTGATAGGCAATGCGCACGCGTTTACTGGTTTCAGCGTATTCGCGCGCGGTAGGCGTTTGCTTCTTCGCATTGACCATGGCGTTCCAGGCCAGGTTAATGTTCTCGTTGAGCTGGCGCAGGGCGTTGTTGCGGATGTCCATCGCCTGGTTGATCTGATGCGCATCGGAGGCCAGGCGCGCCTTGTCACTGCCACCGCGGAACAGGTTGTAGTTCATCACCACACCCACACGCCACTCGTTGTCGTGACCTTCATCGCCCTGCACGTTGTTGTTTGCGACCACCGCGGCTTCGGCGTCGAGGCGTGGGTAGAACGGCGATTTGGCGACTTCATACTGGCTCTCGGCCGATTGCACGTCGGCCTGGGCGGATTTCAGGTACGGGTTGTTGGTCACCATGCTCTGCTGGGCTTCCGGCAGGGTGGCGGGCAGTTCGCCGCGGGTCGATGGCGGCGTTTCGAGCTCATCGGGCAGGCGCCCTACGACGCTGAAGAAGTTTGACTCGGCGTCCGCCAGGTCGACTTCAGCGGTGTCGAGGTTGTTTTGCGCCAGTGCCCGGCGCGCGCCGGATTGATCGGAGTCGGCGGTGCTGCCGACGCCACGTTGGGTACGCAGGCCGATCTGGTCGTTGACGCGCAAGTGGGCTTGCAGGTTGTTCGTGGCCAGGGTCACCAGTTCGCGGCGCTTGAGCACTTCGAGGTAAACCTCGATGGTGCGCAGGGCCAGATCCTGGGCGGTGCCTTGTGCGTAATAGGCCCGGGAGTTGACCACGTCTTTGGTGCGATTAACTTCGTTCGAGGTGCTGAAACCGTCAAACAGCATCTGCCGCAAGCGCAATTCCGACTGGGTGTAATTCATGGTTTCGGTGTTGTGTTTGTCGAATTGCCGGGTGTTGGTGTTATCGCTGCGCGCCCGCCCGTAGGCGCCAGTCAGATCAACTGATGGATAAAAGCCCCCTTTGGCAACGTTCACCTGTTCATCCGCGGACAGGCGCGAGTCCACCCGCGAGGCCAGTTCCGGATGGGTTGCGATGGTGCTTTGGATTGCCTCGGTCAACGACATGGCTTGAGCGCTGGAATTGCAAGCAACGGCCAGCAGAACCGCGCTGCAAAGAGGGGTTAAAACGCGCATGGGTGCATCTCCCTGAATTCCTGATGGTGCTTATCAGTCGCCAATAATTTGACGGCATTTATAGGTAAAATCGTTTCACCCTTGTAACAACAGAGCTAAGAACATTCTAGAGGATAGTTAAGAAATATTTCTCATTACTTTTATGACAAAAAAAACTTATGCCATCAGCAAAATCCAGCACATTGTTCACTGCGAAAGGCTTTGAATTATCAGCTTTAGGGAGCTTTCAAAGGTTTTTTGAAAAGTTCAGTCCACTTATCGATTTAGGGCTGGGAAGTGCTGGAGGGGAGGGCAGCGTAACGGTTCTTGAGTGACGGTTTTTTGTCACTTGGTTGATTCAGGACTGTTACGCATCGTTCACCAGGCTAGTTGCGACGCAAGTGGGCCCCGAAGCCATTGATTGCAGAGGGTTTTATCCCGCTGTCGCCGACGCTGTGGTAGAGCGACACGCTGGGCGAGCATATCGCCAGGGCAGCGGCTTACTCAGGTAAACGCGCTCTGCAGGCGATCTGCTCGGTTACCTGCTTTAAACCATGAGCACTTTCTTCGAAAAAACAGGATGCCGACAGCTGTTGGCAGCGGAGGAAGTGCACATGGCTACGCTCATCGGTATCGTCAGTAAAGTCATTGGTCAGGTGTTCGCGGTGGCGAGCGACGGCACCCGGCGCGCATTGGTCGAGGGCGATCGATTGTTCGCCGGTGATCAACTGGTCACCGGAGCCGAAGGCGCGGTGGCGGTCCATTTGCAAAATGGCGAGGAACTGACCCTTGGGCGTGGCAGCAATCTACAGATGAGCCCGCAGCTCCTTGCGCATCAGTCGCCCCACGTTGGCACCTTAGAAGCGGTGACGCCGAGCGAAGTGCAGCTGACCGATGTCGAACAACTGCAAAAAACTATCGCGGCGGGCGCTGACCCGACGCAGACCGCTGAAGCCACTGCGGCAGGGCCTGGCTCGACCCCGGCGGGCGATGGTGCATCGGGCGGCGGCCACACTTTTGTCTTGCTGGAAGAGGTGGGCGGGCGGGTCGATCCGACGATTGGCTTCCCGACAGCAGGGTTTGGCAGCATCCCGGAATTTCCCGAAGAACGGCACAACGCCGATATCCAGAACTCCGATGGCACTCCGGCCGTCGTAGCGCCCCCGCCAACACCCGTCAACCATCCGGTCACGCTCGTCGGCCTGTCGGCAGCGGGCGGGGAACTGACCATCAACGAAGCCAACCTGCCCAACGGTTCTGCGAGTAATCCAGGCGCGTTGACACAGAACGGCACGTTCAGTGTGTCGGCGCTCGACGGGCTGAACAGCCTAAGCATCGGCGGCATCAACGTCATCACGGGTGGTGTGGCTGCAGGCGTTCCTCAATCAATCACCACGCCACAGGGCAACACCCTGACCATCACGTACGACCCGGCCACTGGCGTGGTGAGTTACAGCTTCACCCTCAACGGAAGCGTCATCCATCCGGCTGGCGACGGCACCACCCCCCTCATCGAGCAGATCACCGTGATGGCCGGCGATAGCAACGGTGACACCGTCACCGGCACGCTGGACGTCAACATCACTGACGACGTGCCCAAGGCCGTCGATGACAGCAACGCCAGTACCGCATCGGAAACCCTGCTGACCCTGACCGGCAGTGTGCTGCCGAACGACACGCAGGGCGCAGACCGCATTCCTGTTGGCCCCGACAGCGGCCCAGTCATTGGCGGCACCTTCACCGGAACCTACGGCACCCTGGTGCTCAATCCCAACGGCACTTACACCTACACGCTGAACACCAGCGATGTCGATTTCAAAGCGCTGCACGGCGGTGGCAGCGGCACGGAAACCTTCGCCTACACCCTCACTGATGCCGACGGCGACACCAGCACCGCCAACCTGGTGCTGCAAATCCACAACAACGATGACCCGGTCACGATGGGTGGCCTCAACGCTAACGGTGGCGAACTTACCGTCTACGAGAAAAACCTCGGCGACGGCAGCAGCCCCGATGCTTCGGCGCAGACCCAAAGCGGCACCTTCGCCATCACCGCTTTGGACGGCGTGACGACGCTGACTGTCGGCGGCATCGCGGTAGTCACCAACGGTGTGGCGACTGGGTTCCCGCAATCTGTCACGACTCCGTTGGGGAGCACGCTGACGATCACCGGGTTCAACGCCACGACTGGCGTCGTGAGCTACAGCTACGCCCTGGCCGACAACGAAGCCCACCCCACCGCTAACGACGCCAACTCACTGCCAGAGCAGTTCGCCGTGACCGTGGTGGACGACAACGGCACCACCGCCAACGGCACGCTCGACGTCAACATTGTCGACGACCTGCCTCAAGGCGTGAACGACAGCAACGCCAGCACCGCATCGGAAACCCTGCTGACCCTCAACGGCAACGTATTGACCAACGACGTACAAGGCGCCGACCGCGTGACCCTCGGGGAAAATGTCGGCCCGATCACCCCCGGCACGTTTGCCGGGACTTACGGCACGTTGATGCTGAACGCCAACGGCACCTACACCTACACCCTGAACACCAGCAATAGTGATTTCAAAGCGCTGCACGGCAATGGCAACGGCACGGAAACCTTCGCCTACACCCTCACCGATGCCGATGGCGACACCAGCAGTGCCAACCTGGTGCTGAACATCCACAACGACGACGATCCAGTGACCCTCAACGTCTACGGCGGCGAACTGACCGTCTACGAGAAAAACCTCAGCGACGGCACCAACCCGAACACCCCGGCCCTGACGAAGAACGGCACCTTC
This sequence comes from Pseudomonas sp. P4_C8, assembly GCF_056401975.1. Lineage (NCBI taxonomy): Bacteria > Pseudomonadati > Pseudomonadota > Gammaproteobacteria > Pseudomonadales > Pseudomonadaceae > Pseudomonas > Pseudomonas sp. P4_C8. The sequence goes on along the minus strand of NZ_JBFUIH010000064.1, from coordinate 952 downwards.
ACCGTGACCGCGCTTGATGGCTTGCAAACCCTCGATGTCGGCGGCATTCATGTGGTGGCTGGTGGTGTGACGGCGGGCTTCCCGCAAACAATCGTCACGGCGCTGGGCAACACRCTGACCATCACTGRCTACAACTCGACCACCGGTGTCATCAGCTACAGCTACACCCTGGTGGATAACGAAACCCATCCARCCGCCRACGGTRMCAACAGCCTCMCCGAAAACTTCGATGTGGTGGYGACAGACACCGACGGCAGCACCGCGACCAACCAGATCAACGTCAACATCATCGACGACCTGCCTCAAGCCGTGTACGACAGCAACGCCAGCACTGCATCGGAAACCCTGCTGACCCTCAACGGCAATGTACTGAGCAATGACGTACAAGGCGCCGACCGCATACCGACCGGCCCCAATGCCGGTCCCATCACCCCCGGCACGTTTGCCGGGACTTACGGCACGTTGGTGCTGAACGCCAACGGCACGTACATCTACACCCTGAATACCAGCAATGCCGATTTCAAAGCGCTGCACGGCAATGGCAACGGCACGGAAACCTTCGCCTACACCCTCACCGATGCCGATGGCGACACCAGCAGTGCCAACCTGGTGCTGCAAATCCACAACAACGATGACCCGGTCACCCTCGATGGCCTCAACGTCAACGGTGGCGAACTCACCGTCTATGAGAAAAACCTCAGCGACGGCACCAACCCGAACACCCCGGCGCTGACCCAGAACGGCACTTTCACCGTGACCGCGCTCGACGGCCTGCAAACCCTCGATGTCGGTGGCCTTCATGTGGTGGCCGGTGGCGTGACGGCGGGCTTCCCGCAATCGATCGTCACACCATTGGGCAGCACGCTGACCATCACCGGGTTCGACGCCACCACGGGCGTGGTCAGTTACAGCTATACCCTGGTGGATCAGTTACAGCTATACCCTGGTGGAT